>DATLXW010000202.1:0-12394 GCA_035575415.1 Methyloceanibacter sp. | reverse complement strand
CTCGCCGGCTGCCTCGCGCTCTCGCTTAGTGCACCGCCGATCGGCATTTTCCTCATGCTCAGACGCATGAGCCTGATGGGAGACGCCATGGGTCACGCTATCCTACCGGGAGCCGCGATCGGCTATCTGCTGGCGGGACTTTCGCTGTTCGCCATGAGTGTCGGCGGATTCGCTGCTGGCATCGCGGTCGCGCTCGCGGCCGGGCTGGTCGCACGCTCCACCATCTTGCGCGAGGACGCTTCCCTTGCCGCCTTTTATCTCGTCTCGCTCGCACTCGGAGTGCTGATCGTCTCGATCAAAGGTAACAGCATCGATCTCTTGCATGTGCTGTTCGGAACGGTGCTCGCACTCGACGACGCGGCGATCATTCTGCTCGCCGGCATCGCCACCGTTTCGCTTCTGACGCTTGCCGTCATCTATCGGCCGCTCGTGATCGAATGTTTCGATCCGCAATTCTTGCGCTCCGCGAGCCGCTTGAGCTCGGCCACGCATCTCGCCTTCCTAGTGCTTGTGGTCCTCAATCTCGTCGCCGGCTTCCAGGCGCTCGGGACGCTTATGGCGGTCGGCATTATGCTGCTTCCGGCCATCTCCGCGCGCTTTTGGGCAGAAGATATGTCGGGAATGACGGTCGCTGCGATCGTCATTGCCTTCGCGGCAAGCGTTGCGGGGCTGCTTCTGTCCTATCATGCCAATTTGCCAACCGGCCCCGCCATCGTTCTGCTTTGCGGGGTTCTCTACCTCGTCTCGATCGTTCTTGGCCGGCGCCGCGGCATCCTCTGGGAGCTGTTGCCGCGCAAGCATCTCGAGGCTTGACCCCTTCGAACCAGGGAGTTGTGACATGAAGATGCGTCTTCTCGCTCAGTTGGGATTGGCGTCCCTCTTGCTGCTCGGCTCGACCGGTGGCGCCGCGGCTGCCGACAAGGTCAAAGCGGTCGCTTCGTTCAGCATTCTGGGCGATATGGTGCAGAAAGTCGGCGGCGATCGTGTCGAGGTCGCCACGCTCGTGCCGCCCAACAGCGACGCCCATGTGTTCGATCCGACGCCCGCCGACGCCAAGACGCTCGCCGGCGCCGATGTCTTCTTCATCAATGGACTCGGCTTCGAGGGCTGGATGGAGCGGTTGGAGAAATCCTCCGGTTTCAAGGGCAAGACTGTGGTTGTGTCGAAAGGGGTGAAGCCGCTCACGATGGAAGAGGAGGAAGGCCATCATCACGGAGGGGGGCACGACGACGAGCACGCCAAGAACGAGCGCGGCAACGACGAACCTGCCGAGACCGGCCATGACGAGCATGGAGTTACCGACCCGCATGCTTGGCAGAGTCTCGCCAACGGCAAGATTTATGTCGCCAATATCCGCGATGCTCTGATCGCCGTCGATCCGGAGGGAAAGGCGGCCTATGAGGCGAATGCCGCCAAGTATCTCGCCGCCATCGATGCGGAAGAAAATGCGGTGAGGGCGGCTCTTGCCGCGCTGCCGCCAGAGCGGCGCAAGATCATCACCAGCCACGACGCCTTTGGCTATTTCGCCGACGCTTACGGTCTCGAAATCATCGCGCCGGAAGGCGTGAGCACCGAGAGCGAGGCTTCCGCGCAGGACGTGGCCAAGATCATCCGCCAGATCAAGGCAGAGAAGATCCCGGCGGTGTTTTTGGAGAACGTCACAGACCCAAGGCTACTCGATCAGATCGCGCGCGAGACCGGCGCCAAGATCGGGGGAACGCTCTATTCGGATGCGCTGTCGGGGCCTGACGGGCCGGCACCAACCTATCTCGACATGTTCCGCCACAATGTCGGCGCGCTGGCCGCGGCGCTGTCGAGTTAGGTACCGGCAGCATCCGCTCTGATCGCCTTCCCATGTCTGCTTGATGTCTGAAAAATGGGCTGTATCGCATTGGATTGCCGTTGCGGGTGCGGCGCTGCTGGCCGCGATCGCGGCGGCGGCGCTCGTGCCGGAGGCGTGGCAGGTCCGCACCGGGCTGCACTGGCTGGCCGAGCATTTCCTCGCCTTCTTCACGGTGACCTTGGTGTTCTGCCTGGCATGGAGGAGGCCAATGGCGGTTGCCGTCATCATGCTGCCGGTGGCTGTCCTGATCGAGGCGGCGCAGTCGTTCACGCCAGATCGCATCCCGGATGCCGCCACGGCTCTGTTCGCGGCGGCAGGCGTCGCTTCCGCCGCGCTCCTCGCCGATTTCATCATCAGCCTTCGGAAACGCATGGTCTTGCCAGGCGGAAACGCAGAAAATTCAGGCTAGAGGCCGCTGGCGGAAGTGCCACAAATGTGATGTATCCTCCTTTCCATGGAGAGGACGAACCGGCGGCATACCATTCCGGTCAAGATCGGCACTGTGACGATTGGCGGCGGCGCGCCCATCGTCGTGCAGTCGATGACCAATACCGATACGGCGGATATCGACGCGACGGTAAAGCAAGTTGCAGCGCTCGCGCGTGCTGGCTCCGAATTGGTGCGCGTCACCGTGGATCGGGCCGAAGCTGCTGCTGCGGTGCCGCATATCCGCGAGCGGCTCGATGCTCTCGGCGTGGAGGCGCCGCTGATCGGCGACTTCCACTATAACGGCCACACGCTGCTCAGAGAGCACCCGGCCTGCGCTGAGGCGCTCGCCAAGTACCGTATCAATCCCGGCAATGTCGGCTTCAAGGACAAGCGCGACAAGCAATTCGCAGAGATCATCGAAATCGCGCTCAAGAACGAGAAGCCCGTGCGTATCGGCGTGAATTGGGGCAGCCTCGATCAGGATTTGCTCACCCGGCTGATGGACGAGAATGCGAAATTGGCGGAGCCTAAGGACGCGCGCGAGGTGATGCATGAGGCGATCGTGCAGTCGGCGCTCTTGAGCGCTGCACGCGCGATGGAGCTTGGGCTTGGGCCGGACCGCATGGTCCTGTCGGCCAAGGTCTCGGCCGTGCAGGACCTGATTGCGGTCTACTCCATGCTGGCGGAGCGCTCAGACCTTGCCCTGCATCTCGGGCTCACCGAGGCGGGCATGGGATCGAAAGGAATCGTCGCCTCATCCGCCGCACTCGGCGTTCTGCTCCAGCAGGGCATCGGCGATACGATCCGCATCTCACTCACCCCAGAGCCCGGCGGCGACCGCACGCTTGAAGTGAAAGTGGCGCAAGAGCTTCTGCAAAGCATGGGCTTCAGGAGCTTTGTACCGCTGGTCGCTGCCTGTCCCGGCTGCGGGCGCACGACGTCGACCACCTTCCAGGAGCTTGCCCGCGACATCCAGGATTTCATCAGAGACTCGATGCCGGATTGGAAACGCCGCTATCCCGGCGTTGAAACGCTGAACGTGGCGGTGATGGGCTGCATCGTGAACGGACCGGGAGAATCGAAGCACGCCGACATCGGCATCTCGCTGCCCGGCACCGGCGAAGCGCCGGCGGCGCCGGTGTTCATCGACGGCAAAAAGGCGGTTACCTTGCGCGGGCCCACCGTTGCAGCCGACTTCAAGCAGATGGTGCTCGATTATATCGAGCGGCGGTTCGGCCAGGGCGCTATCGGCCGTGATGCCGCGGAGTAGTCAATTGATACCGCGGCTTCATGTTCCTCTAGGGCAGCCCGAAGACGTCATTCGGCATCTCGGCAAGCAAGAGCAGCATTGGAGGGCGGGACGGTCAGCCCACGCCCTCGCTTCGACCTGGGCAAGGAGCAATTCGTTTCCCCCGAAAGTCGCGGCTGTTCTCAACAGTCACCCAATGTTCAAGTCCGCAGAATTGGTCGATGCGTTTATGGAGCGGCAGGTCGATCTTGGATCGGAGGGGCGGCACTCCCAGACCGACCTGCTGGTGATTGCCGGTCTTGCGCAAGGATTGGCGATCCTTGCCGTCGAGGGAAAGGCGGGGGAAAGTTTTGGGGATCTCGTCGATCGATGGTTAGACGGCAGCAAAGGAAAGGAAGTTAGGCTGGACCTGCTTTGCGAGCAGCTTGGCTTGTCGCCCGACGCGGCGTTGCAACTCCGCTATCAGCTCTTGCATCGGTCAGTCTCGGCTATCCGTGAGGCCAAGCGCTATCGAACGGACGTAGCCGCGCTGCTTATTCATAGTTTTTCCGACGACGAAGAGAGTCGGGAGGATTTCGGCAGCTTCTTGCGCTCCCTCGGACTCAAGGAGCCGGTCCCCGGTACTCTCGTTGGGCCGGTCATGTGCGACGGGGTGAGATTCTTCGCGGGTTGGGTGCAGGATGGTGCTGCAACAGACGAGAATCCGGAACAGTACCTTGACGATCTTCGCGATTACGCCGAACGGCTTGCCCAATGGTGCGACCGTGTCCGCGCCTTGTGCGACGAGAGGAAAAGCCGGGGCTAACCCTGCACCAGTTGGGCGGTGAGATTGACCGTCAGCGCGATCACCATGGTGTTGAAGAAGAACGAAAGCAACCCGTGGATCATCACCACGCGGCGCATCGCGCGCGAGGTAACTTCCGTATCAGAGGTTTGATTGGTGGTTCCGACCACGAAAGAAAAATATAGAAAGTCGAGGTAATCCGGCACGCCTTGACCCGAGAATTTCAGACCGCCGCCAGTTCCCCGCCCGCCGCGTTTGCTCTCGCTGTGGAATTCGTGGGCGTAATAGACGGCGAAGACCATCTGCACCAGGAGCCAGGAGACGAGGATGGTCGAGAAGGAGAGCGCAAAAGTCACTTGGCGGTCGAAGCCGCTTTCCTCATGCAGCGCAGAAAGCTGCGCCACAATGGCTAGGAACATAAAGATCGCCCCGAGCGTGGTGATGATCAGAGCGGCGGCGCGGCTTTCCTCTTCGAGTTCGGCTTGGCGTTTGATGCCTTCGACCTCGGCCTGCATCATCATGACGAGCAGAAGTGCGATGTAGAGCCAGCCCGCTGCGTTCCAGCCGGCCAGAATGCGGTCAATATGATCGTCGAGTGGAACGAGGAGCCAGACGGCGATGCCGGCGGCTATGGAGCCAATGAGCCTGATCTGGACGAAAAACTGGCGGAAGAGCCTGCGGTGCCAGCTCGCTGCGGCAACCACGCCCGTCTTTCGCTGATCGGCTGCCATCGTTCTCCCGCATTCAGCTTCGGCGTGTGGCAACGAAGCGCGCCGCGGCAACAAGCTTGTCGGCACGCGCGCCGAAGGGCGCAAGCGCTTTCTCGGCGCTATCCACCACCTCCGCAAGACGTATACGCGCGGCGTCGGTGCCAAGCAGCGCGACGAGAGTCGCCTTGCCGCGTTTGTGGTCCTTGGCAACCGCCTTGCCGAGCAACGCCGCATCGCCCTCGGCGTCGAGCAAATCGTCGGCAAGCTGAAACGCCTGGCCGAAGGCCGAGGCGTAGGCAAGCAGCGCCGTGCGCTCCTTGGGGTTGGCCCGGCCGAGCACCGCCCCGGCCTCGCAGGCGAAGCCGAATAGGGCGCCAGTTTTCAAGGCCTGCAGTTTCGCAACCTCTTCCACCCCGAGCTGGCGGCCTTCGGCGTCGAGATCGAGCGCCTGACCGAGCACCATTCCTTGCCAGCCGGCCGCCTTGGCGAGGAGAAATATAAGTTCGGAGCGAAGGCTTGCGTCGCCCTGATCTGCCGGGTCGGCCAAAATTTCGAAGGCGAGAGTAAGAAGGCCGTCGCCCGCCAGGATAGCGGTCGCCTCGTCGAAGGCGATGTGGACCGTGGGGCGGCCTCGGCGCAGGGCGTCGTCGTCCATGGCCGGAAGGTCGTCATGCACCAAAGAGTAGCAATGCACGCATTCGAGCGCGCAGGCGGCCGGAAGCGCCTCCTCCTCACCAATGCCAAACAATCGCGCCGATTCGATGAGAAGAAAGGGACGCAAGCGTTTCCCCCCGCCCAAAGCCGCATAGCGCATGGCTTGGCCGAGCCTTGCACTCTCCGGAACGCCAAGCAGGCTTCCGGCGAGAATGCGGCCAAGCCGCGTTTCGACGGCGCCAGCGATGCGTTCCAACTCGGCGAGGAAGTCCATACTGGGGAAAGTGTGAGAAAGGGCCGCTTCGGCCCGCAGACGATGGAATTAAGCGATACCCTAATACGGCGTTGATCGGGGCGGCAAGCCGGGGCTAGAAGGCAAGATCATGGCGGTCGAGGCAGTTGTGGGCGAGCGTCCAAGGCGGCGCAGCAGGAGACGCAGAAACCATCCCTGGCTGCGCCTTGCGGGGCGCATTCTCGTCGTCCTTGCCGCCCTCGTCGTCCTCTCCATCGTGGCCTTCCGCTTCATCAATCCCCCCACTACCAGCGTCATGGTCGCCTCGCTCTTGCGGGGTAACGCGGTGCGGCAAGACTGGGTACCGCTCGGAGAGATTTCCCCGGAACTCGTCCGCGCCGTGATCGCCAGCGAGGATGGCCGCTTCTGCGAGCATTGGGGCGTGGATTGGAGCGCAGTGCGGGAGGCGATCAAAGAGGGGGAGGGGCTTTCCGATTTCCGCGGTGCCAGCACCATCACCATGCAGACCGCAAAGAATCTCTATCTGTGGAATAGCCGAAGCTATTTCCGCAAGGCTTTGGAGGTGCCTCTGGCCTATTTGATGACGCTGTTTTGGCCGAAGAAGCGGACCATCGAAGTCTATCTCAATATTGCCCAATTCGGGCCGGGAACGTTCGGAGCGGAGGCGGCGAGCCGACGCTTTTTCAACAAGAGCGCCGCCAATTTGACCCGGCGCGAAGCGGTTCTCTTGGCGGTCGCCCTGCCCAATCCGGGATTCCGCAACCCGGCGAAGCCGAGCGCCCGCATGTTGCGGATTGCGACGGTGGTGGAGCGGCGGCTGCCGATTCTCGCTCCGCGCTCGCAATGCGCGTTGCCGCAACGGTAAAATTCCGCGCTTCTGCCCCTGGCCAGCGGGCGCGATTGCCCCTATAAGGGCCGCCACGAAAGCCCGCCAAATTGTGCGGAAACTGACAGGATTGCGACCATGGCTGTTCCAAAACGAAAAGTCTCGCGCATGAAGCGCGGCAACCGTAGATCGCATGACCGGCTGCAAGCTCCGGCCTATGTCGAGGACAAGGAGTCCGGAGAGCTTCGCCGCCCGCACCACATCGATCTCAAGTCCGGCCGCTATCGGGGCCGGCAGGTGCTCGACGTCAAGGAAGAAGCCTGAGCGATCGCCGTCTGGGCGTGCGATGAGCGTGGCGGGGCGAGAGCGGCAAAACGCGCTTTCCCAGTGCCCCCTTTTTGCGCGTCCACGTTCAACTCTCGATGTGCGGCCGGATGGTTCGCCGACGCTCGAACGCCGCATCACCGCAGGAGAGCCAGAAAGGAGCAAAGCGCCGCGAACTTCGCGAAAGTTTTCATAAACCATTATAAACGAAAGTTAGGTTAACTCCCCACCGAGCGCCTCCACCCTCCCATCGTCTCGCCCCTTTTCTTAAGTCTTGTCGTCCTAGGGTGACGGCAAGGAACGGCCCCGCGGCGAAGGCGTCCGCCGCAGGTCGAAAAGAAGAGAATGGGGTGGCAGTTGAGTGCGTCTTCAAAGGAGCTTGGCGAGGACCGCTCGCCGCATTTTCGGGGCGGAGCTGGCGCAAGCGATCTCGAATTCGTCCAGACCTCACCGGCAATCGAGGTATCGTCAGATCGAGAGCCGCTCGATCTCGCACAGATCCTCGCTGCCATTCGCGAAACGGCTTATCGCTGGACCTTCAAGACTGATCGTATCGAGTGGGCGGAGAACGCGCAGTCTGTCCTCGGCGTCGCCGATCGCGGGAAAATCGAGAGGGGGCGCGCCTTCTCGCTTCTCGTCGACCCTGAGCAGGCGGGAGCCCGCTATGACGCGATCACGGTCGGCCCGCATGCCGCGGCCGGGAGCGAAGTGCGCTACTGCATCCGCTACCGCCTGCTTCCGGAGGGACGGCGCGGACGCGCGGCGTTGTGGGTGGAAGATACCGGCGTCTGCCGCATCGATGCGCAAGGGTTGCCGGACGTAGCGCAAGGCACACTGAGGGTGATCAACGACCGCCGCGAGCGCGACGAGCGGTTTCTCGGCGGGCGCGACGAGCTGACCGGGCAACTCAACCGCACGCGGCTGACCGAAGAGCTGACACGCTTTTTGAGTGATGCCGGCCGCATGCCGGCCAAGGGCGCTTTCCTCCTCGCCGGCATCAACGACCTTACCCTGATCAACGAGACCTATGGCTACGATGTCGGCGACGAAGTGATCACGATCGTCGGGCGGCGCATCGGACGCGCCTTGCGCGGACGCGACTGCGTCGGCCGCTTCTCCTCGAACAAATTCGGAGTTGTGCTTACCGATTGCAGCGAGGAGGGCATCGAGGCCATTGCCAGGCGCTTGATGGGCGCAGTGCGCGACAGCGTCATCGATACGAGCGTCGGCGCGGTTGCTGCGAGCCTCTCCGTCGGCGCGGTGCTCCTGCCGGAGCACGCCACAAACGCGCAGGCCGCGATCAGCCGCGCATTGCAAGCGCTTGACATGGCGCGCCGAAGCCGCAGCGACCGCTTGAGTCTGTACGAACCTTGCGAACGCCGAGAATCGGAGCGCCGGCGCGCAGTGACCATCGCCGACGAGATCGTGCGCGCGCTCAACGACCGCCGCATGCTATTGGCCCTCCAGCCGATCGTCACCTCGCGCAGCCACGAACCGGAACTCTACGAATGCCTGTTGCGGATGCGGCGGCTCGACGGTTCGATCGTGTCGGCATCCGAATTCATTCCCGTGGCGGAGCAGTTCGGGCTGGCGAAGCTGGTCGATCATCGGGCGCTCGAGCTTGCCGTCGATCTTTTGCGCGCGATGCCGAGCATCAAACTTTCGCTCAACGTGTCTGCCGCCACCGCCAACGATTCGCAATGGCTGCAAGCGCTCGAAGCCTGTCTCGCCAAACATTCGGGACTGGCCGAGCGGCTGACGATCGAGCTTACCGAAACGGCGGCCATTTCCGATCTGGCGGAAACCGTGAAGTTCGTTTCCGCGTTGAAGACGCTCGGCTGCCGCGTGGCGCTAGACGATTTCGGCGCAGGCTATACTTCATTCCGCAATCTGCGGCTGCTTGGCGTCGACATCGTGAAGATCGACGGCTCTTTCATTCAGAATCTCGGCAATCAAGCTGAGGACGAGCTGTTCGTGCGCACGCTGATCGACTTGGCGAAGAGCTTCGGTATCACCACGGTCGGCGAATGGGTCGGCGACGAGAAGACGGCAAAGATGTTGGAGAAGGCCGGTGTTTCTTATCTCCAGGGCTATTTCTTCGGCGCGCCGGAACTCGCCAAAACGACCGAGCCCGCCCGTTCCGCGGTCTAGGTCTGAGCCTTAAGCCGTTCGGCGAGGGCGGCAAGCTCCACGTCGTGGATGCCGAGCTCCTCAAGATGGCGGACCGTGTTCAGCACGTAATCGATATTGGTGCCGGAGAGACCCTCGGCGTCGCGCACGAGTTCGGCTTGGCGCTCGAGCGAGAGCCGTCCCGCATATTGCGGGTGGGCCCGGTCGACGACATAGCAAAGGGCTTCGAGCGCGCGGGCAGAGCCGTCGAGCAGGCTGATCGGCCGCGTCGCCTCGACATAGACGTCGGTGACCTGCTCGCGCGCGCGGAGATAGGCGAGGGTAGCGTCGCGGCTTTCAGGGGGAACGCGGTAGGCGACGCCGCGGCAGGCGCCGCCCTGGTCGAGGCCGAGCACGAGCCCCGGATGCTCCCGCGTGCCGCGATGGTGAAAGGAGTAGATGCATAGCGAGCGATGCGCGCCGATCAAGGCGGCCGGCGCCTTCTCGACGAAATCGAAGCCCGGCCGCCACATGAGCGAGCCATAGCCGAACACCCAAAGATCAGTCCCAGATCCTGCCATTCTGTCCAGTGTCATTGCCCGGCTTGACCGGGGCAATACAGTAAGCGCGGCATCCGAAAACAACGGACTCAGGTGTTACTGGCTTGCCGCTCGCGTGGGAATGACAAGCGAGTGCGGAGGCACTGAGTCACTCACTCGTCGTGGCCGTGTGGGCGGCCGAAATCGGGGGCTTCGGTATCCTGGCCGGCCTCGATGATGCCGCGGCGGATGGCGCGGGTGCGGGTGAAGTGCTTCTCCAGCGCTTCGCCGTCGTCCCAACGGATCATGCGCTGGAGCGCGGCGAGGTCCTCAGAGAAGCGGCCGAGCATCTCCAACACCGCCTCCTTGTTATTGAGGAAGACATCGCGCCACATCACCGGGTCGGAGGCGGCGATGCGGGTAAAGTCGCGGAAGCCGCCGGCGGAGAATTTGATCACTTCGCCCTGGGTGACTTTCTCCATGTCGGCGGCTGTGCCGACGATGTTATAGGCGATCAGGTGGGGCAAATGGCTGGTGATGGCGAGCACGATGTCGTGGTGATCCGCGCTCATGACCTCCACATTGGCGCCGAGCAGACGCCAGAAGGCGGCGAGGCACTCCACCGCCTCGGGTTCGGTTCCTTGCGGCGGTGTCAGGATGCACCAGCGATTCTCGAACAGCTCGGCAAAGCCTGCGTCGGGACCTGAATGTTCGGTGCCGGCCACGGGATGGGCAGGCACGAAGTGCACGCTCTCCGGCAGATGCGGGCGCATGTCCCTGATCACGGAACCCTTGACCGAACCGACATCGGAAACCACCGCGCCCGGCTTAAGATGACGGCCGATCTCCTTGGCGACGGCGCCGCAGGCTCCAACCGGAACGCAGACGATGACGAGGTCTGCCCCTTCCACGGCTTGCGCATTGCTGTCCACCACCTTGTCTGCGAGGCCGAGCTCGATCACGCGCTGACGCGTTTTGGGCGAGCGCGCGGTGGCGACGATCTTGCTCACGACGCCTTTGGCGCGGGCGGCGCGCGCAATCGAGGAGCCGATCAGCCCGACGCCGATAAGGGCCAGCGTGTCGAACAAAGGTTGCGTCATCGGTCGGAGGCGCCGTTCGAATGCATGAAGCCGGTGAGCGCGTCGAGCACGGCGCGGTTCTCCTCCTCGGTGCCGATGGTCATGCGCAGAGCGTCGGGAAAGCCATATTCCTCGACGCGCCGCAAGATGATGCGCCGCTCATGCAGAAACTTGTCGGCGGCCACAGCGGATTTGCCGTTGCCCTTGGGAAAATGCAAGAGCAAAAAATTGGCCGCGCTCGGCGTCACGCCGAGACCGAGCGCAGACAATGCCTCGCTCATGCGCGCGCGCCAAGTTTCGTTGTGCGCGACAGCGCGCTCCGTCCAGGCCGAGTCCTCGAGCGAGGCGATGCCGGCGGCGATAGCAGGGCCCGAGACATTGAACGGGCCCCTGATGCGGTTGAGCGCATCAGCGACCTCGCTCGGGCAGTAGGCCCAACCAAGACGCAGAGAAGCAAGCCCATAGACCTTGGAGAAGGTGCGGGTCATCACCGTGTTGCCGGTGGTGGCGACCAGCTCGATGCCGGCTTCGTAATCGTTTTTGCGTACATATTCCGCATAGGCCGCGTCGAGCACGAGGAGCACGTCGGGGGGAAGGCCCGCGTGCAAGCGCTTAACCTCGTCGAACGAAAGATAGGTCCCGGTTGGGTTGTTGGGGTTGGCGATGAAGACCATGCGCGTCTGCGGGCTCACGCGCGCAAGGATGGCGTCGACATCGGCAGTGAGATCGGTCTCGGGCGCGACCACTGGGGTCGCCCCGCGCGCCTGAATGGCGATCTTATAGACGAGGAAGCCGTGGCGGCTGTAGATCGCCTCGTCGCCGGGACCAAGATAGGCGGCGGCAAGCAGATTCAGAAGCTCGTCCGAGCCCGCTCCGCAGACGATACAGGCCGGGTCGAGCCCATAGGTTTTCGCCAGCGCCTCGCGCAAGGGCCGCGCCGTGCCGTCCGGGTAGCGGGACAGATGCTTGGCGGCGGCGAGATAGGCCTCGACCGCGCGGGGAGAAGGGCCGAACGGCGTCTCGTTGGAGGAGAGCTTGATCGCCGCGCGTGCGCCGGGGAGCGCGCTCGTGCCGGGCACGTAGGGCGCGATGTCGAGAATGCCTTTCCGGGGGCGCGGGCCGCGCGCGGCCATCTGGCTTGCTCCTTAGCGGGCGAAGGAAGGGCCTCTCATAGGGCCTTTCCTTAGCCCAAGGCAAAGAAAAGATTGACTTTCGACGGCAAGCTCCTAGCTAACGCCGAATTGTGAGTTTGAGGTTTAAGCTGGCTGAGTTGAAGGGTTGGCCGCACCGACGCCGCGCAAGCGGGTCGTCCAGGAGATGGCGAAGCCAGTTGTCTTGGTGGCCGGCTCAATCTTTACTGGATTCCCGCTTTCGCGGGAATGACAAGGTCGGTGGGTGAGGCCCGGATAAACGCAGATGAGCGAGACCCCGACGGCGGAAGGCTTCGCCGACTATAAGCGGCTGGAGCAGATCGCCAATCCGCAAAGCGAGATCGTGCACTTCCCTGAGCACGAGCCGCTACCGCTCGATTGCGGGGCAAGCCTCGCCCCCTTCTCCATCGCCTACCAGACCTATGGCGAGCTCAACGCCGCCAA
>DATLXW010000201.1:0-5047 GCA_035575415.1 Methyloceanibacter sp. | reverse complement strand
CGGGTGCCAAGTTTTCCCGTGGCCTGCGGCGTGGCGGCGCGGCCATCCGTCAAGGAGGCCCCGTGACGGAGACAACGGTTGGCAGGCGCCGCTTCCCCTTCACATCGATGTGTCTTGCGCAGTTTTCGTCCAGATAGGACGCTGGTAAAGCGCGGATATCGGCCACCGCTTACGAGTTAATCCCCGCCCTTGCGGGTTTGGCGTAATATGATGACGAGGCCGGAAGTTCAGGACCGCCACGATGGAATGGAACGACGTAAATTGCGGGGTACTGCGGAGGACGTAATGCGATTGCGCGACCTCGCCGCCACGGCGCTTATCATAATTTGGCTTGCGCTCGGGAGCGCAGAAGCCGGCCGGCTTTGGTTGCCGCAAACCGAAAACCCCTATTGCGATGTGTCGACCTATTTGCTGCGCGACGTGCCGGAACAGGCGATGTCGATGCTCGATACAAGCGGTAAACCTGCGATCGTGGTGAACCGGCTCACGCTGACCGAGCAGCCGAGCTACGGCAAGTTTTTGATGGCGCATGAATGCTGCCACCATAAGCTCGGACATGTCGGCCGCTATCGTGAAGGTCTCGGTCACGTGGGGCCGCAACCCTTCTTCTACATTGCACCGGTCTTGCGGCAGATGGAACTCGAGGCGGATTGCTGCGCGGTGAAGCTGCTGAAGGAGCGGCAGGAAATCGACAGCATCGAATCCGCAGAAAGCGCGATGGCAATCTTCGGCGATAAACCGACCGGCGCTTATTATCCAACCGGAAACGAGCGCGTCCAGAACATCGCAAAATGCGCGTCGGGCGAGTGAATCGCGGCGTGTTCTCCATAAGTGTCATCCGAACTTAATGTTTCGGTAAGCTGGCGGTTTTTCATCGCGGCGTCCATATTGCCTCAACGTGACGATTAGGACGGTCGCTTGTGCTAAGATGAGATCGACTGGTGCCCCAGGAGAGACTATGTGCGTAACCGCGTGAGAAATCCGGTTCGGATTTCAGTCCGCTTAGCGGCAGCGGTCGCGCGTACGGGCGCTGCCTGCCTGTTGCTTCTCGGCGCGGGAGACATGCCGGCCGCAGCAAAGGAAATTCTTCGCGTCTGCAGCGATCCGGACAACCTGCCGTTCTCGAACGAGAAGGGAGAAGGATTCGAGAACAAGCTTGCAGAGCTGATCGCCGGCAAACTCGACGCTAAGCTGGAATATACCTGGTTCAGCGAGGCGAGCGGCTACGTGCCGAACACACTCGGCCGCAGCGCCTGCGATCTCGTCATGGGCTATGCGCAAGGCACCGGGCTCATCGACGATACCAACCCGTATTATTACACGTCCTATGTCCTGCTCTACCGCGAGAACGATAAGTCGCTCGCGGGCGTCGATCGCCTGTCCGATCCGCGTCTGAAAGGGAAGGCGATTGGCTACGTCCCGCGCACCCCGCCCGCGAGCATTCTCGCCTTGCACGGGCTCATGCCCACGGCCAGGTCGTTCGAGCTCCGCGGCGACGGCAACGCCTCGACCGCCGCGACCGACATGATTGCCGCCGTCGCTTCGGGTAAGCTTGACGCAGCCATCTTATGGGGCCCACTCGGCGCCTATTACGCGCAATTTGCCAAGACGCCGCTCGCGATCGTGCCGCTGGTGAAGGAGACCGCCGGCCCGCCGGTCATTTACGGCATTACCCTTGGCGTGCGCCCGAACGACCCGCAGTGGAAGCACAAGCTCAACAAGCTGATCGCGGAGAATCAGCGCGAGATCAATGCGCTGCTCGCAAGCTACAACGTGCCGGTGCTCGATGCGAACGGCAACCCGATTGCGGCGACCGCCGAACGCTAACCGGCTGGCTGTCAGCGCCTCATAGCTTGCACTTGCTTTCCGGCTCGTCGATGCCGAGCGTGTCCACCTCGATCTCCGGGTGGCTGGCATGCGGGAAGCCCTTCTGCGGGGAGACCGAGACCGGGACTTTTTCCGTGGCGATGATAATCGGCTGGCGGAATTGGCCATCCCAAGGACGGAATTGCTGTTTGATACCCTTGAATGGCGCAAGCTGGAGCTCGGGGCCGTGGATGAAGGCAGCGACCGTGGCAAAATCGGCTCCGGGATTGCGCGTGATGCCCTCGCCAATGGCCCGCGCCGCGACGTAGGCCTGATAGTCAAGCGGCAGCATCAGGCGCTTGAAATCCTTCTCGAAATTGTTGTGCGCCTGGGTGGCCCCCCATTTCTCGTGTCCGTGGCTCCAGGTCGTTGCGACAAGCCCGGTCGTGCCAGCCACGGGTCTCGGCTCGCCGCCGCCGCGATAAGGCATATAAGGCCCGAAAAGCTGCTCCTCGTCGGCGACGACGATGACTTGATAGTCGGGACTGGCGGCGAAGGAAGCATCGGCGCTCGCTTGCTTGCCAGGGGGGATGGCGCCGATGTCGTCGCGGCGGCCGCCTGAGACGTCCTTGTACTCGCGGGTATCGACGATGGTGGCGCCGAACCGTTGCGCTGCACGCTTGACGGCGTCGACATAAGCGATGTCTCCGGGCGTCGAGCCGTGCACCACGAGCCAGCGTGTCCATTTCATGGTGACGAGATATTGCGCGAGCGCGTCCGCCAGCATGTAGCGGTCGGGCACGATATGCAGAATGTTGGCGCGACAGTCTTCTTGCCGAAGCGACACGTCGGTGGCGCTGATATTGAAAAGGAGGACGTCCTTGTCTTTGCCCCAATCGGAGAGCTTGAGGAGGGTGGGGGCCGAGGCGTCGACGATAAAATAATTGTGCCCGTCCTCATAGAGTTTGGCGATGGTCTCGACGGCCTTTTCCGGCGAGACGGTCTTTGCGGTCAGGCTGTAATCGTGGTTGGTGAACCTGCCGCCAGCGTTGTTCTCCTCCACGCCCATCAACGCTCCGGCAATGCCCGCGTCTTTGGGCGGCACATCGAGACGCGAGGATGGCCGTGGACGGTCGCTGGCCTCGCGGATATAGCCGATCTTAACCGGCGTCAGCGGCGGCGATTGCGGCACCTGCACTTCGAAGCCGCCCTCATGCCGTGGGGCTGAGGCTGGCGGATCCTCCGCCCGCATTGGAGAGGGCAGGAGGAAAAGCGCGAGAAAAACAAGGAAAAGGTGGAAGGCGCGTTGCTTAAACAAGCGGCAGACGAAGCAAGAAAAAAGACACATGACGAGACCGTTGGGCGAGACGGCGCCGGTTACCAGTGGAGTTCAGCTCGGCGCTGCACCTTGCGGCGGCTACGCGCGGGCAAGCCGAACGGGGTTTTGCGGCATGGTGCGACAAAGAAATACGCATTGCAAGGTGGAAGCCAGCCCTGGAAAACTTGGTACCAGGCCGCTTCGGGGCTTTCTCCGCACGGCTCTTCGGGGTCAGCGGCGAAAGTCTGCGCCGATTGTGGAAATCTGCATGTGAGGCGTAGCCGGGAGTAACCCTATGCTATCGTGGCTTATGGGATTCTCTCCAGGGGCGGCGGTGCGTTTTGGCTGGGAGGCGTTCAAGCAACGCCCCTGGTTCTTCGTCGGCACGGCCTTCATCATCCTGGCTCTTTCGCTTTTGATCGACGCCCTCACAAGTCGAATCGATGCTCTGATCACCGGTTCGGCCGAAGAGCCGTCTGCGGCCGGCTTTGTCATCAATATCGGGCTCGGTACGCTGCTGAGCATGGGCACCACGGCATTTTATCTCGCCGCGCACGACAATCCCGCTGGAGCTCAGTTGTCCCTCCTCTGGCATCCGCAGCCGTTTTGGAAATATCTCGGCGCCTCCATCCTCCTCACTCTGGCGGTGCTTGTGGGCTTCGTGCTGCTGATCGTACCGGGGATCATCTTCGGCCTGATGTTCATGTTTGCCCCCTTCATCGTGATCGAGCGGGAGGCGGGGCCCGTCGATGCCATGAGTGAAAGCAATCGCATCACACGCGGCCACAAGTGGCCGCTCTTCGGTTTCATGCTTCTACTGGTATTGATCAACCTGCTCGGCCTGTTCGCCCTCGGGGTCGGACTGCTCGTGTCGATCCCGGTCTCGACGCTCGCTTTCGTCCACGCCTATCGCGTGTTGAGCGGCAAAATGGAGCCGCATCCGGTCGATGCTGCGCTCGCCGCTTGAAGCGGACTATCGGTCGATTGACGCCTGAGCGCTATTCCGCCGGCACGAGCGGAGCCTGCTCCATCTTGGCGGCCTCGGCGGCGTTGCGCGGATTGCGGTAGATGAAGGCTGGCGCGGGCTTGGCCGCTTCCTCGCGGGCGAGCCGTACCATCTCGCCGTGATAAGGCGAGAGCGCACAAGCAGGGTCGGTGTTGCGGGCGTCGCCGGTAATCGCCATGGCCTGGCAGCGGCAGCCGCCGAAATCGATCTCGCGGAAGGCGCAAGACCGGCACGGCTCCTTCATCCAACCGGTGCCACGGAAGGCATTGAAGGCTTCGGAATTCAGCCAGATGTCGAGCAGGGGACGGTCCTGCACATTGTCGAATTTCAGCCACTTGATCGTCTCGGCGGCATGGCACGGCAGCACCTTGCCGGCCGGGGTAATGTTCATGAAGCCTTTGCCCCAGCCGCCCATGCAAGGTTTCGGTCGCTTGGCGTAATAATCCGGTACGACCATGTCGATGGTGAGCACGCCCTTCAGCCGCTCGCGCTCGCGCTCGACGAATTCGATCGATTTGACCGTGTCTTCGTAGCGCGGAATTAGGGCGGCGCGGTTGAGGTAGGCCCAGCCGTAATATTGAACATGCGCGACTTCGAGCCGCTGGGCGCCCAGCTCGACAGCGAGCTCGATATAGCGAGGCACGTTCTGAATATTGTGCCGGTGGATGGGCGCGTTGATGGTGAGCGGCAGACCGATCTCGCGGACCCAACGCGCCACGTCGAGCTTCTTCTGCGTCGCGCCCGGGTAGCCGCCGATGCGCTCCGCATTCTCCGCCTCGACATCTTGGAAGGAAATCTGCACGTGATCGAGGCCGCGTTTGGCGAGGTCTTCCAACCGGGCGCGGTTCAAAGTCACCGCGGCGGTAATAAGATTAGAATAAAGACCCGCCGCCGCCGCCGCCGAGACAATCTCTTCG
>DATLXW010000200.1:0-13042 GCA_035575415.1 Methyloceanibacter sp. | reverse complement strand
ATTCGCACTATTGTCGCCGGTGATGGGATTGGCCATTTCTGTGCGTTCTCGCGAATGAATCTGCGGAAGTTTGGCGCGGAAACAGGTGGCCCTCCCGCAGACTCCGATTAGTTCCCCCCTGTTAATCGACGATGAAACTGCCGGCGGAGATTCGATCTAACTTGGGGCAATTGCCCTCGATCAAGGCGCCAATTGCACTTTCTCTGGCCGATTGACATAAGGAACGCATGTCCTTGCGCATCGTTTTCATGGGCACGCCGGGCTTCGCGGTACCAACCCTCCGGGCCGTCAGCGAAGCGGGACACGGCGTCGCTGCGGTCTACACCCAGCCGCCCCGTGCCGCCGGCCGCGGCATGACCTTGCGCAAATCTGCGGTGCATGCCGCCGCCGAGCGGCTTGGGCTTGAGGTGCTCGCGCCCGAGAGTTTGCGCAGCGTTGAAGATCGAGAGCGATTTCGCTCGTTGCAGGCCGATGTCGCCGTGGTCGTTGCTTACGGTCTGATCTTGCCGAAGCCGATCCTCGACTCCACGCGGCTCGGCGCCCTCAATCTTCATGCTTCGCTTCTGCCGCGCTGGCGCGGGGCGGCGCCCATCAATCGCGCCATCATGGCCGGCGACACCGAGACCGGGGTCTCGATCATGCGCATCACCGAAGGATTGGACGCAGGCCCCGTCTGTCTCGAGATTCGCGTCCCCATCGGCGCGGACGAGACCGCCGGCGAACTGCACGACGTGCTCGCCGAGCGCGGCGCGCGCCTCATGGTGCAGGCGCTTTCCGCGCTCGAGCGGGGGAGGCTCGATTGCCGGGCGCAGGCCGAAGATGGGGTTACTTATGCCAAGAAGATCGAGCCCGCCGAAACGCGCATCGACTGGTCGCGTCCCGCCCGCGAGGTGCATAATCTGATTCGCGGGCTCTCGCCCGTTCCCGGCGCCTGGTTCGAATCAGAGATCGGGGGCAAGCGCGAGCGCATCAAGGCGCTGCGCTCGGCCTTGGCTGCGGGATCGGGGGTGCCCGGCACCGTCCTCGACGATCGTCTCACCGTCGCCTGCGGGGAGGGAGCGGTTCGCCTTACCGAGGTGCAGCGCGCTGGCAAGAAGCCGATGCCGGCAGAGAGCTTCTTGCGAGGCGTGCCGTTGCGCTCCGGCTCACGCGTAGGCTGACCGGCAATGCCCCGCTACAAACTCATTCTCGAATATGATGGCACGCCATTCGTCGGCTGGCAGATGCAGGACAACGGTCCCTCCGTGCAGGGCCGTCTTGCGCAAGCAATCAAGGATTTTTCGGGCGAGGATGTTATTCCGCGCGGCGCGGGCCGGACCGACGCCGGCGTGCACGCGCTCGGCCAGGTCGCCCATTTCGACCTCGCCAAGGACTGGCCCTGCTACAAGGTGCGCGATGCGCTCAACGCGCAAGTGCGGCCGGAACCCATCAGCATCCTCTCTTGCGACTATGCACCGGAAGATTTCGACGCGCGCTTCTCGGCGACCGCACGCCATTATCTCTATCGAATCGTCAATCGCCGCTCTCCGCTCGCGCTTGAGCGCAATCGCGCCTGGCACGTCGTGCCCGAGCTCGATGCCGAAGCCATGCACCTGGCGGCACAAATCCTCGTCGGCCACCACGACTTTTCCTCGTTCCGCTCGTCCGAATGCCAGGCCGCTTCGCCGGTGAAGACGCTCGATCGGCTCGCTGTGCGCCGCCATGGCGAGGACGTCAGGATCGAAACGTCGGCGCGGTCCTTCCTGCACAACCAAGTGCGCTCGATGGTCGGTTCGCTCAAGCTGGTTGGCGAGGGCAAATGGACCGCGGGCGACCTCAAACGGGCGCTTGAGGCGCGCGACCGCGCCGCCTGCGGTCCTGTTGCGCCCGCCTGCGGTCTCTACCTAACCAAGGTGGATTATTGATCGTGCCGGGTGTCCCAAACTTATCCCCGGTTCCCAGCGCCGGCTTAAACTTCGTGCACCTCGTCCGTTTTAGGGGCGTTTCTCGAGGCGTTCGTGAGGCGGGACGGGGTGCGGCGCCCGCGGGCCGGTTCACGCAGAGCCAGCACTCGGGCGGCGCCGGGGCTCCCCCCGGGGCCACTATGAGCCCCCGCCAGGAGCTGGCTGACGGCTTGGCCTCGCGCAAATCTGCTTTGCGGCAGGTGCGTGCGGTAAGGCCAATCGAAAGCGGGGCCCGGCGTTGACGAAGACGCTGCAACTGGCGCGCCGGAAGGCGCCCGCGTGCCGCAAGGCACGAACCATAATGGACTGCGCCTTTCGGCGCGCCACCCCCTCATGTCTTGAGGGGGATAAAGGCAAACACCGGGTGCTGAGATGCATCGCGGTAACGGAGAGCCATGTCTTGTCGAAGCGAAGCCACGATTTCCCCGCTCTCACCCGCCCCCTCACCCTTTCCGCCTTGCGACTTGCTTCGCAAAGCTTGCGGCGCGAAGCGCTCTCCCCGGGGTGAGAGGGGGAAACGCGCAAAGAAAGCCGCAAGGAGGCGTGTCCAGAGGAAGCATGGTCAAGCCGCTGAAATTCATATACGTCATTGCGGGGAGGGGCATGAGGGCCGGTAATCGAGCATGATCAGGCGCATCGCCACCGTTGGCGGGCTCACCCTCGTCTCGCGCCTCACCGGCTTCATCCGCGACGTGGTCATGGCGGCCATCCTCGGCGCGGGGCCGATCGCCGACGCCTTCTTCGTCGCCTTCAGATTGCCGAACCACTTCCGCGCCATTTTCGCCGAAGGCGCGTTCGCGGCGGCCTTCGTCCCGGCCTATGCGCGCACGCTCGAACAGGCGGGATTGCCGGCAGCCAAGCTCTTCGCCGACCAGATTGCGGCGGCCCTCATCGCCATCAATCTCGTGCTGCTGGCCTTCGCCATGATTTTTACCCCTTGGGTCGTCAGCGTGCTCGCGCCGGGTCTCGATCCCGAGCGCTTCGAGCTTGCCGTCGCGCTCACGCGCATCACCTTTCCCTATCTCGCCCTCGTTTCTCTCGAGACGCTGTTCGCCGGCATTCTCAATGCCAATAATCGCTTCGCCGCGGCCGCCGGCGCGCCGATCCTGCTCAACCTGTCGATCGTCGCCACGCTTCTGCTTGCCCCGTTCTTCCAGGACGCCGGTCACGCCGCCGCCTGGGGCGTATTGCTGGCAGGCGTCGTCATGGTGTTAGTCGTGGGGATCGACGCCGAAACGCACGGTTACGGCATCAGACTGCGCCTGCCTCGGCTCGAAGAGCCGACCCGCCGCTTCCTCAAGGCGCTCGGGCCGGCGATCGTCGGTGCCGGCGGCGTGCAGCTTGCGCTCTTTGCCGACACGCTGATCGCCTCATTTTTACCGGCTGGCGCTCTTTCGGCGCTTTATTACGCCGACCGCATCAATCAGCTTCCCATCGGCGTCGTCGGTATCGCCGTCGGCACCGTCCTGCTTCCGGAAATGTCGCGGAGGCTCGCCGCCGGCGATATAAGCGGAGCAGCTTCCGCTCAGGCGCGCGGCATTCAACTCGCGCTTCTCCTCACCATCCCTTGCGCCGCTGCCGCGCTCGTCATTCCCGATCTGATTATGCGCGCCCTGTTCGCCCGCGGCGCCTTCAGCGCAGACGATGCCGCCGCGGCGGGCGCCACGCTTGCCGCCTATTCGCTCGGACTCCTTCCCTTCGTTCTGCTCAGAAGTTTCACCGCGCCCTTCTACGCTCGCGGCGATACCGCGACGCCGGTCAAGGCCGCGCTGCTCGCCGCCGCCATCAATATCGGCTTGAAGGTGGTGCTGATGGGGCCATTGGCGCAGGTCGGGCTGGCGCTCGCTACCAGCGCCGGCGCCTGGATCAATTTGAGCCTGCTGGCGATTTTCGCCCGCCGTCAGGGATTTGCCGTGTCCGGCGCCGCCATCGGCAAGCCGGTGGCGAAGCTCCTTGCCGCCGGCCTGGTGCTTGGGTTCGCGCTCCTCGGCGGCGCCTACGCGCTCGAACGAGCTCTTTCCGCTCAGGCGGTATTCCGCGACGAGACCATGCTGGCGCTGCTTGTCGCGCTCGGAGGCATTGTCTACGCGCTCACGGTCTTCTTTCTGCTCGGTCGCGCTTGGTTCAAGAGCCTGTTGCGCGAGGTGACGGCCGCCGCAGATACGCCGGCGGCGGCCGGCCTCGAGCAGGCGGACCCCACCGATGATTCCGCGGCACTCCCCGACAATGAGCCTCCGCCGAAAGCCTAAACCTTCAACCGCGAAGGTCGACGAGTTCGACCGCGGCAGGGTCTATGTCGCTCCCGAGGAAGATCGCGCCGACCCGCGCGAAACGTTCGGGCGAATCGGTGGCGAGAAAGCGCGCGGGCGAGGCGTTAGCCGCACTCGACTGAAGCCCGCCGCAGGCGAGCGTCTCGGCCACGGCGGAGGCCGTGGTCTCGGCGGAGTCGACCAAGGTGACGTCATCGCCCACCACCTCCCTGATCGCCTCGGCAAGGACCGGGAAATGCGTGCAGCCGAGCACGAGCGTATCCGGCGCCGGCGTGCGGCGGAAGAGCGGGCCGAGATAATGTTCGATCGCGGCAAGCGTGGCAGGCGTTCGCGTCCAGCCCTCCTCCGCCAGCGCCACGAACACTTGGCAGGGCTGCTGTACGACGTCGGCATCCCGCATCAGTTTGCGAATGGCCCCCGCATAGGCGCCGCCCTTGACCGTGCCCTCGGTCGCGATCACGGCAATGCGCCGGTTGCGCGTCGCCGCCACGCCGGCGCGGGCGCCAGGCTCGATCACGCCGATCACCGGCGTCGGCCGGAACCCTTCTTGCAGCGCCGGCAGCGCGACCGCGGAGGCCGTGTTGCAGGCGATGACCAGAAGCTTCACCCCTTCGTCGAGCAGAAGCCGCGTAGCCTGCATGGCATAGGCCTGCACAGTTTCTGCGCTCTTCGTGCCGTAGGGGAGGCGGGCGGTGTCGCCGAGATAAATGAAACGCTCGGATGGAAGCCGCGTCATCAGCGCGCGCAGCACGGTAAGCCCGCCCATGCCTGAATCGAACACCCCGATCGGCCGGGGGTCACCCGTCATCGGCGCCCCCGAAGGTCTTGAAATAGAGCTCGATGAAGCGGCGATAGATCGCCGTGAGCTGCTCGAGATCCGCGATCGCCACGTTCTCGTCGGCCTTGTGAATGGTCGCCGTCGTCAGCCCGAATTCGACCACGGGACAATAGTCCTTGATGAAGCGCGCATCGGAGGTGCCGCCGTCGGTCGACAGCGACGGCGTCAGTCCCGTCACCTCGTTGATCGCCTCGCTCAACAACGCATCGAGCGGTCCAGGCTCGGTCAGGAACGATTCCGCATGCGGCTCGAAGACCATCTCGAAAGCGAGGCCGCTGTCCGACAATGCCGCCCGCGCCTGCTCGCGCAAACGTTCCTTAAGCGCCTCCACCTCGTGCCGGTCGTTGAAGCGGATATTGAAGCGGGCCTCGGCCGAGGCCGGAATGACGTTGGTGGTGGGGTTGCCGACGTCGACGCTGGTCACTTCGAGATTGGACGGGGAAAAATAGGCGGTGCCGTAGTCGAGCGGCTGATCGTAGAAGCGGGCGAGGACCTTCACAAGCCCCCTCACCGGATTGCGCGCAAGATGCGGATAGGCGACATGCCCTTGCGTGCCGGTCACCTTGATCCTGCCATTCAAGCTGCCGCGGCGCCCGATCTTGATCGCCTCGCCGATGCGGGCGGAGTTGGTGGGCTCCCCGACGATGCAATGGTCCGGCCGCTCCCCTTGCTCCTTCATCCAGAGAAGGACCTTGCGGGTTCCATTGATCGAAGGTCCTTCCTCGTCGGCAGTGATGAGCAAGGAAATGGAGCCGTCGATTTCCCGGCCGCGCGATCGCACATAGTCGAGCGCGGCCTCGGCGAAGCAGGCGATCGCGCCCTTCATGTCGGCGGCGCCCCTGCCGTAAAGCCTGCCCTCGGCGATCTCCGCGCCGAAGGGAGGATGGCTCCACAGCGCCGCGTCGCCCGGCGGCACGACATCGACATGACCGGCGAAGCAGAGATGCGGCGGCCCTTCGCCCAGGCGGGCATAGAGATTGTCGACCGGGGCGGCGCCGTCCTCCTTGAAATTGAGGCGCCAGACGGTGAAGCGCCCGGGCTTCAACGCGCGCGCGAGCACATCGAAGCATCCCGCGTCGTTAGGGGTAACGCTTTCGCAACGGATCAAGCTCTGCGCGAGCTGAAGGGCTTTGTCGCCAAGTGCCGTCATTGCCCCTGCACCATGGCGTTCGCCGCGCCGAGAGGCAAGCCCGCCGGCTCCCTGCTGCGTTTTGACAGCCTATTTCACCGCTGCGAGAGGATCGCCGCCGAAGCGATTGGGCCCTGGCGTACCCTTGAGGATACCGAGATCGATCAGAAACCAGATTCCGACGCCCCAGGTCACCAAAGCGCAGATCCAACCGAGCGCATTCGGCTCCCCCGGCGCGCCGGTAAGGCCGAAGGCCTGGAGCAGACTTGCAATCAGGACCGGGACCAAGCCGTAGAGCGCCGTGATGCCGGGTTTGTCGCGGTCCTGGAACCGCTTCGCCGAAACGGCGTAGCTTGGATAGAACAGAACCAGCGTCACGATGATGAGAAGCAAGGTGCCGAGGAAGGACGGGCCGAATACTGCTCCGATGATGAAGCCGAGGATAATGCTGATGATGGTGAGGATGATAGTCCCCGCCCACCATTTAGCCCGGTTGATGCGTCCCTCGAAGGACGTGAAGAGATATTGGAAATCCAGATCCATCGTTCCCCCCTCAGTTTACCCGGGCTTAAGCCGGCGCCCTCCTTTGTAAGGCCGAAGGGGCGCTCTGCGAAGGGGATAAAAGCAGCTGGTTGCACCTTGACGGGAGCCTTCCACCTCGCTTGCCGGGACAGCTTGAATGACGTTTTGAGGCTGTCCAGCGGGCCCCTAGTCTAGTCGCGCAGCAATTCGTTGATCGAGGTTTTGGCGCGGGTGCGTTCGTCCACGGTCTTGACGATGACGGCGCAATAGAGCGAGGGAGAGGGCGTCCCATCGGCAAGCGGTTTGCCCGGCATAGTTCCCGACACGACGACCGAATAGGGTGGCACACGGCCCTGATGCACGAAGCCGGTGGCGCGATCGACAATCTTGGTCGATTGGCCGATATAGACCCCCATCGACAACACCGAGCCTTCGCCCACGATCACGCCTTCGGCGACCTCGGCGCGCGCGCCGATGAAACAATTGTCCTCGATGATCACTGGATTGGCCTGGAGCGGCTCGAGCACGCCGCCGATCCCGGCGCCGCCGGACAGATGCACGTTCTTGCCGATCTGCGCGCAGGACCCGACGGTCGCCCAGGTATCGATCATGGTCCCGGAGTCGACCCGCGCGCCGAGATTGACGAAGGACGGCATCAGCACGACACCCGGCGCAATATAGGCCGAGTGGCGTACGATGGCGCCGGGCACGACGCGGAAGCCGGCCTCCTTGAAGTCTTTAGCCTTCCATTTGGCGAATTTGCTCGGCACCTTGTCCCACCAAGCGCCGCCTCCCGGACCGCCGTCGATCTTGTGCGGCTCGTTGAGCCGGAAGGACAAGAGGATCGCCTTCTTCAGCCAATGATGCACGATCCACTCGCCGTTGCGCTTCTCGGCGATGCGCAGTTCGCCCTTGTCCAGGAGGTCGAGCACTTCCTCAACGGCATCGCGCACCACGCCCTTGGTCTCCGGCGTGATCTCGATGGCATGCTCGTAGGCACTGTCGATGAACGTCTTAAGATGATCGTGGGTCATGGCGGCCCGTCAGGTAAGACAGAAATGCGCTTGCGGAGGTATAGCGGTTGAGCCTTCGGCTTTAGCCCCGAGAGAGGCGCCGATGGCCGCAAGGAAAGGCGCAAGCGCATCCGTGCGGTGATGGATATGCGCCGGAAGCTCGGTCCAGCCGGCCATCGCCTGATGCTCCGGGTGACCGGTCACGCCGTGCACCAATACGGTGGTCATGCCGAGTGCATGCGCCGTTTCGAGATTGTTCGGGAGATCGTCGAACATTGCGCTTTTATGCGGGGCCACGCCATGCGCCTTGACGAAGCGCTCAAAGGCCTCGTGCGAGGGCTTTGGGTGAATGTATTCGAGCGCATGGATATCGCAAATGGCTTCGAAGCGGCCGGAGACGCCGAGGCGTTCGATCACTGCCTCAGCATGCCGTCGCGAAGCGTTGGTGAAGATGAACTTGCGGCCTGGCAGCCCGTCAAGGGCAGCGGCCAAATCGGGTGAGGCGACAACGGCGGAGAGATCGATATCGTGCACATAGTCGAGAAAGGCGTGCGGCGAGATGCCGTGACGCTGTACCAGCCCCGCCAAGGTGGTGCCGTGCTCGTAGTAATAGGCTTCGCGCAAGGCCTGCGCCGCTTCGAGCGGCAGGTCCAAGGCCTTTGCGATGAACTCGCCCATGCGCCGGTCGATCTGGGGAAAGAGGTCGCACGCGGAGGGGTAGAGGGTGTTGTCGAGATCGAACACCCAGCTCTCGATGCCATCGAAGGCGTTGGCCGGCTTGCGCCACATCAGTCTTCCCTCGCCACTTTTCGTCTGCGCCGCTCGATCAACGTGCCGGCCCCGTGCTCGGTGAAAAGCTCGAGCAGGACCGCATGCGGCACCTTGCCGTTGATGATCACCACGCCTTCCACTCCTTCCGCAATGACGTCGATGCAGCTTTCTATCTTGGGGATCATGCCTCCGGAGATCGTGCCGTTGTCGATCAGCGCCTGCGCCTCCGTCGTGGTCAACGACTTGATAAGTTGTCCTTTATGATCGAGCACACCCTCGACGTCGGTGAGCAGGAGGAGCCGTTTGGCCTTGAGGGCTGAGGCGAGCGCGGCGGCAAAAGTATCGGCGTTAATGTTGAGCGTCTCGCCGTCGGGTCCGACGCCGATTGGCGCGACCACCGGGATGAGGTCGGAATTGATGATCACGTCGATAATGTGCGGATCGACATGCAACGGTTCGCCGACAAAACCGAGATCGAGGATTTGCTCGATATTTGACCCAGGATCGCGCCAGCGCCGCTCGAGCCTTCTCGCCCGCATCAAATTGGCGTCCTTGCCGGAAATGCCGACGGCCTTCCCGCCCTGTGCGTTGATGGCGGTGACGATCTCCTTGTTGACGGAACCGGCGAGCACCATTTCGACCACCTCGACGGTCTCCCGGTCGGTGACGCGCAAGCCGCCTTTGAACTCGCTCCTGATATTGAGCCGCTCGAGCAGGGTGCCGATCTGCGGCCCCCCGCCATGCACGACGACCGGGTTTACCCCGGCCTGCTTTATCAGCACGATGTCGCGGGCGAAATCGGCGGCCAGTTCGGGATCGCCCATGGCGTGGCCGCCATATTTCACCACTACCGTCTTGCGGTCGTAGCGCTGCATATAGGGCAGCGCCTCGGACAGCACCTTGGCCTTGGCGTGCACGCTCGCCAGCACCTCCGCGACGCCGGTTGCCGCGCGCGTCTTGGGCTGCGCGCGGTCCTTTGCTTTTGCCGGAGATGGTTTGCTCTTGGCCACGGAGGGCTTATAGCGGCGCTTTGGCTTAGGGGACAAGCGATAGGCGAGCTATTCAGCCCGTGGCGGCTCGATTATAGGTGATCCGGATAGGAGCTTGCGGGATGCAGCGAAAACGGGCTCTGGAAGGCGAAAGCGCGGACGGGAGCGGGCTTCCGCCGGCCCGTTCGGCCTTGCCCGGCCGGGGTGGGCTCGCACGCATCGCCGCCGCTTTCTGGAACTCGCTGCAGGGCCTTCGCGAGGGGCTTGCCACCGAATCGGCGATCAAGCAGGAAGTGGCAATCGCCTGTCTGCTTTTGCCTCTGTCCTTCTTCATCGCGCCGGACGTCTGGACCTGGGTGGCGCTGGTGGCGAGCCTTTTCTTCGTGCTCTCGGTCGAATTCCTCAACACGGCCATCGAGCGGCTCTGCAACCACATCCAGCCCGACAAGCATGAGGCAATTCGCATCACCAAGGACCTCGCCTCGGCGGGCGTGTTCTTCTCGCTCCTGCTCGCGGCTCTCGTTTGGGGCGCGGCGCTCTGGATGCGCTTCGCAGGCTAATGCGCGAGCGCAGCCACGGCGGCGCGGAGCTCGGGGAGGCCTGAGCCGAACCGCGCTGAGGTGGTGATAAGCTGTGGATAAGCCGCCGGGTGCTTGGCCAGCTCCGCGGCGACCTTGCCTTCGATGGCGGCAAGTTCCGGAGCCTTGAGCTTGTCGGCCTTGGTCAGCACCACCTGGTAGGACACGGCGGCTTCGTCGAGCAGCTTCATCGTCTCCTTGTCGTTCGGCTTGATGCCATGCCGCGCATCGATGAGGAGGAACACGCGCTTCAGTTCGCGCCGCCCCTTGAGATAATCGCCGATCAGCCGCGTCCAGCCCTTAACTTGCGCTTTCGCCGCGCGGGCATAGCCGTAGCCCGGCATGTCGACGAGATAGAGCGCTCCCTCCTTGCCCAGGGAAAAGAAATTGAGCTCGCGCGTGCGTCCCGGCGTGTCGGAGACGCGAGCGAGCCTGGTCCGGCCGGTGAGCGCATTGATCAGGCTCGACTTGCCGACGTTGGACCTCCCGGCGAAAGCGATCTCGGGCGTCCCGTCGTGCGGCAAGTCGGCGATGCGGACCACGCCTTTGACGAAGGTGCAAGGCCCTTTGAACAGCGCCTCGCCCTTGGCGATGTCCGCCCTGGTGAAATCGGTTGTCTTGGCGGCTTCCATGACCACTCAGTCATGCCCGGCCTTGTGCCAGGCATCCACGATTTTCTTAAGGTGACCAACCTAAAGACGTGGATGGCCGGGATAAGCCCTGCCATGACGGCTAGCGGAATGCGCGAAAGGACGGCTACCCCTTGGTTTCGCCCTTGGCTTTGTTCTTGTTGTTCTTGAAGCCGACATTCTCCAAGAGCGTGATCTCGACTCCCTGGCGCGTCATAATCACCGCCTGCTGAATGATCGAGAGCAGATTGTTCCAGGCCCAGTAGATCACCAGCCCAGCCGGGAAGGAGGCGAGCAGGAAGGTGAAAAACACAGGCATCCAGCCGAAAATCTTCGCCTGCACCGGGTCCGGCGGCGGCGGATTCAATTTCATCTGCACCCACATGGTGATGCCCATGATGATCGGCCAAACGCCGATCATGAGGAAATGCGGCGGTTCCCACGGAATGAGGCCGAATAAATTGAAGAGGCTGGTCGGGTCTGGCGCCGACAGGTCTTTAATCCAGCCGAAGAACGGCGCATGCCGCATCTCGATGGTGACGAACAGCACCTTATAGAGCGCGAAGAAAATCGGAATCTGCACCAGGATCGGCAAACAACCGGAGGCTGGGTTCACCTTCTCCTTCTTGTACAGATCCATCAGCGCCTGCTGCTGGCGCATGCGGTCGTCGGCGTAGCGCTGCTTGATGCGCTCCATCTCCGGCGCGAGTTTCTTCATCCGGCTCATCGCCACATAGGACTTGTTGGCGAGCGGGAAGAGAATGAGTTTGATGATGACCGTGACGATCAGAATGGCGACGCCGAAATTGCCGACCAGCTTGTAGAAATAATCGAGGGCGAAAAAAAGCGGCTTGGTGAGGAAGTAGAACCAGCCCCAGTCGATCAGGAGGTCGAATTTGGCGATTGCATATGTTTCGGCATAGCCGTCGACCGTGTGGACTTCCTTGGCGCCGGCAAAAACGCGGCCTTGCGTTTCGCCGGTTCCGCCGGCGGGAACGGTCAGCGGCGCGAGCAGATAGTCGGTCTGAAAGCGGTCGCGTCCTCCGGCCTGCCAGCCGCGGAACTTAGCCTCGAAGGCCACGCCCTGTTCCGGCACGAGCACCGTCGCCCAATATTTGTCGGTGATGCCGAGCCAGCCCTCTTTGCTCTTGAAGCTCGCGGCGTCCGGATTTTCCAGCGCTTTGTGGTAGGTGATCTCTTCGAGGCTGCCGTCGACCACCCCGATCAGTCCTTCATGCAGGATATAGAAGCCCTGCACCTGCGGCGTTTCGTGGCGAGCGACGAGCGCGTAAGGATAAAGCGTAACCGCCTCCGAACCGGTATTCACCACCTGGTCGGTGACAGTGAACATATATTTGTCGTCGACGGAGATGGTGCGCGTGAATTTCAAGCCCTTGCCGTTGTCGTAGCTAAGCCGCACCGGGGAATTCGGCGTGAGCGGAGCTTGCGTCTCCGCGGTCCATACCGTGTCGGCGGTGGGAAGCGCGAGATCCGCACCTTGGCCGCCGACGAAGCCCTGTTCGGCATAATAGGCATGCGGACTGCCGGAGGGAGACAAGAGCACCACCTGCGGACTGTTCGGGTCCACGGTCTCCCGGTAATCCTTGAGGGTAAGATCGTCGATTCGGCCGCCCTTGAGTGCGATCGACCCTTTCAGGCTCGGGGTGTCGATTTCGATGCGCGGGCTTTGCGCCAGCGCCTGCTCGCGCGTCAGAAGGGCTCCTTGCGCTTGCGGCTGCGGCGGCGCGCCGGCAGGCGTTCCGCTTGGGCCCTGTGGTTGCGGCGGTCCGGGCTCCGCCTTTTGCTCGACAGGGGCTTTCGCGGCTTCAGGCGGCGTCGCAGGCACGAAGAAGTACTGCCAGGCGAACAACACGGCCATCGACAGCACAATGGCCAGAATGAAATTACGGTTGTTTTCGTCCATGACGCTTTCGGTTCAGGGGCTGGCTACCCGGGAGGTTGGGGTGGCGGCTCAACGCTTCTTGGCGTGAGTGGGCTCGTGTACCTTCGCGAGAGCGCGTTCGAGATCCTTGATGAGATCGGCGAAGCGCCGTTGTACCGTGCCCTCCCGCGCGATCAAAACATAATCATAGCCCTCGACTGCCAGATCCGGCGCCGTCAGGCGCACAGCCTCTTTGAGGCGTCTTCGCGCCCGATTGCGCACCACCGCGCTTCCGAGACCCTTTGTCGCAGTGAAGCCGAAACGGGCGAGATGCCGGTCCTCCTGCTTGCCGTTCCGGCGACGTGCCTGCAGCACAAGCGACGGCGCAGTATAACGCGCGCCCCCTCTCACATGCATGAAATCCGCGCGGGTTCTGAGACGTCCGATGGCCGTCACCGAGGCGCTTTCGAGCTTAGGC
>DATLXW010000199.1:0-4034 GCA_035575415.1 Methyloceanibacter sp. | reverse complement strand
GAGCGCAGCAAGCGATGAAAGCCCTCGCCGCCGCCGCTCTCCTCGTGGCGCTGCCGCTCCAGGCCGGCGAAGCGAACGCCGCCGAGCCGCTGCCGAGGCTCGGCGCCGACCGCGCGCAGACCTCGGTCTCGGGCCTCTCCTCAGGCGCCTACATGGCGGGGCAGATCGAAGTCGCGCATGCGCAGGACATCATAGGCGCAGGCATCGTCGCCGGCGGCCCTTTCGCCTGCGCCGAGAGCGCCGCGAGCCGGATCTTCCCCTTCTGGCCGACTGCAGTTGCCCAGAACGCGGCGCAAGCGCTCTACCGGTGCATGCGGACCGATTGGGGGGAGCCCGATCCGGCCGAATTGGCGAAGCGCGCCAGGGAATTGGCCGGCGAGGGAGCCAACGATCCGATCGAAGCGCTCAAGGGCGACAACGTCTATCTCTATTCCGGCCAGAACGATCGGACGGTCGCGCTCGAGGTGGTGAAGGCCGCCAAGCGCTTCTACGATGACTTGGGCGTGCCGGCCGGCAATCTGACCTTGGTCGAGGGCGACGGGGGCCACGCCTTCATCACCGAAGAAGGAGGCGCGGCTTGTGGCCTCTCGGAGGCGCCTTACGTGACGAATTGCGGTTACGACCAGGCGAAGGCGATCCTCGCTTGGATCTACGGCCCGCTCGCGCCCAAGCCGGCCGAACCCGAAGGGAACTTCATCGTCTTCGACCAGAGCGAGTTCGCGGGCTATGCGGCGGAGATGGCCGGCGAGGGCGTGGTCTACGTGCCGAAGCCTTGCGCCGAAGCCCCCGGATGCCGGGTGCATATCGCGTTGCATGGCTGCGGGCAGTCGCGCGAGCAGGCGGGCGATGCCTTCATCAAGGAGGCAGGCTTCGCCGAGGCCGCCGATGCGAATCGAATCGTTGTGCTCTTTCCGCAGGTCGAGCCGAGCGCCATCAATCCGGAGGGGTGCTGGGACTGGTGGGGCTATACCGGGCTCGACTTCCTCGGTAAGGACGCGCCGCAGATCGCGGCGATCTGGGCCATGGTCGAACGTCTGACCGACCGCAAAGAAGATTAGTTGTTACACTGTTAAATAAAATTAAAGACAATTCCATTCTGCGCCTGTGTAGGCTTCACCCAGATTTCCTGTTCTCCTTTGATGAGTGTCAAGCTCGTCTTTACTTCCTTCATACTAAGCTTTATTCGGAAATTCGCGTCGGAAGCCAGCTGGTGGAACGGCGATGCGAACCGAATCTGCTATTAGTCGTAAGCCGAAAACGGAGGCGCCAGCACGCGACGCGCACACAGGGGCCACTCGTGCGCTGGTCATGCCGGACCTGCGCGCGTTGGCCCTTGCCTTGGACAAGCTGGCGATCGTTTCCGCTACCGACATCAAAGGCGCGATCACGCATGTCAATGACGCGTTCTGCCGGATCAGCGGCTACTTCAGCGCCGAACTTATCGGACAGAACCACAGGATCCTCAATTCCGGTTATCACCCTCAGGAGTTCTTCACGGAACTATGGCGAACGCTTACGAATCGCGAGACTTGGCACGGAGAGATCAAGAACCGCGCCAAGGACGGCTCGTATTACTGGGTCGACACGGTCATCAGCCCAATGACCGATGCGCGCGGCAAGCCCACTGGCTACGTGGCGGTTCAGTTCGATATCACGTCCCACAAGCTCGCCCAAGAACGATTGCGGCAGCAGCACGTCCAGCTTGAAACCGCGCTCAACAACATGGCGCGGGGGCTGTCGATGTTCGACAAGGACGCGCGTCTGATCGTGTGCAACGGGCTCTACCGCGAGTTCTATGAGCTGCCGGAGGCGCTGACGCAGCCCGGTACACCTTTCGCCGACATCATCCAGTTCTATCTAAGACAGCATGCCGGATCCGAGGAACAGATCGATCTGGACGGCCTGCGCAAATGGATCGAAAGCCATATCGAGCGCGTGTCACGTGGCGAAACCTTTTCACACGTGCAGCATCTCAACGGCCGCATCCTTCGCGTCACCTATCAGCCACTTGCCGACGGCGGCTGGGTCGATTTGCAGGAGGACATCACCGAGAAAGAGCGGCTGATCGAGGAATTGAATAGGCAGCAAATTCAGCTCGAAACCGCGCTCAACAACATGGCGCGGGGGCTGTCGATGTTCGACAAAGACGCTCGCCTGATCGTGTGCAACAGGCTCTATCGTGAAATCTACAATCTGCCCGAGACAGTCACCCGGCCGGGAACCCCGTTTGCCGAGATCATCGATTATTACCTGCAGCGCGAAGCCGGAGCGCTGAATGCGGCAAGTCTCGAGAAGCGACGCAAGTGGATCGAGGCCCATATCGCGCGCGTCTCAAGCGGAAAAACCTTCTCGCATATCCAGCGGTTGGAGAGCGGACGCACCCTGCTCATTACTTACCGACCGCTCACAGGCGGTGGTTGGGTCGACCTGCAAGAGGACATCACGGAAAGGGAACGGGCGGAAGCTAAAATCGCACATATGGCCTATCATGACCCGCTGACCGATCTACCCAACCGCAGTTTATTGGGGCTCCAGTTGCAACAGGCGCTCGCGCGGGTGCGGCGCGGCGAGAAACTGGCGTTTCACCTAATCGACCTCGACCGCTTCAAGACCGTCAACGATACGCTTGGCCACACGGTTGGCGACGAACTGTTGAAAAAGGTTGCCGCGCGATTGCGCGCCGCAGCGAGAGAGACCGATACGGTCGCGCGTCTCGGAGGCGACGAGTTTGCGGCAGTACAGGTTTCGATCGATGGCCCGGAAGCAGCCAGGCTGTTTGCCGAACGCTTGATCCGCGATATCAGCAGGCCCTACAACATCGGCGGCCATCGGATCGTCATCGGCGCAAGCAGCGGCGTGGCCATTGCTCCTTCTGCGGGCGACACGATTGACGCGCTGTTCAGAAATGCCGATCAGGCGCTCTATAAGGCGAAGGACAAGGGCCGGGGCACTTGCCGTATCTTCCACGAGGATTGTCAGAACAACTGACCGGCCAGGACTCCGCTCGCGGCCCGTGAACGTGCCTTGGCCAGAGGACATCGCAGTTCGGGAGGCGCCTTACGGGTTGCACCTCTATTTCCAGTTGGTCGCCTTGCGCGAGACGATCTTCCCTGCGCTACTGGACAATTGACGATCGGCGGGCGGACCGTCCGCTCGCTTGGAACGGGAGAGACGCGAGATGAGCGTGAAAGTCGGGAACATGGCGCCGGACTTCACCCTGCCCACGGATGGCGGGGGCACGGTTTCGCTAAAGGGACTGAGAGGGAAGACGGTCGTCCTCTATTTCTATCCCAAGGACGACACTTCGGGCTGTACGGCGGAGGCCTGCGCCTTTCGCGATGCGCTCCCCGATTTCTCCAGGCTAAAGGCGGAGGTCGTCGGCATTTCCCGCGATTCGGTCGCGAGCCACGACAAGTTCAAACAGAAATACAAGCTCCGCTTCCCGCTCGCCTCCGACGAAGATGGCAAAGTCTGCTCGGCCTACGGCGTCTGGGTGGAGAAGAGCATGTATGGACGCAAATATATGGGCATCGAGCGGTCGACTTTTCTCATCGACGGGAAAGGCGCCGTGCGGGCGATCTGGCGCAAGGTGAAGGTGCCGGGGCACGCCGAAGAAGTGCTCGAAGCGGCGCGTGCCTTGAAATAGGACGGCGCCGGCCAGGACGAAATCCTGGCCGCGCCGCCCTGGATGCGTACGCGCGTGGCCGCGACGCGGCCGTCGCTTCAGCCTATTGCGCGGGCTGTTCCGGAGCCGGTGCCGGTTGATTCTCCGGCGCGGGCGCCGGCGCAGGCTCCGGCTGCGTCTGCTGATCGGTCTGCTGCTGTTCGCCGCCGCCGCCGCATTGATTGGCCGACAGGCCGACAAGAGCGATCGCCGCGGCTGCTGCAACTAAGAGAATTCTGCGCATCTTTGATTTCTCCTCGATTGGGCGCAAGTCATTCGGTTGGTTGTTGGGGTGTGTTGTCGCTTTCGGCGAGGCATAGAAAATAGCTGACCCCCGCAAGAAAAACCATGCCTTCCCGCGTAAGGTTCC
>DATLXW010000198.1:0-4469 GCA_035575415.1 Methyloceanibacter sp. | reverse complement strand
ACTATGGCGTGGCGCAGGAGATCGCGCCCGGCGTCAGACGCATCGTCGCCAACAATCCAGGCCCTTACACCTTCCTCGGCACCAATAGCTATATCGTCGGCAAGGACGAGGTCGCCGTCATCGATCCAGGCCCTGCCGACGAGCGCCACTTGAACGCGATCGCCGCCGCTATCACAGGCGAGCGCCTCGCCTTCATTCTCGTCACGCACAGCCATCGCGATCATTGCGACGGCGCGCGCGGTCTGCAGGCGCTTTGCGGCGGCAAGATCGCCTCCTTCGGCCCGGCGGGGACGCAGCGGGGTGCAAGCACGCCTGGGCTTACCTTCGATTTCGTCGACCCCGACTTCAGCCCCGACATCGCGCTTCGCGACGGAGAGGCGATCAAGGGCCGTGATTTCACCCTCGACGTTCTGCACATGCCTGGCCACGCGCCGGACCATCTCTGCTTCGCACTGGTGGGAAAGCGCACCGTCTTCACCGGCGATCACGTGATGGGCTGGAACACGACCGTGATCGCGCCGCCGGAGGGCGATATGGCGCAATTCATGGCCTCGTTGGAACGGCTGATGCAGCGTCACGACAGGTTGTTCCTGCCCGGACATGGCGGCCGCATCCAGACGCCGCAGCGGGTGGTCAAGGCCTATATCATGCATCGCAAATGGCGGGAGCAGACGATCCTTGCTTGCCTCGAAGACGGCATCGGCACCATTCCAGCCATCGTCGCGCGGCTCTACGGCGGTATCGATGCGGAGCTGAAAGGGGCGGCGGCGCTCTCGGTGCTCGCGCATCTAAAGCACCTGATGGAACGCGAGTTGGTGGCGTCCGACGCCGCTACTGCCTCGCTCGACGCTTCTTATTGGCGCTCTTCTTGACCGGTTTCTTGGTCACGTCCTTCTTGTCCTTGGCATCATCCTTCGGCGCCGCCTGCTCGAGCACGGTCTTTTCGCCCTTCTCCAGCGCGGTCGCGATTTCCGCGAACAGATTGCGGATGCGATCGGCATTGGCGCCAAGGTCGTGCCAGCCGTAACGCGAGACTGAGCGCGCGTCGATTACCGCATAAGTATCGTCGCCCTTGACCCGCACCACGACATCGTCGGTGAAGCCCATGACCAGAGTGCGGTCGGTCGCCTCGATACGGCCCGGCTCCGCCTCGCCGGGGGCTTCGCTCGACACAATCGTCCAGCCGAGCCTTTCGACCGCTTCATGCACCAGGCTGAATACTTCCGTCGCCGAGCGTTCGAGCGCCATCGGGGCGAGGTCTGGATAAGCCTGCTCCTGCATCTCGATCGCGGCCTCATCGGGATCGCGAATGGGGTTGGCGTCGGCGGGGCGCAGCGTGGAAAGTGTCTTGAACGCGATCGGTTCAGCCGGATTGGTCTGCACGTCGTTCAGGCGCGGCTTGATGATTGCCTGCGAGGCGAAATAGAGCGGCGCGGCGAGCCCGATGCAGGCGATGAAAATGGCGGCAAAGGCCTGGCCCGCCCCGGTCTGGCCCCCGAACCAGATGCGCACGAGCGAGGCTGTGGCAATCAGAATGGCGAGAAAAAGTCCGCCGATGGAGACAAACAAAAGGTTGATCGCGGCCGGCGTGGTCAGCGTGGCGAAATGGTGCAAGACGGCCGTGAGAATAAGCAGCTGCACGAAGAACAGCGCGATGCGTTTGGCCCAGGTGGCCTCGCGCGCCTCCTTCACGGGGTATCGCGCGGTCGCATAATGCGCCATCGTGTAGCTCAAGGAACGACCCCCTTTTTAGTTTATTCCGGGAATGTGCCATTCCCCGGCCCATTTCGCTAGACCGGGGCGGTGGCAGGTTTATGGTGCGTCACTCAAATTCAAGGATAAAGGCGGGTCTTGACCCAGGGCTCCTGCGGGGTGGCGCGGCGAAAGACGACACGGTCGTGCAGGCGGAAGGCGCCGCTCTGCCAGAATTCGATTTCGAGCGGAATCAGCCGGTATCCGCGCCAATAGGCCGGGCGGGGCACGTCGCCGTCGCCGAATGTCTCGGCAAGACGCCCGACCTCCGCCTCGAGCGCCTCGCGGCTTGCGAGCGGCCGCGATTGCGCCGAGGCCCAGGCACCAATCCGGCTCTGGCGATGGCGGGTGGCGAAATAGGCGTCTGCTTCCGCTTCGCTCGCCGGCTCGATCAGACCGCGCAGTCGAATTTGCCGCCCAAGGCTCTTCCAATAGAAAAGGAGCGCGGCCTTGGGATTGGCGGCAAGCTCCTTCCCCTTGGCGCTCTCGCTGTTGGTGTAAAAAACGAAGCCGCGCTCGTCGGCGCCCTTCAAGAGAATCATGCGCACATTCGGCAGGCCATCGGCTCCGGCCGTCGCCACCGCCATGGCCTCGGGATCGACCGGCTCCGACGCTTGCGCCTCCCGCATCCAGGCGCGGAACAGAGCCAGAGGGTCGTTGGCAGCGGTGAAATCGGGCTCTTTCGCCATTTCTCGATCCATCAGTCGTTGCGCATTCGGTTGCGAAACGTTTCGATTCTTCCCGGCCCGGAACGGGCATTTACGTTTTGCTCACTCTGATAAGGCACGATGGGCTTCGTTGATAGTGGGCGCTGGGGGCAGTGATTCCCGCGTCGAGTTGGGGACGGTTTGGTTATGCGTACGTTCCGTTGGAACGCTCCTATCATCATCGGGGCGGGCGCTCTCGCCGTTTCGTTCATGGCGCCCGTCCCTTCTCCCCTCAAGGCCGGGGAAAGCGGAGCGGATAATGTTTCGGCCTTGCAGCAGGAACAACCGAGCTTCGACGAGCTGAAGGCGCGGCTCGACGCCAGCGACCGGTTGGCCGCGATGCAGGCGCTCGATCTTGCCCTTTCCGAACTCGGCGACGGCATGACACTCGTCTGGCAGCGGCCCGAACGAGCGCTCGCAGGAAGGATCAGGGCGATCTCCGCCTTTCGCGACGACCGCGGCCGCGTCTGCCGGCACGTTCTCTATTCTCTCGCGCTCGGAAATTATCGGCGGCAGATCGAGGGCGTCGCCTGCAAAGAAGCCGACGGCTCCTGGTCGCTTTCAGGATAAGGGGCCGGAGATGGGTGAAGACGGGCGCAAAAAGACCGCGCGGAAACGGACGCCGCGAAGCAAGAAGACAACGGCTCCAATCCAGGTCGAGGGCGAGCGCTACACGCCGCTCCTCACGCGCGAGGGTTTTACCTATTCCCGCATGAAGCTCGACGGCAGCGGCCCGCGCTCTTATTCGGCGATCTGCTTTCCCGGCTGGATCAGGGCGTAAAACCGGGCGTTTTGCCGCGCGTTCCGGCCCCGCCTTTACACCTTCCGGCACCCTAGGGCTTCGCCTATAAAGCCCCCGGGCATGGCTTGAAGGCGGAGGGTCGATGGCGGAGAGCGGCAAGTTGATGGCAAGCAAGCGCGGCGTCGTGTTCGGCGTCGCCAACAACCGCTCGATCGCCTGGGGCATCACCAAGGCGGTGACGGACCAGGGCGCCGAGGTTGCCCTCACCTATCAGGGGGACGCGATCAGGAAACGGGTTGAGCCGCTGGCACAGGAGGTTGGCTCGAAGCTCGTACTGCCTTGCGACGTTACCGACGATTCTACGGTCGAAGGCGTGTTTGCAGCGATCAAGCAGGCCTGGGGCAGCATCGATTTCCTCGTCCACGCCGTCGCTTTCTCAGACAAGGAGGAACTCGACGGCCGTTACGTCGATACGAGCAAGGACAATTTCGTCCGGACGATGCTGATCTCCTGCTATTCCTTCACCGCGCTCGCCAAGCGCGCCGAAGCGCTGATGCCGGACGGCGGTTCGCTCCTCACTCTGACCTATTACGGCGCCGAGAAGGTGATGCCGCATTATAACGTGATGGGTGTGGCCAAGGCCGCGCTCGAGGCGAGCGTGCGCTATCTCGCCGCCGATCTCGGCAAAGGCGGCATTCGCGTCAACGCCATCTCGGCTGGCCCGATCAAGACGCTCGCTGCCTCCGGTATCGCCGACTTCCGCTATATCCTCAAATGGAACGAATATAATTCGCCGCTCCGCCGCACCGTCTCCATCGAAGATGTCGGCGCCGGCGCGCTCTATCTCCTCTCCGACCTCGGGCGCGGCGTCACCGGCGAGATCTTGCATGTCGACGCCGGCTACCACGTCGTCGGCATGAAGAACGAGGACGCCCCCGATATCTCGGTGGTGAAGGATTAGCCCCCGCTTGGACCGAGAATCCGCAAGCGAGGGAGCGGAGAAAAACTTATCCCCGCTTTTCGGGCCGCGTTTAAATTCAGGCTGCCTCGTCCTTTCGAGGGCGCTGTCGCGAGGCGTTCGTGAGGCGGGACGGGGCGCGGCGCCCGCGGGCTTGGTTCGCAGCCAGTGTTGGGGGACAGATGAAACCGGAGTCGGCGGGATTTGGCGGGAAGAGGCGGGAATAGGCGAAAATCCTTGGCGCGCGGCGGACTCGCATGATGTTTCCTGGTCTAAAGGGTCGGGCGGCTTAGACATTTGAACCTGGAGT
>DATLXW010000197.1:0-3990 GCA_035575415.1 Methyloceanibacter sp. | reverse complement strand
TCAAGACGCAGAGCGAAGCCTGGGAGAAAGCTAAGGCACTTGCGCGCAAGGAGCGCTCCGAGGCCGTCCTGCATGGGAAGAACGGGCTGATCCGCGCCCGTAGCGCCTACGGCTACGATCCGCCGCCCCGCCCCAAACCCTGATCTCCGCATGGCGCGGGACCTCGATCGGTAACGCATCGCTAATCTCCCGTTGAGCGCTCGTTTACCGCGCGCGCGAATTTTCCTCGCGCGCTAAGCCCCTCTTGGCGCCTTTATTTGCGCCTCCCGCGCCATGCTCCTCCCAAAACAAGGAGGCGCATATGCGGCATCTAACCCGCGTTCGAGCCGCGCTCGCCGGCACGGCGGCCGCGCTCTGTCTCGCTTCGGTCCTGGTCTCTGCCTGTGGCGTCAGAGATACGTCCTTCGACTACCCGGCGATGCGGCTGACCGATCCCGTCGTTGCCGGCACGCAGACGCAGCACTGATCGGATCGGCGGGACGAAGATGAAATTCTTTATCGGCGCCTTGTCGCTGATCGTGATTCTTGCGACCTTCGGCGCGCCCGCCCTGTTCGTGTTCGGCTGGGGCGGGCTCACGGCGGGAAATCGCACCGCGATCGGCAAAAGCCTCAAGTCGTTCGGCGCCGGCTCCGGCGCGCCGGGCGCCTCCATGCGGACGGGGCAGGAGAGCGCGAGCTAGCCTTGGGCGAGGGCTTTGATGTAAAAGCCCTTTACATGAGTCCTTCCGACCGCTGGCGGCGGCCCCATTCCTATCATCACGGCAACCTCAAAGAGGTGCTGCTCGAGGCCGCGCGCAAGCTGATCGAGCAATATGGCCCGTCGGGCTTCAGCCTGACCGAGGCGGCGCGGCTTGCGGGCGTCAGTCCCGCCGCGCCCTATCGCCATTTCCGCGATCGCGACGCGCTGCTTGCCGAAGTCGCGCGCTCTGGCTTCGAACGCTTCGCCGCGCGGCTCGACATGGCCTGGAACAACGGCGTGCCGACGCCGCTCTCCGCCTTCGAAAATCTCGGCCGGGCTTATCTCGCCTTCGCCCGCGAGGAGCCCGCGAGCTACACGGTCATGTTCGAGACCGGCATCCAGCCCGGCGAGGACGGCAAGACGCTTCCCGCCGCCGAGCGCGCCTTCACTGTGTTGCAGCATGCCGCCACCGCGCTCTGCCGCGCGCTACCAGAGGGCAAGCGCCCGCCGATCAAGCTGATGAGTCTGCATATCTGGGCGATTTCGCACGGAGTCGCTTCGCTCTTTGCCCAAGGCAATCTGCAAGCGCGCAAAATACCGATGAGCCCGGAAGAAATCCTGGAAAGCGCGATGCTCCTCTATCTCAAGGGCCTCGGCATCCTCCCCGAGGAGAAGCCCACGCAAAATTGATGTCGTCATGCCGCGGGCGCAGTCCCGTGCGTCCACGAATTCCTCACCCACGCCAAAGACGTGGATGACCGGGTCAAGCCCGGCCATGACAGATGTTTAATGCGCAACGCGATCAATTGCCGGCTTGCAGCCAGTTCAGCACGCGCTCCCAGTCGGCGAGCGTGCCGTTGAAACTGTTGCGATCGACAGGCCCCGCAACCCCGGGCACGCGGCCGGTGGTGGTGAACTGCCAGAAGGCCCAGTTGCGCCCGCGATAGACGGTCTCGGGCGTGGCCGCGACCGAGCGCAGCCAGAAGTGATATTCGCGAAATTCGCCCTCGAGCACTTCGCGGTGAAATTTCGGGTCGGTGTAGATGATCGGCCGCTTGCCGGTATAGGCCTGCATCGCCTCCAGCAGGACCTTGATCTTGGCGAGCGCTTTGTCGCGCGGAATGGTTTTGGGACAGGTCTTGGATTGGTGGTTCCACTCGACATCGAGCACGGGCGGCAGCGCGTCGGCGTCCGGCGGCACATTCAGCATGAACCAGAGCGCCTGCTCATGCGCGGGGCGGCACCAATACATGAAATGATAGGCGCCGCGGGCGATCCCGGCGCGTTTCGCCGCTTCCCAGTTCTCCGCGAATTTTGGGTCAAGATGGTCGCCGCCTTCGGTCGCCTTGATGAAGGCGAAATGGATGCCAGCCTCGCGCACTTTCGTCCAGTCGATGTCGCCTTGCCAGTAGGACACGTCGATGCCCTGGATCGGCATGGCGTGGGCGGCGGCGACCCCGTTATGCGGTTTCTTATCCGTGAGGCTGCGCGCGAGGACCCCGCGCTCGCCCCCGCCTGCGGCGAGAACAACAAACGCGATGCCGAGAGCCAGAAATGCCCGGCAGACCCCCATTGCAATTGCCCCTAATCCCGTCCTCGTCCCGAACCTAGCGCTTCGAAGATTAGAATTTTCTTGCCCCGCTTTGGACTCCCCATTTGCGCTCGCCCACGATCTTGTTGCCGCTCCGATCACATTTCGTGTCAAGCCTTGACTCCTTGCCAAGCGCACGCATCTATGTAAATGTGAATAACATTCACACCCGGGAAGGAAGGACCACGATGCAACTGGTTGCGGTCTTGGACGACTACGGCAAGCCGGCATGGATCATCGCCATGATTGCCGGCTTCCTCATCTGGTGGCCCATCGGGCTTGGGATTCTGGCCTATCTGATTTGGAGTGGACGCATGGGATGTTGTGGAAATAAGGCGCATTGGCGCGACTATTTCACGAACGAGGCGCGGCGCTTCGGCAGCGGTATGGCCTTCCGTTCGAGTGGAAACCGCGCCTTCGACGAATATCGCGAAGAGACCTTGCGGCGGCTGGAAGAGGAGGCGAAGGAGTTCCAAGCCTTCTTGCAGCGGCTGCGTCACGCCAAGGACAAGGCCGAGTTCGACCAGTTCATGGCCGAGCGAAGAACCGGCGGGGTCGCCTCCTAGCCGCGAAACCCTGCGAACGAGCAGCATAGAGAGGCAACGGCTTTGAAGGGCGTGGGCTGCGCTCGCAGCTCGCGCCCTTTTCTTTTCCTTCCGGGCCTATAGGATGCGAGCCGTTCCGGCGCTCGCGTCAATTCGCATTGGGAAGGGGAACGCACTTGAAGCAGTGGAACGCGTCTCGCGAAGCAGGTCTTCTGGGTGGATGTCTTGCAGCTCTATTGTTCTCCGCCGCGGCGTTGGCCGCGCCGGACGATCTCGACTCTTTGGCCGCGACTCCTCAGAACTATCTCGGCAAGGAAGTCGAAGTGACGGGCTATTGCGTGAAGGGCGGCTTGAAGGGCGACGTGCTCGGCTATGAGTGCATGAGCAAAGGCGCGGTCTATGTCGATACCGATAAGATCGAGCCGGCCGACGCCGAGGAGAAGGTGAACGGAAGCTGCAAGGACAAGCAGCAGGACACGGGCTGCCAGGCGACCATCCGCTTTGTGCCGCATTCCTTCACGACATCGAACGTGCTCGAGCCAGGCAAGGCCATCACCATCTTCAACACCGAAAAGGCCGTGCTACAATTCTGACTGCTGGAGTGCCCGAGCAATCATGGCGAGGTTGTCTTCCATGTCATGCCTCTGCGTATCGTCAAGCTTGTAAATCACCTGAGGCTGACTCATCAGATGCCCTATCGCACCCACCGCGGTAAGGATAATTCTTGGCAGACCGATGCGCTCAATGCTCCAACCTTTAGGAGTGAAGTGCATGAAGTTGTTGCGAAACTCGTCATTCAAACGGCGAAGGTCTTTCCTCTGTTGGCTGTCGAGACAAAGGGGGATCGCGCCTAGGTAGGACATTCGCTCTGCATTGCATCCCCGCGCAACGAGAGTGTTAAAGTCTGCCAGACGCTTCTTGGGCGGATTGCCTGTACGTTTCTCGAACCAGTCAAGCACCGCGCCGGCTGATTGCTTCTCCAATGCACCAACGCCCGCAGGTCCGCTTAGCGCGCATACGAGCGCTCCTTGGAGCGCGTTATGGGCAGCAATTATGACCCATTTCCATGCCCATGGATCTGTCGGCAACTTTGGAACAAGCTGCGCGAGCAGCCGCACCGATGCCAGCACATCGTCAATCTCATCGAAATGGATGTAATTGTCAGACATCTTATG
>DATLXW010000196.1:0-5758 GCA_035575415.1 Methyloceanibacter sp. | reverse complement strand
GGCGCTGCTCCTCGCGCAGTTTCTCGCCGGCAGCATCGCCCAGGCCGTGGGCTACGCCGGCCTTCTCCTGTTCGTGATCCGCGCGCCGGGCAATCGCGAGGAAGCGCGCTGGCGTCCGCTCGAACGCGCGCTCCCATGGATTGCGCTCGCCTACACGCTGTTGCTGGCCGCGTCCTACGGCAGCCTGTTCGGCTTTCGGACGGAAACCATCACACGGCTCGGGATCTTCGCGGGCTTTCTCGTCGCCGCAGCGGCGCTTGCCATTCTTTTCGCGCGGCGCAAGACCCAATCGCCGGAGGACTATCAGCGCATGCGCTGGGTCATCTGGGGATGTTCGATCGGATTGCCCGCTTTTCTCCTCGCCGAACTGGCTTCGGAGACGGCCTTCTTCGAGACGCGCTGGGGCGACTTCACCCCGCGTGAAGACGTCATCGGCCTGCTCTATCTCGTCAACGGCGTGCTCTGCCTGTTCGTGTTCGAAGCGCTTCGCCGCCCGCGCGTGGTGAGCGTGATGATCCCCTTGCGCCGGGTCACCATTCTCGGGCTTTGCTTGAGCCTGCCTGTGTTGTTGCTGCATGAGGCAGTCGGGAGCATGCAGGGCTATCTTCCGGGTTGGGCATGGCTTCTAATCGGCGCGATTGCCATCTTTTTCATCACGCGCCTGCACGAGGGCGCAGTCCATCTTGCCGATCGCCATTTCAATCGTGCGCTCGACTCCATCGAAGAGAACCTGACGCGGGCGCTCCTCAAGGCCAAAGAGCTTGCCGAGATCGATCGCATTCTCGCCCATGAGCCGTTCGAGCGCCTGAAGCTCGCCTCGGCAGCGGCGTTCAGAAGGGCGGGACGCAACTATGTGCGGGGCGCGAGTGCGAAGGGTTGGGGAGGTGCGGCGGAATCGTTTCCCCCGGAAACGCCGCTGCTCGAGCCGCTCGCAGCCGGCAGGCCTTTCGCTCTCCCCGATCGAGACGATGCGGGCGCGACGCGGCTGCCAAAAGGCCTGGCCCGGCCTGTGCTCGCGGTGCCTGCGGCAAACCCGCTGCGTTGCTACGCGGTTTCGTTCTATGGGCCGCACGCCTCCGGAACAGACCTCGACGACAATGAGCGCGCCATGCTGGAGAGACTGGCGGCGAATGCCGCCACCATGTATGCGGAGATCGAGAACGACGCATTGCGCGCCGAAATTCGGCGCCTGAAACGGCAATTGAAGAACGCCACTTCCGGTGGTGAGACCGCTCTCGTAGAGAAGGACAGTTAGAGAAACGCATGGCAATCTACGAACTCGACGGCGTGAAACCCGAACTTCCCGCGGACGGCCTCTATTGGATCGCCGACAGCGCCGCGGTGATCGGGAAGGTCAAACTCCACAGCGATGTCAGCATTTGGTACGGCGCGGTGTTGCGCGGCGACAACGAATTGATCGACATCCATACGCGCTCGCAGATTCAGGACAACGCCACGCTGCACACCGATCCCGGTTTTCCGCTCAGCATCGGGCGAGACTGCGTGATCGGCCATAATGCCGTACTGCACGGCTGTACGATCGGCGATCAGAGCTTGATCGGCATGGGCGCGATCGTGCTCAACGGCGCGAGGATCGGCGCCAATTGTCTCATCGGCGCCGGCGCACTTGTCACCGAAGGCAAAGAGTTTCCGGAAAATTCGGTGATCCTGGGCTCGCCGGCGAAGGCCGTGCGCGCGACCGACGCGCAGATGCGCGCCATGATCGCCAGGGGCGCCGATGTCTATGTCCAGCGCTGGAAGCGCTACGCCGCGGGGCTGAGGCGCATTGGATGATCAGGCCAGCTGGCGACTACTGGCATGCGGATAAGTTTCGCGTTTGCATCTAGATAGAAATGCGAGGCCTCGGTTCTGCGCGATGAGCGGCAAATGGCAGTTCTTTATCGATCGCGGCGGCACCTTCACCGACATCGTCGCCCGCGCACCCGACGGCCGCATCCTCACCCGTAAGCTGCTTTCGGAGAATCCGGATGCCTATGACGACGCCGCCATCGCCGGCATCGCCGATCTTCTCGGCGTGCCACGCGACCGGCCGCTCCCCTCGCAGCTGATCGGGAGCGTGCGCATGGGCACGACGGTCGCCACCAACGCGCTGCTCGAGCGCAAGGGCGATCCCGTCTTGCTCCTCGTGAGCCAGGGTTTCCGCGACGCGCTCGAGATCGGTTATCAGGCGCGGCCGAAGATCTTCGCGCGCAAGATCGAAAAACCGCCGATGATCTATGCGCGCGTGGCCGAAGTACCCGAACGCGTGCACGCCGACGGCACGGTCGAGACGCCGCTCGATCATTCGGCGGCCATAGCGGTGCTTCGAGCCGCGCGTGCCGAGGGTATCTCGTCGGTTGCCATCGTTTTCATGCATGCTTACGCGTACCCAGAGCATGAACGCGAGGCGGCGGCGCTCGCGAGCACAGCCGGTTTCACGCAGATTTCAGTCAGCCACGAAGTGAGCCCGCTCGTGAAGTTCGTTGGGCGCGGCGACACCGCCGTGGTCGACGCCTATCTCTCGCCGCTGCTGCGCCGCTATGTGCAGCGGGTGGCCACGGCACTGGCGGCAAACTCCCCGCTCCCCCCTTGTGGGGGAGCACGCTCGCTCTCTGCGCGAACGGAGGGGGGTAAACCGCCGATTCAGGCTCCTGGGTCCACCCCCCTCCCTACCCTCCCCCACAAGGGAGGAGGGGGAGCAAGTGGCCCGGCCGCACCTCGCCTGTTGTTCATGCAGTCCTCGGGAGGCCTGACATCGGCAGGACTGTTCAGAGGCAAGGACGCCATCCTGTCGGGGCCGGCCGGCGGCGTGGTCGGTGCGGTGGAGACGGCGCTCGCTGCCGGCTTCGCCAAAGTCATCGGCTTCGACATGGGCGGCACATCGACCGATGTCTGCCACTATGACGGTGCCTATGAGCGGAGCTTCGAGAGCGTGGTGGCAGGCGTGCGGGTGCGCGCGCCGATGATGCTGATCCATACGGTAGCGGCGGGAGGCGGATCGATCCTGCATTACGACGCGCATCGTTTTCGCGTCGGTCCCGATTCCGCAGGCGCCGATCCAGGTCCGCTGTCCTACCGGCGCGGCGGGCCGCTCACGGTGACCGACGCCAATGTGATGACGGGCAAGCTCCAGCCGGACTTCTTCCCGCGCATTTTCGGCCCGAAACAAAACGAGGCGCTCGATCGGGAGGCCGTAAGCAGGGCCTTCAAGGCGCTCGCCCGCAAGCTCGGCGACGGCCGCAAGGCCGAGGAAATCGCCGACGGCTTCATCAGGATCGCGGTCGAGAACATGGCGAACGCAATCAAAGTCATTTCGGTCCAGCGCGGCTACGACGTTACCGAATATGCGCTGAACTGCTTCGGCGGCGCCGGCGGCCAGCATGCCTGCCTCGTCGCCGACGCGCTTGGCATGACGTCGGTGCTGATCCACCCGCTCTCCGGCGTGCTGTCGGCCTTTGGCATGGGGCTCGCCCCGCTGAGCGCGACGCGGACAAAAAGCGTGCTCAAGCGTCTCGACGACGAGGGACTCGCCGCGCTGACAAAATCTCGCGCAGCGCTCGAAGAGGAGACGAGGCAGGAGGTGATGCGTCAAGGCGTTGGCCGCGAAGCGATTTCCGTCAGCGCGCAGGCCCATCTGCGCTACACCGGCACCGACTCGAGCATTCCGGTCCCGCTCGCGAGTTTGCGCGGCATGCAAGCGCTATTCGAGATCGCGCATCAGAAGCGCTTCGGCTTCATCAGCCCGGAAAAGGAGATCGAGATCGAAGCGATCGAAGTCGAAGCCAAGGGCGGGAGTCAACCGATGACCGTCCCTCCCCTTGATGGGGAGGGTGGCAAGTCCGAGGGCCGAGCCGGGTGGGGTGAGGCCGCAAGCGCAAGCCCCCCGCCCGGACGGCTTCGCCGGCCGGCCTCCCCACAAGGCGGGGGCATAAGCACTGTCGGGCAGCCCAAGCCGCACGCGGAAACGGCAATCTTTACCCAAGGGAGATGGCGGGAGACGCCGATCTTCTTGCGTGGCGACCTCGCGCCCGGCCACGTCATTGCGGGACCCGCGCTCATCATCGAGGATCACCAGACCATCGTGGTCGAGCCGGAATGGCGCGCGGAGATCACGCAAGCGAAGGATGTCCTCCTTACCCGCACGGCAAAGAAGCACGCCGCGCGCGTCGGCAAGGAAGCAGACCCGGTGATGGTGGAGGTGTTCAACAATCTCTTCGTGTCGATCGCCGAACAGATGGGCTACGCGCTGCAAAACACCGCCCGTTCGGTCAATATCAAGGAACGGCTCGATTTCTCCTGCGCCATCTTCGACGCCAAAGGACGCCTCGTTGCCAACGCGCCGCATATCCCGGTGCATCTCGGCTCGATGGATAAGAGCGTCGAGACGGTGTTGCGCGAAGCCGGCGACAAGCTAAGACCCGGCGACGCTTACATGCTGAATGCCCCCTATAACGGCGGCACGCATCTCCCCGACATCACCGTGGTGAGCCCGGTGTTTGGCGAAAGCAGCCCGGATCTTCTCTTCTTCGTCGCCGCGCGCGGCCACCACGCGGATATCGGCGGTATTGCGCCCGGTTCGATGAGCCCCAGGGCGACGCGCATTGAAGAGGAAGGCGTCTATATCGACACCTTCAAGCTGGTGGAGAAGGGCCGCTTCCGCGAAGAGGACGTGCGCAAGCTGCTTACCGAAGCCCCCTACCCCGCCCGCAATCCGGCGCAGAACATCGCCGACCTGAAAGCGCAGGTCGCGGCCAACGAGAAGGGCGCGGCGGAGCTGCGTAACATGGTGCGCCATTACGGGCTTCCGGTGGTGCGCGCCTATATGCGCCACGTGCAGGACAATGCGGCGGAGGCCGTCTCCCGCGTCATCGCCAAGCTCAAAAACAGCAAATTCGAGGTCGAGACGGATCAGGGCAATCGCATAAAGGTTGCGATCAAGATCGACCGCAAGGCGCGCAAGGCGATCGTCGATTTCACCGGCACCAGCCCGCAGACGCCGGATGCCTTCAATGCGCCGGAACCGATCACGCGGGCCTGCGTGCTCTACGTGTTCCGCACCCTGGTCGATGACGACATTCCGCTCAACGCGGGATGCTTGAGGCCGATAAAGATTGTCGTGCCGAAAGGCTCGATGCTGAAGCCGCGCTATCCCGCTCCCGTCGCAGCCGGCAACGTGGAGACGAGCCAGACCATCGTGAACTGCCTCTATGGCGCGCTTGGGTGCTTAAGTTCCGCGCAAGGCACGATGAACAATCTCACCTTCGGCAACGAGAGCTACCAGTATTACGAGACGATCTGCTCGGGTGCGCCGGCAGGGCCCGGCTTCGACGGCATCGCCGCCGTGCAGACGCACATGACCAATTCGCGGCTCACCGATCCCGAGGTGCTCGAATTGCGGCATCCGGTTCTGCTCGAACGCTTCGAGATCGTGCGCGGCTCGGGCGGAAAGGGCAAATGGCGGGCCGGCGACGGAACGTTGCGCGTCATCCGTTTCCTCGAACGCATGGACTGCGCAATTTTGTCCGGGTTCCGCAAGGTGAGACCGTTCGGTCTGTTCGGCGGAGAAGACGGCCGCCCCGGCGAGAACTGGGTGAGGCGCAAAGATGGCCGGCTAGAGCGGCTGAAAGGCGCGGATCAGACCGTGCTCGATGCAGGCGAGGCCATCATCATCAAGACGCCGACCGGCGGCGGCTTCGGCGACTCGCGCGATGTCGAATGACGCCTAAGATGACGAATGACGCATAAGATGTCTGACAAT
>DATLXW010000195.1:0-2406 GCA_035575415.1 Methyloceanibacter sp. | reverse complement strand
GGACCAGACTATCGCCGGATGGTCGCTATGGGCCGGGGTTATCATCCTGTGCCGTGAGATACTTGTGTCGGGCTTGCGCGAATTTCTCGGCACGCTCGCCGTTAGCGTTCCGGTCACAAGGCTCGCCAAATGGAAAACCGTGGTGCAGATGGTGGCGATCGGGTTTCTGCTCGCAGGCAGCGCAGGAGATAAGATTTGGCCCTACACGACCTTGTTCGGACTCACGCTGTTGTGGATCGCCGCTATCCTCACTCTCTATACGGGGTATGATTATCTCCGCGCCGCGGTGCGGCATGCCATCAGGGAAGAATAGCGATGCGTCTTCTCTATTTCGCATGGGTAAAGGAGAAAGCCGGCATTGCGGCCGAAGAGATCGAACCGCCGGCGCATGTCGGCACGGTGGGCGATTTGATCGCTTGGCTCAAGACCCGCGGACCCGAATTCGAGAACGCGTTTGCGCGTTCCGAGGTGATCCGCGCGGCGATCGACAAGAGCCATGTGCGGCACGACGCCAAAATCGCCGGCGCGCGCGAAATCGCTTTCTTCCCGCCGGTCACCGGAGGCTGAGGTGATTCGCGTGCAAAAAGAGGATTTCGATATCGGTGCGGAAATTGCTCGGGTCAGGGCCGGCCGCACCGACATCGGCGCTATTGTCGCGTTTATCGGCAGCGTGCGCGATCAGGCCGGCGAAGTCAGCGAAATGACGCTCGAACACTACCCAGGGATGACCGAAACCGAGTTGGAGCGCATCGAGGCCGAGGCGAAGGCGCGCTGGCCGCTGCAAGCGAGTCTGATCGTGCATCGGGTCGGGACGCTCGAGCCGGGCGACAATATCGTGCTGGTCGTCACGGCGTCCCAGCACCGCGAGGCCGCCTTCGAGGCCGCGCGCTTTCTCATGGATTATCTGAAGACGCGCGCGCCGTTCTGGAAGCGCGAGAGCGGACCGGGAGGCTCGCGCTGGGTCGAAGCCAAAGCCGATGACGACGAGGCGGCCGCAGACTGGAACAAGAAGCCGGCCGCGGAATAATCGCTGCCCGAAGTGGGCCTCGGGAAAGGTTTCGAGTCCAGTTTGGTTGACCTGGGCTGGCGCGAGTGTCTGGCGTAAAATGCCGGCATGGATCGCGGACTGCATTTTGCCAACGAGCAGAGCTTCCGTTCCGGGCCGCCGCGCCCCTCGGCTGTATTACGCCCGGGCGCGGCGCTCGCGCCGGGCGAAGAGCGCTATACGGTCCCAGGCGGCGGCGTCATCGCCATTGCCATCCACGCCGGCGACCGCCTGCGCATCGTCGATCTCGAAGGCATGCAGCCTTGCGAGATCGTCGCCGCCGACGCAGCCGGCAAGATCGATCCTGGCGTTCTTGGCGTCCGTGGCGAGGGCGATGCGAGCGGCCTAAAGCGAGCGCTTGCAGCCGATAGCGAAAGCGCGGGCGCCGTGCGCGCCGGGCTTGCGCGGCGCGGCGTCGATCTTGCCCGCGCCAATGCCGTCAAGCTGTTCGGCGGCGACTCCCGGCCTGGTGCGTCCGCCGAATTCACCGTTTCGCGCGACGGTTTGCTGCTCGTGGCGGCGCCAGGTACCGTCATGGCGGCAGAGGCGCAGGATACGGCGACGCCCATCCGCGTCTTTGTCCGCCGCAGCCGCATCAGGCGCCCGAACGAAACGCCGCTTCCCGAGCCGCTCGCAGACCCGATCCAGGACATTCGCGTCAATAGAGCGACGGCAGAAGCCTACTTCGTAAGGGCAGGTGAATATATTCAGATCATCGACGTCGCCGGACGCCAGTGCACCGACTTCCAGTGTTTCTCGGCCCGCAAGATCGACAAAGGCAAGGAGCTTCCCCTCGACGTCACCACCACCCGTACCTTGATGGGGAAGAGCTATCCTCTCCCCGGCCTATTCGCCAAGGCGTTCGATCAAGACATGGAGCCGCTGGTCGAGGTGGTACGCGATACGGTCGGGCGCCACGACGCTTTCGCGCTTGCCTGCAACGCGCGCTATTACGACGACCAAGGCTATCCCGGCCATGTCAACTGTACCGACAATTTCAACGCCAAGCTTGCGGCTTACGGAATCGCGCCGCGCAAAGGCTGGATGGCGCTCAACTTCTTCTACAACACGGCGATCGACGCCCATAACGTGCTCTATCTCGACGAGCCGTGGTCGCGGCCCGGGGACTACGTGCTGTTGCGGGCGCTCACCGATATTATCTGCGTCTCATCGGCCTGCCCCGACGATATCGACGCAGCAAACGGCTGGGATCCGACCGACATCCATGTGCGGACCTATTCCGACAAGCAGAGATTCTCCAGAGCGGTGGCCTATCGCATGACACCCGACGCCGAGCCCCAACTCACGCGCGAGACGGCGTTTCACCCGCGCTTCTCGCAGCTCACGCGCAACTACACGGA
>DATLXW010000194.1:0-31828 GCA_035575415.1 Methyloceanibacter sp. | reverse complement strand
TTGCGCGAGCAACGCCTCCATCTCGCCGAAGCGCTCCTCGCCCTGCATACGCTTGGCATAATCGGCAAGCTGGCGGATCGCCTCGACATAGGTCGCAAGCCAGGCAAGGCCGTGGGCGGCGTGTTCTTCCGCTTCGAGCGTGGGCGCGTCGATCTTTCCGCTGGGAGCAACCTTGGCCGCGACTGCCTCAACGGCGCGGTCTCGCAGCGCGTTGGCTGCTTCAGTTGCGGATTCCAACAGCGAAACGAGCTTGCTTGCAGTGATTTCGCTCGCGCTCTCGGCCAAGGCGGTCACGGCTGCCCACTCCTCCATATTGCAATAACTCAGACGACCCGCGGGAAAAAGCCGCGCGGGAACGCCGGAGTCAAACCTCAAATCGGGTAACGAGGCAGCCCCGCAGGAGCCACTTCCCTAGCCGCCGTGCATTTGACGGCTGGCCTCGATTACGTCCTCGAAGCTCCGCAGGCCCGTGCAAGGCGCGCTGACGAGAACCGCCATGTTGCCGGGGCGGTGTTCGTTCCTCCACATGCGCATATGCGCCTTCGGAATCTGCTCCCAGGGAAAGACCTCGCTCATGCATGGATCGATGCGCCGGTCGATGACGAGCTTGTTCGCCTGACTCGCCTGCATCAGATTGGCAAAATGCGAGCCCTGGACGCGTTTCTGATGCATCCAGATGTAACGCGCATCCATGGTCAGATTGTAACCGGTCGTGCCGGCGCAGATGACGACCATGCCACCGCGTTTCACGACGAAGCAAGAAACCGGGAAGGTCGATTCACCCGGATGCTCGAATACGCAATCGACATTCACACCTTTTCCGGTGATGTCCCAGATCGCTTTGCCGAACTTGCGGGTTTCTTTCATCCAGTTGTCGAATTCCGGCGTTCCGACCTTGGGCAACTGGCCCCAGCAATTGAAATCTTTGCGGTTGATCACGCCCTTGGCGCCGAGCGACATGACGAATTCGCGCTTGTCCTCGTCGGATACGACGCCGATCGCATTGGCGCCGGCCGTCGCGCAAAGCTGCACCGCCATCGAACCAAGACCGCCCGAGGCGCCCCACACAAGCACGTTGTGGCCCGGCTTCAGCGTGTGCGGACGATGTCCGAACAGCATGCGGTAAGAAGTGGCAAGGCAGAGCGTATAGCAGGCCGCTTCTTCCCAGGTGAGGTGCTTCGGCCGCGGCAAGAGCTGACGGTCCTGAACGCGCGTGAACTGCGCAAACGAACCATCCGGCGTTTCGTAACCCCAAATGCGCTGCGACAGCGAGAACATCGGATCGCCGCCGTTGCACTCCTCATCGTCGCCGTCGTCCTGATTACAATGAATTACGACCTCGTCGCCGACTTTCCAGCGCTTCACCTTCGAACCGACGGCCCAGACGATGCCCGAGGCGTCAGAACCGGCGATGTGGTAAGGATTCTTGTGGACGTCGAACATCGACACCGGTTTGCCGAGCGAGGCCCAAACGCCGTTGTAGTTGACGCCCGCAGCCATTACGAGCACGAGCACGTCGTGAGAGTCGAGCTCCCAAGTCGGAACCACCTCGACCTGCATGGCCTGATCCGGCGGTCCCTCCCGCTCGCGCCGAATGGCCCAGGCATACATGTTCTTGGGCACATGGCCGAGCGGAGGGATCTCGCCGATCTCATAGAGGTCCTTGACCGCGCCAGCGGGCGCGGAGGTTGCTTGGGCAACGGCGGCTAGCGACATTTCATTCATCCGTTAATCTCCCCCCCAGTCCAAACTGTTCGGCCTGTTTTTGCACTGCGGTAATTGTCTGCTATTCATCTCGCGACTGCAATATCTTTGCCAAAGTCATCCTTACTGCGAAAAAGGGCCGCAAACGCGCCCTCTAACCGCCTCAAAATCCTCACCTTCCGGAAGGTCCGGCCTGCCGGGCTGGAGCCCTAGCAAAAAGCAAGCGCCCTGCCCAGAGTGAAAAGACGTGTCAGGTCTCAGCAGAAACCGTCCAGCGGCCGGCGTCGTTCCTAGCCGCGAGAGAAAGAAAAGGCCACCCCAAAATGGCCGCAGGCAGACCCCGAGTCGGCGGCCGTTCCCCCAGAATTCGGCCGGAGGATAGAGTTGTCTTGGGCCGGCTTCATGATTTATTGGCAAGGTGGGCTACGTTGCCCGAGGCAAGCGGCCGTGCTTCGATGCCGCCACTGTTAACCGGCCGAGCGAGGATATGAGCGGACCGTCAAAGAAACGGGACAAGCCTTGGCTGTTCCGCACCTATGCAGGCCATTCGACGGCCAAAGCCTCGAACGCGCTGTATCGCAAGAACCTCGCCAAGGGCCAGACCGGGCTTTCGGTCGCCTTCGATCTACCCACCCAGACCGGCTACGATTCCGATCATCCGCTTGCCCGCGGTGAAGTCGGCAAGGTTGGCGTGCCGATCTCGCATCTCGGCGACATGCGCGCCCTGTTCGACGGCATTCCACTTGCCGAGATGAACACCTCGATGACCATCAACGCGACCGCTGCGTGGCTGCTCGCGCTCTATGTCGCGCTCGCCGAGGAGCAGGGCGCGGACCGGGCCAAGCTCACCGGCACTGTGCAGAACGACATTCTGAAGGAGTATCTCTCGCGCGGCACCTACATCTTTCCCCCGGCGCCATCGCTCAGGCTGATTAAGGACGTGATCGTCTACACCAATCGCGAGATGCCAAAATGGAACCCGACCAATGTCTGCTCCTATCACTTGCAGGAGGCGGGAGCCACGCCGGCACAGGAACTTGCTTTCGCGCTCGCCAACGCCGAGGCCGTGCTCGATGAGGTGCGCGGCTCGGGCGAAGTGGCGGAAGCGGATTTCCCGCGCGTCGTCGGCAGCATCTCCTTCTTCGTCAATGCCGGGGTGCGCTTCATCACCGAAGTCTCGAAGATGCGCGCCTTCGTCGATCTCTGGGACGAGATCGCCCGCGAGCGCTACGGCGTTGCAGACCCTGCGCTGCGGCGTTTCCGCTATGGCGTGCAGGTCAATTCGCTTGGGCTCACCGAGCAGCAGCCGGAGAACAATGTCTACCGGATCCTGCTATCGATGCTGGCGGTGACGCTGTCGAAGAAAGCGCGCGCCCGCGCCGTGCAGCTTCCAGCCTGGAACGAAGCCCTTGGTCTGCCGACGCCGTGGGACCAGCAATGGTCGCTCAGACTGCAGCAGATCGTCGCTTTCGAGACCGATCTGCTCGAATTTGAAGACATTTTCGACGGTTCCATCGAGATCGAGCGCAAGGTCGCCGAGCTCAAGGAAAAGGCGCGCTCGGAACTCGCCAAGATTCAGGCGATGGGCGGAGCGGTCGCGGCCATCGACTATATGAAGCAGGCGCTGATCGCCTCCAATGCGGAGAGGGTCGCCGCGATCGAGAAAGGCGAACAGGTGCTGGTCGGCGTCAACGCCTATACAGAGACCGAACCCTCTCCGCTTCAGGCAACCGGAAGCGCAGGCATTCTTACCGTGCCGGAGTCGGTCGAGATCGAGCAGGTCGCCTCGCTGCAGGCTTGGCGGCGCGACCGCAACGAGAAGGCCGTGACGCAAGCGCTGATCGAGCTGAAATCAGCCGCCGCGGAAGGGCGCAACATCATGCCGCCGTCGATCGCGGCGGCGAAGGCCGGCGTCACCACGGGCGAATGGGGCCAAGTCCTGCGCGAAGTTTTCGGCGAATATCGCGCGCCGACCGGTATTCACGCCAAGCACCCGGTGGACGAGACAAGACTCGAAGACATCCGCCGGATGGTAGAGAAGACCTCCGGCAAGCTTGGCCGTACGCTCACCTTCGTTGTCGGCAAGCCGGGTCTCGATGGACATTCCAACGGCGCCGAGCAGATCGCCGTGCGCGCCGCCGATGTCGGCATGGATGTCGTCTATGACGGCATCAGGCTGACGCCCGCCGAGATCGTGGAACAGGCCAAGCAGGCCCGTGCCCATGTGGTCGGGCTCTCGATCCTGTCAGGCTCGCATGTCTCGCTCGTGCGCGAGGTGGTGCAGCGGCTGCGGGAAGCCGGCATGGGCAACGTGCCGGTCGTGGTCGGCGGCATCATTCCGCCCGACGACGTCAACATCCTCAAACAGTGCGGCGCGTCTGCCGTCTATACGCCCAAGGACTTCCAGCTCAACGAGATCATGGCCGGGATCGTTAATCTCGTGGACGCCAAGGCAGAGGCGCTCGTCGAACAGAGTGTCCCGGTCCCGCCCTTGCGCCAGCGCGAAAAGGTGCCTTTGCAATAGGCTGGAAGACCGGCGCAGTTCCGCCGCAATTCATCCTGTATAATCCTCCCTGGGGGAGAGCCACGGAGTGCTTTTGGAGAGCCACGGAGTGCTTTTCAGGAGGGTGGATATCCACATGAAATTGCGAATCTTGGGGTTCGCTGCCGTGTTTGCAGCGGTGGCGGCGTTGAGCACGGCTGCGCTTGCGGACAATTGCACATGGTCCGACCAGCCGGACGGAAGCACGTGGGGCACTTGCGTCGACGATAACGGCAAGATGTATTGCCAGTCCTGCCCGGCGGGCGGCGGCGCTTGCTCTGTCGTGTCCTGTTCCGGCTAGTAGCCCCACAGGCCATCAGGTCTCCCGCACCGGTTTCTCAACGATGACAGGGGCAGCGCTTTGCCGCTAAACTCCCCGAGTCGCGCGTTCTGTGCGCACACTCATGGCTACGGGGGAACCAGATGAATCTTCGCTTGAGCACGCCGCGGCGGGAAACGTTTCTCGTTTCCATTGTCATCGCCGCTCTTGTCGTTCTGGGCATGATCGTGCCGCTGCCGTTTTTCACGGCCTACGCACTCGGGCTGCTGCTGATCGCCTATCTGATCCTGCTCGCGGGCGTTCTGATCGACAATCTCTGAGCGCTTGAGGTCAACCCTTCACTAGCCTGAGGAAAGGCTCCTCTTTGACCCGAGCGCAGTCGAGGAAGCGGGCGAGCGCGGTATAAAGCTCGCGCCCCCGGATCGGCTTGGTGACGTAGGCGTCCATGCCGGCGGCGAGATAGGCGCCGCAGTCGGCGGTGCGTCCATGCGCGATCAGCGCCACAATTGGTACTTGCGCGGAAGGCGCATGCAGATTGCGAATCCGGCGCGCCACTTCCACGCCATCGAGGTCCGGCATGGTGGTGTCCATCAGGACCAGATCGTAGGTCTTGGCGGCGAGATGCAGAATCGCCGACTCGGCGGTTCCCACCACTTCATGGTGCAAGCCGAATTCATCGAGATAGCTCTGGATCAGCACCCGGTTGACCGCGTTGTCCTCCACCAGGAGGACGCGGCCCGAGAGTGGAGCTTGCGGAACCGTCTCCTCGAGATCCTCCTCCACGCGCCTTGCCGCGCGCGGGCGTTCGACCGGGACCTCAAACCAATAATGCGTTCCCTGGCCGACAACGCTCTCGCAACCGATGTCTCCGCCCATGAGGAGCGCAAGCTTGTGCGCGATGGCAAGCGCGATGCCCGTATTTCCGTCGCCGGCGACTTTGTTGCCCACCTGGACATAGGGCTCGAACAGCCGATCCTTCACCGCCTTGCTCAAACCCACACCGGTGTCGGTCAGATCGAAGCGGAGGAGCGTGCGGCCGCGCAATTCGCCTGCGCTTGCGTGTAGCCGCACCGCGCCGTGTATCGTGAATCGTAGCGCATTGTCGATGAGACTGATCAGAATTTGGCGAAGCCGCCGCGCGTCGCCGACGACGAATTGCGGACAATTCGCCCCGATATCGAAACCGCCGGTCAGGCCCTTCTCGCCGGCGCGGGTGTGAAGCAAGGCGCCGACTTGCTGGATCAGTTCGTGCAGATCGAAGGCGGATTTGTCGAGCTCAAAGCGGCCCCCTTCCAATCTGGCAAAGTCGATCACCTCGCCTAGCGCGAGAAGCAGGCTGCATGCGGAGCGATTCAGAGTTTCGATATAGCGCGTACGGGAGGGCCCGTCGGGACCGGAAAGCAGCGCCTCCGACATGGCGACGATCGTCTCCATGGGACCGCGCAGCTCCTGCCCTATCATGGCGATGAGATCGGCCTTGGCCTTGTTGGAGGTTTCCGCGGCCTGGCGCGCGGCGCGCTCTTCCGCCAGTCCGTCAACAAGCCCCTGGATCTGCGCAAATAGATCGTCGGGCCGAAAGTCTTCAGGCCGCATCGACACTTTGCCCCACCTTTGTGTCCTGAACCTGCAGCGAGCATGGCAGAGATGGCTTAAAACTGGGCTAAGGCGCTGGCGTCGAAAGAATATGGAGAATCACCAGTTAAGGGCTGAGGGCGGTTGACGGGCCTACACGACTTCGGGCTTAGAGAGGCTCATGATCGTCTGCTCCTGCACCATGATCACCTCCAAGGACATCGCCGAAGCGGTGACGGCGTTGCGTACCAAGGACCCGTTCGTGGTGCTGACGCCCGGACTAATTTACCGCCATCTCGGCAAGCGGCCATCCTGCGGCGGGTGTTTGCCGCTTATCACCAAACTGATGGTGGCCTATGACGAGGAGGGTCCGAACACCATGCCGCATGCGGAGCCCCCGCACAGAGCGTCTGGCGGAGAGCGCAAAGACAGGTCATGATGGAGCAAGGTTGAGAAGAGGAGCGAACCATGAAGGGTAATCCCCGCGTCATCGAGTATTTGAACAAGGCGCTGACGCACGAGCTTACGGCCGTGAACCAGTATTGGTTGCATTATCGCCTGCTCGAAGATTGGGGCTACACGCGGCTTGCGGTCAAAGAGCGCAAGGAATCGATCGAGGAGATGCAGCACGCGGACAAGCTCGTCGCGCGCATCATCTTTCTCGAAGGCCTTCCCAACATGCAGCATATCGATCCTTTGATGATCGGCCAGAACATCAAGGAGGTGCTGGAATGCGACCTAAGGGCCGAATACAGCGCGCGCGCGCTCTACATGGAGGCGCGTGCGGCCTGCCGGAAGGAAGAAGACTATGTGAGCATGGATCTTTTCGAGGAGCTGCTTTCGGACGAGGAAGGCCACATCAACTATCTTGAATCCCAGCTCAAACTGCTCGAGGAGGTCGGGATTCAAAATTATGGCCAGCTCCAGGCGCACTCGGCCGACAAATTGTCGGAAGAAGGCGGCGCACCGGTCTAGGGTCCGGACTTAGTCGATGTCAGTCAGTTTGATCGACGGGCCGCGGCTTCAGCCCGCCGCGGGCGGAGCAGCGCGTCAGCTCGTCGTGTTCCTGCACGGCTATGGCGCCGACGGCAACGATCTCATCGGGCTCGGCCGCGAATGGGCCAAGCTTCTGCCGCATGCGGCCTTCGTCTCCCCGCATGCGCCGGAGCGCTGCGGCATGGCGCCGATGGGGCGGCAGTGGTTCAACCTCACCTTTCGCGATCCGGGCGAGATGGCGCGGGGCGTCAAGCAGGCCGCGCCTATCCTCAACATTTTCCTCGACGCCGAGCTGAAGCGCTACAATCTGCCGTCGCGCGCGCTCGCGCTCGTCGGCTTCAGCCAAGGCGCCATGCTCGCGCTTGGCGTGGGTCTTGTGCGTAACCCGCCGCCGGCGGCGATCGTCGGCTTTTCCGGCGCGCTGGCGACGGTCGAGGGGCTGCCAAAGAATCCATCTGAGGCGCCGGCGGTTTTGCTCGTGCACGGCGACATGGACGAGGTGATCCCGGTCGAGGCCATGTTCATCGCACGGGAGCAGCTTGCCCGCGCGGGCATTGCCGTGGAGTGGCATATGTCGCAAGGCATCGGCCACGGGATCGACGGCGAAGCTTTGCGCCTCGGCGGCGCGTTTCTGCGCCAAGCCTTCGCGGCGGTTCAGGCAGTGCGGTAGTACCGTCGTGACTACAGCATCTAGGGGGCCTTCACATTCGTGACATGCCCCTATAGTATGCCGCCCCATAAAGGAGGATGGGTCCCGAGTGCGACGGGCAAAGCTAAGGAATCGCTCGCCTTGAACGTCGCAACCGCATCGGCCGCTCCCGGTACGTTTCCAGCCCTTGTGCTCAACGCCGACTATCGGCCCCTTTCCTATTATCCGCTTTCGCTCTGGGGCTGGCAGGACGCCGTCAAAGCCGTGTTTCTCGACCGCGTCAATATCGTCTCGGAATACGATCGCGCGGTCCATTCCCCCTCCTTCGAAATGAAGCTGCCTTCGGTCGTCTCCCTCAAGACCTATGTGCGGCCGGCGCTATATCCCGCGTTCACACGATTCAATGTGTTTCTGCGCGATCGCTTCACCTGCCAATATTGCGGCGACGATCAGGATCTCACTTTCGATCATATCGTGCCGCGCTCGCGCGGCGGACTGACGCGGTGGGAGAACGTGACCACAGCCTGCGCACCCTGCAATCTGCTGAAAGGCGGCAAGCTGCCCGACGAAGCCAAGATGTATCCGGCGCAGAAGCCCTACCGTCCGACGGTGTTCGAGCTGCACCGAAACGGGCGGCTGTTCCCGCCCAACTATCTGCACGAAAGCTGGCTCGACTATCTGTACTGGGATACCGAGCTCGAGCCGTAAGCCTCCCGCTCAGAATTGCGTCGTCAGCTTCGTCAGCCATTCGGGCGAGGCCTCGACCAGCATTGCCTCAAGCCGTTTGTCGAGGCCGGAGGCGACGAGAAGCCCGATCGCGATCAGAAGGCCGCCGAGTAGAGCCTTTCCGGTCTTGCCCGTCGCGATGAGACGGCTTCTCCAGCGCATCATTGCTTCGCGCGACACGACACCAAGCAGCAGCAACGGCAGCGCCGCCCCAATGCCGAAGATCAGCATGGTCAGCGTGACTTGGCCGAGGTCTTCGCCCTTGGCGGCAAGGACGGAGGCGGCGCCGAGCGTGGGCCCGACGCATGGGCTCCAAACGGCGCCAAGCAACAGCCCCAGCGCGAATTGTCCGGCGAGGCTCGACGGCGTGAAATTGTCGGCGTAAGAGCCGGCCCAGTTGCTGACCGGGCCTGCTGCCAGCGCGAACTGTTCCTGTAGCCGCGGCACGATAAGCACGAGCCCGACGCCGACGAGGAGAACGGCCGCGAGGAGGCGAAAGACGCCGGTGTCGATTCCGGCGGCGAAGCCGACGGTCGCAACGAAGAGCCCAATGGCGGTGAAGGAGATGGCGAGGCCCAGCGCAAGCGCGGCAGGACCGAGACGGTGCTCGCTCGCAGCGGCGCCGAGAACGATCGGCAAAAGCGGCAAGACGCAGGGCGAAAGCGCGGTCAGAATGCCTGCGAGAAGTGCGAGCCCGAGAGTCGCGGCCATCCCCGTCAAGCCTCAGAGCGCGCTATCGAGCAGCGCCTCAATCGAAGCGGGGTTGGTATCGCCGACCGTGCGGCCTTTTTCGGTTTCGCCCTTGAAGACGATCAAGGTGCTTTGCGACTGCGCGTTGAGCGCGCGCAGATCGTCCTTCTGGGTGTCGAAATCGAGCTTGAAGACGACCATGTCTTTGAACTTGGGTTCACGGGTCAATTGCGTAAGGATCGGATTTTGCGCGCGGCACACGGGACACCATGCGGCGAAGACGTCGACCAAGATCGGCTTCCCTTCCTTCTTCGCCGCAGAGAAGGCCTCCTGGTTGAACGGCTTCCACTCGGCCGCATCGGCAGGTGCCAATGCCCAGGCGGTGAAGAAGAGGATGACGAGGAGGAACGGATAGCGGTTGCGGCTCATAACGGCGATCCTTGCAAGCGGGTTTGCGTGCCATCTAGCAACGCTTACGCGTCGGCCGCCAATCACTCTGTGTTGAATTCGGCGTGAGTCAGAGCCGGCGCGAGGCGCCCCATGCGGCGACGGCGGCGAGAAATGCCGAGATCGCGGCGTTCCAGCCGGCGAAGGAGAGCCCGAGGAAGCGCCAGGAGGCCTCGTCGCAGCGGATGACCGGCGTGTCGACGATTCCTCCATCTTCCCAGATGAGATCGAAGCTGCCGCTGCAGGTCGAAGGTCCTGCCCACCATTTCCATTCGATGCCGGAGTGGTAAACGCCGAGAACCGCATTGGCGGCGAAGGCAAGCGCGATCAGCGCGAGCAGGAGGCGGGCGGGGCCGAAGCGGCCGCCTTGCGCCAGTATGAAGCCGAGCGCGCTCGACGGCACGGCGAAATAATAGGCGTAGCGTTGCTGGAGACAGAGCGGGCATGGCGCATAGCCGCCGAAATGCTCGAAAGCGAGCGCCGTGGCGATGGTGGCCGTGGCGATGAAAAAGACGACGGCGCTTGTCGTCAATGCCGGGCGCGGCGGCTTGGCCAGAACGGGTTTGCCGGTGGCATCCATGTCAGAAGGCATATTTGGCGATAAAAAAGCCCCCGACAACTGCGGCGAGGAACCCCGTGGTGACCAAAGTCAGCCGTTTTTCCACGAAATCGCGGATCGGTTCGCCGTACATGCGCAATAACTCGGCTTCGAGGAAGAAACGCGCGCCGCGCGTGATCAGCGATAGCAGGACGAACATGAAGAAGTCGTAGCCGGCGAAGCCGGAGGCGATGGTGACGATCTTATAAGGGATCGGGGTCAGGCCCTTGATCAGAATGATCCACGAGCCCCATTTGGCGTAAGCGGCGCGAAATGCCTCCACGCTGTCGCCATAGCCGTAAATCGAGATCAACCATTTGCCGAGCGTGTCATAGAGAAAGGCGCCGATGAAATAGCCGAGAATGCCGCCAAGCACCGAAGCGACGGTGCAGACGAGCGCATACATTCGCGCCTTGTCGGGTCGGGCGAGCGCCATCGGCACGAGGACGACATCGGGAGGCACGGGAAAGAACGAGCTTTCGGCGAAGGACACCAGGGCCAAGGTCGGGAGCGCCCGGGGGCTCTCGGACAAGGCGATGACACGGTCATAAAGGGCGCGCAGCATCCTAGCTGCATATCGGGCGCCGCGGCGCTTGTCCATCGGACTTGGGTACACGCCTGATTTAGGCCTGACGCGGACCCGTTCTGCTACTTCGGGAAAGCGCGGTTCTGCGTTAAGTTAGGGGCATAGCGGCGAAAAAGGGGTAACGATGGCCAATCTGGTATGGCTTTTGCCGGTCTTAATCGCGGCGGTGATCGTCTTCATCGTCGATCTGATCGGCAACTACATCGACTTCAAGAACCGCTTCTTGAACGCCTTGGCGCAGGCGGTCCTGTTCGCGGCCATTTACGGCGCGCTGACCGCCTATTTCACCATCGGCGAGGTCACGGAGACGGTCGCGCCCGTCGGGCCGTAGTCCGGCTGGAGCCTAAACGGCCGCGGTTGACCGCGGCCAGCGCTTACCCCATGTTCCTGCCCGGAAAGCCCCAGTGGCGGAAGTGGTAGACGCGGCAGACTCAAAATCTGTTGCCCGCGAGGGCGTGCTGGTTCGAGTCCGGCCTGGGGCACCAAACTTGAGAAGACGGATCGTCAAAGAGGATCGTCCGCGAAAACCAAGCTTGAAGCTCGACCGCGAAACCGAGGCGCTGCTCTATTGGGCCTCCGTCTCTCCTGCAACTCCGCTATGGCAGCTCCCTCCCGAGAGAGCGCGCGAAAGCTATGCCCGCGGACTCGCCAAGACCGAGATCGTCCCGCCGCCAATAGGCGAGACACGCGAGCTTGAGGTGCCCGGGCCTGCGGGCGACCTGCGTTTGCGCCGATATCTGCCTGCGCACGCGGACGAGCGGGCACGGGCAGCGATCCTCTTCATGCATGGCGGCGGTTGCGTCCTCGGGGATCTCGACACGCACGACACGTTCTGCCGTACACTTTGCCACGACACCCGCGCGACTGTGTTTGCGCTCGATTACCGGCGCGCGCCGGAGCACCCGTTTCCCGCAGCCGTCGACGATGCGGTCGCGACGCTCCTTTGGCTGTCGCATGAGGCAGGCGCGCTCGGTGTCGACAAGGAGCGCATCGCCGTCGCCGGCGACAGCGCGGGCGGTGGGCTCGCCGCCGTCGCTCTGCACGAGACGAAGGGTGGGCTTGCTGCACCTCTGCGCGGACAAGTGTTAATCTACCCGGCGCTCGATCTGCGCGGGCGCTCCCCGTCGCGCAAGGTCCTCGCCCGGCAGTTTCCCATTCCGGAAGAGATGCTTCAGTGGTTCTTCAATCATTATTTCGGCAATGCCTGGCCGATCGACGACCCCCGCGCGATCCCCGCGCTGTACGAGGACTACAGTGCACTTCCTCCAGCTTTGATCGTTACCGCGGGCTTCGATCCTTTGCGTGACGAAGGCGCCGATTACGCAAATCGCCTCGCCGCGTCAGGGGTCGCAGTCGATTACGATTGCGTGGAGGGGACGATCCACGGCTTCATGAATATGGGCCGCATGCTCCGCGCCGCGCATCGTCGCACGCGTGAGCGCCTTGCCGCTTGGCTCACCGCGCGGCTGCACGTCTCTTAAGCCCGGAATGTGCGACCGGCTAGCGGCGCATGAGCTCGCGCCAACTTTTCTCGCGCATATCGACGCCGTAATAATCGGCCGCGGCTTTGATATTGGCGAAGGCAAGATCGCGGTCGGCGTCGTTCACGCCCTCGACCTGATCGAACCGGGCGATTGCGTTCCGGACATGGTCGGCGTCGGTCAGCGGCTCCTTGCGCTGGCGCGGAAAGGCGAACACACTATCGGGCAAATTGGACCGTGTGGTGAGTTTGCCATGCTCGGTGTAAGGCATCCAGGTGGCTTGCATCGTCAATCTCCTCCTAGGTTGCTCCTCTCCAGTTCGCCGGTGCTCCGCGCAGGCGGCCCCGGCCGAATGCTCACGGCTGCGGTCCGAAGCGCCGGCCGGCAATTGCGAATTGGCGGCCATCTTTCAGCGCGGCGGGGTCGAGCGGATCGCCGTCGAGCGGCAAGAGATAGAGCGTCGCCGCGCCGTCGAGTGTCCGGCCCGCAGGATTGTAGGTCAACTCGAAGTCGAGCCGTCCAATGCCGGCGGCGGTGTTGGAAGTCGCCGCGGTGAAATCGAGCGTGGTCGCGGCCACCTTAATCGCCCCGTCGGAGCCTTGCGTGCAGACCCAATTGCCGCGGCCGTCGGTGAAGGGGGCGAAGCCGGCTTCGCCGCCCTCGCCGGAGTCAGTGAAGAGGACGAGATGGGCGCTCCCGAACGAGAGGAGGCTGCGGCTCGTCATGGCGCCGCCCTTGGCCGTGTTGCGCGTCAGATAGGTTCCCATCAACTCCTTGCAAGAGTTTTGGTTTTTGTCGGCCTGAAGCGCCGTCACCTGATAGAAACGCTCCTTCCAAGCGCCGCTCTCCTTCACCAGGAGCTGGCTGACAAAGACGTCGGGCGCAATCGGCCTCCCTTTAAAAGTGCCGTCAAGCCGGGCGCGGAAGGTGCGAAGCGCTACGCCGGGAGCAAGAAGGGTTACTTCGGGTTCGCTCAGATCGGTCTGCGCATATTTGAGGTCGGACAGGGTGGCGAGTTGCTCGGCCACGTTTAGCGGCGCATCGTAATAAGGCGTGACGGCGACATGGTCCGCCGTCATCGATTGCGTGATGGCTTGTGCGTCCTGCCGTTCGAATGCCGCGTCGAGCGCGCCGGCGGCTTTGTTCACCTCGGCGACGACCGCGGGCTCGGCGGCAGGCGCTTGCTGAGACAGCGCGCAGATGAGAAAGACAGCGATCGGCGAAAGCAAGGCAGTGCGTCGCGGCATGGCCAGGACCCCGGATGTTTCATGCAAGGGCCCTATCATGACCGAGTTGAAGCGTCCGTCTACCCCCCTCTTCCGGCGAACGCCCAACAAGTTCTTAACGGAGGCGAAGTCCTCACGCCGCGCGCGGCGGGGCGTCGAGGAAATTGCGGCGGAGCGGCTCGTTGGTGTTGGCGACGATCTCCGCCGACAGAGTCCGCAGCTCTTGCGCCTGATGGAGGAAGGTCTCGATGCAATCCCGCCAATATCCGAATTGCAGGCGCAGGAGCCCAACCGGGTTCTGCGCCGCGGCGACGTCCTTCACATAGTCGAGGCCGGAATTGACATTGTTCCGCGCGAAGTCGAGAAGCTTGCAGTTGACGGCAACCGTTCCGCGGCCCGCAGCCTTGAGCGATCGTTCGATGGTGTCGACCGTTTTGCACACAATGTGGTCACCCGGGGCGGCGACAAGCGGTTTGGCGGCGCGCTGGCTGGCCGGCGATGGAGGCTGCGGCTGGGCTTTCTGCGCCGGGGAACCTGCCTGCAAAGGCGACGCTGGCCGCGTCCCGTGGGGCTTTGCCGCCGCCGTTTTCACGCTTGCTTTCGAGACGGCTGGTTCGACCTGAGGGGCTCCCCTTGAAGGCTCCTCTCGGCGCACGGTTTCGGCCATCTCGGCAGCGATGGTTTTTCCTTCACCTTTCCCGGCGGACTTGGTCTTTTTGGCTTCCTTCGCCTTACCTTTTTCGAGGGCGCGGTCGAAATCGCCTGGCGTCTTGCGATGCTTGCTCATGATGTATCCCCTTGTTTCGCAGCGGGGCAGCGCCAAACTTGCATCGCTCTGCCGCGCGCGAAAACGGCAGCGATGCGCCGGGCGACCGGCCTAGAACCCTCTCACGGCCATTTTGCGGCGAAAGACGCCTTCAAAGCGGCCAACGGCAAGGCAGCACTTGCAGGAAACGTGCCGCGCGCCTACTGGCCGGTTTTTCTGCGGCGCTCCACCTCGGACTTGGAGACCTCGCCAGCCCGGATCAAGGCGTGGACGCAGGCATGGGTGAGCTTCTGCCCAGCCTTGTCCATGCAATTGCGCAAAGCCGCGGTCTCGAGTCCATACTCGCCGCAATATTTGCGATAGTCGTCGCCGCAAGCCTTCTGCACTTCCTTGGTGTAAGCGTGTGCCGCTCCTGCGAGCCCCAAGCCGCAGACGACCGTAATCGCTATCGAGAGAGTGGTCCGCATCAAAAATCCCCCGCGATTCGATTTTAGATTTCAATCTTAATCCGAAACGTCGGGAGCCGGTTCGCCGAGGCGCGCAGCCGACGCAAAAAGCTGTGCATTGTGACTTTCGCGCCGCAGTCGCGGCCGGCTGACATTCGTGGCGTCGCCTGCGCCAGAATCGAAGACAGCAATGCGAAGCGCTGAAAGCGTTTTGGCCGCCTTCTTCATGCACAGTCTGAGCGCCGCCGCGACGGGGCAAGGCGCGGCGCCAGCGTCAAGGCGCGGCGCTCGCAGCGCCGGCAATCATGGCGAGAATGATGATGGTGATTACGATCTGCATCGTCGTCATGGTCGTCGTCCTACACCGGCCCTAACCCCGAACGAGCGGCAGCGGCGCGTGGGGCGCCAATTGAAGGCACAGGATCGTGAAAACATTCTTGCCGCGCTGGCCAGCGGGGCGGAGGCTCCCTGCAGGCCAGAAAAAAGAGACCGCTTCCAGAGGAAGCGGCCTCCTGCCTTACGTTCCAATAGGGAGCGGACTACTCCTTGGACGTCTCAGAGCCCTTATCGGGGCTTTTCTCAGCGGCAGATGAACTCTCGCTCGAGCCGCCGCTTGAAGAGGACTGTCCGGTAGAGCCGCCGGCACCCGCGCTCGCCGCTCCGGAGGACGGAGGCGCCGAGCTGCGCTCCCTGGCGCCGCCCGGTGTTTCGGGCGAACCCTTGTCCGGATTGGTCGCTTGTTTGGCGACATCGGGAGCAGCGCCTGGTTCCGGCCGCACCGCAAATACGCGCAATTCGGCGATTGCGATCGATATGTCGTCAGCGCTTCTGCATTTGTGGCGGCACAGACTGCTTCGCCTCGCGCGGAATGTTGTCATCGAAGACGGCCCAGCTCGGCGCGCTCGAAGCCCAAACGGTCACGCCGGGCTTGCCGAGCTCGGGATCGTCGAGCGTGCCTGCGCGCACGCCGATCCAATGCCGGCGGGCTTCCGATTGGGTGAACACCGGCGTGCCGCAAGTGGAACAAAACTGCCGATGCACGATATTGCCGCTATCGGCGCGGCTTGCGAAATCGGACAGCACGCCTTCGACCTTCAGCGCTTCGCTCGGAAAGAACACGTTCACCGTGCCTGAGCCCGCGCCGACATATTGGCAATCGCGGCACCAGCAATGCCGTGCGAAGAGCGGCTCGGCCTCGATTGTGTAGCGCACCGCGCCGCAGCGGCACCCGCCGGTAATGGTCATGTCATCCTCCTTAGTTCCGCAACAATCCTCTCTCCATGGGGGAAAAGATAATCCGCCGCGCTCCTGCGCGTCGAAGACCGCGCAAGCCGAATGGTGAAAAGCGGGAGGGATTGCCGGTCTCGAACGCGCTTGGGCGCCCCCCTCACCGCTTCCCCAATCGAGTCGTGGGTCGCGCGCTTTCTCCCAAGGAGTTTACTCAATCGGTCGGAACCAACTAAGCCATGCCGCACTGCTTGGCCTTGTTGAGCAGGGCTTCCGCCTGGCGGATGGAGGCGATGTCGATGAGACGGCCGTCGAGCGAGACGGCGCCCTTGCCCTCTCGCGCCGCCTGCTGCATCGCCTCGACGATGCGCTTCGCCTTGGTGACCTCTGCTTCCGACGGCGTGAACACCTTGTTGGCGAGCTCGACTTGGCTCGGATGGATCGCCCATTTGCCCTCGAAGCCGAGCACGGCGGCGCGCTTGGCAGCGGCAAGATAGCCGTCTGGATCGGAGAAATCGCCGAACGGGCCGTCGATCGGGCGCAAGCCATAGGCGCGGCAGGCGACCATCATGCGCGACAAGGCGAAATGCCAGGGATCGTTCCAGTAATAATGGCGCTTGCCATCGGCGTCCTTGTCGGTGAGCACGCCGTAATCCGGGTGCGGGCCGCCGATGCCGACGGTGCGCGCGCGGGTCGACGCCGCATAGTCGGCAACGCCGAAGGAGAGCGCCTCGAGACGCTTCGAGCTTTGCGCAATCGCCTCGACATTGGCCATGCCGAGCGCGGTCTCGATCAGGCACTCGAACCCGATCTTTTTTTCGCGCTTCTTCGCCTGCTCGATCTGGGTGACGAGCATGTCGATGGCATAGACGTCCTGCGGCACGCCGGTCTTGGGGATCAGAATCATGTCGAGGCGTGGGCAGTTCTCGACGACGTCGACCACGTCGCGATAGCAGTAATGGGTGTCGAGGCCGTTGATGCGGACCATCATGGTCTTGTTGCCCCAATCGATTTCATTCAGGCCCTGAATAATATTCTTGCGCGCCTGCTCCTTGTCGTCCGGCGCCACGGCATCTTCGAGATCGAGAAAGATGACGTCGGCCGCGCCTTTGGCCGCCTTCTCGAACAAAGAGGGGTTCGACCCCGGCACGGCAAGTTCCGAGCGGTGAAGACGCGGGGTCGCCTGTTGGATCAAAGTAAAGCTCATTTTGTACTCTCCCCTATCTGGATCTGAATGGAATGGTTGGGAATCTTGTGACGGAACCCCGAACTCCATCCCTCCCCTTGATGGGGAGGGCGGCGAGGCCGCAGGCCGGGTGGGATGAGACATCCCCCCACCCCGACACCGCTTCGCGTCGTCGGACCTCCCCATGAGGAGGAGGTATGCAGAGTTTGCCGTTGCGTTCTGCTCATTAAGCACTCTCTAACCGGTGGCGCCGAGACCGGCGGCAACAGTGTTGATGGACAAAAGCAATGCGGATTTGTACGCCTCGCGCTCGGCTTCGCTTTGCGCGCTGCGGAAGCGGCGCAGCAATTCGACCTGTATGCGGCTGACCTCGTTGACGGCTGGTAGCCGCGCCGCCAGCGCGCGGCGATAGTCCGGGAAGCGCTCGGCGATTTCCTTCCCGCCGGAAACCTTCAGCACCATCTCGCGCGTCAGGCGATACTCCTCCTCGATCATGGCGAAGATCATGTCCCGAACACCTTCGTCTTCGACCAGGCTCGCATAGTCGCGGGCGATGTCGAGATCGACGAGGAGCAGTGTCTTCTCCACTTCGTCGATGATGAGACGGAACAGACGCGAGTCCTGAAACATATGCGGCAACAGCGCCTCGCCATGCTGACCGCGTACCTGGAGCAGGCTCGAAAGCGCCGAGCCGACGCCGTACCAACCGGTGATGATGTGCCGGTTCTGCGCCCAGGCAAAGACCCAGGGAATGGCGCGCAAGTCGCTCAGCGTCTTGGCGCCGAAGCGCCGCGTCGGCCGCGAGCCGATATTTAGCATCGAGATTTCCTCGATCGGGCTCGCCGCCTGGAAATATTGAACGAGACCCGGATGGGTAACGAGACCGGTATAGGCGGCGCGCGAAGCGCCAGCGAGGGCCTCCATAATGTCGTCGAATTCGCGCTTGGGCTTCAGCGCCTCCTCGCGCTCGGATTTCAGCGCATGTTCGAACACGCTCGAAGCAAGCAGCTCCATCTGATAAAGGGCGGTGCCCTTGTTGGCGTATTTATAAGAGACGACCTCGCCCTGCTCGGTGACGCGGAAGCGGCCTCTGATCGAACCTGCGGGTTGGGCGGCGATGGCGCGCCCGGTCGGCGCCCCCCCGCGCGACACCGAGCCGCCGCGTCCATGGAAGAAGGCGATGGCGATGCCGGTGTCGGCTCCAACCCTGGTGAGCTGCGACTGCGCCTTGGCGAGTTCCCAATTGGAGGCGACGAAGCCTCCGTCCTTGTTCGAGTCGGAATAGCCGATCATCACCTCCTGCACGTTGCCCTGCCAGTGGGTGGAGCGGCGGATGAGCGGAATCGACAGCGCCTCGCGCATGATCGAGGGCGCGGCTCTGAGATCGGCGATGGTCTCGAATAGCGGCACGATGGGAAGTGCACAGATTTCGGTGCCGGCGGCGTCGAGAAAGGCGCCGCCCTCCTTGGCAAGGAGATAGGCGCCGAGGATGTCGTCGACTGAGCGCGTCATGGACAGGATGAAGGACCCGATGGCGTCGAGGTCCGCTTGGCGGCGGGTTGCCGCGGCCTGGCCGAACATATCGATCACCTCGACCGCCTCGGCCGGAAGTTCGGGGATCAGCCGAGGGCCGGTGAGCGGGCGCGCCAACTCGCGGAACAGCCACATGCGCCATTCGCGGCTGCCAAGCTCCGGGGGCGTGTCGTCGCCGTGGCCGGCCGTCGCCCACCACAGCGCCCTGAGCGCCGCCGTGGTCTTGGCGGTGTTTTCGCGCAGATCGAGCCGCACGGTGGAGAAGCGGAAGATTTCCACGGCGCGGCGCACGGGTTTGACCAGATCTTTGGCAAGGGAAGGGCTGTTGGCCTCGGCAAGCGCGGTCTCGATCACGCGCAAATCGAGGATCAGTTCGTCGGCATTGGCGTAAGCGGCGCCTGGACCGCCGATGTCCTGACCTTCGGCCTTGGCCATGGTGGCTTCAAGCCGGCGCAGAACCACGGACAGAAATTGGCGATAAGGCTCGCCGGGATTGCGCGCGCGGATGCGGTCCGCCTCCCCGCTCCCCTCGAGCGCGCGCTCGAGCTCGGCGCGAAAGCCCGGCGGCACCGGCAGCGCTCGCTCGGTGATGGAGAGCGCTCTGGCGAGATTGACGATGCGGTGGCGGTAATAGCGGAGCGCGGCGAGCGAATTCTGGCGTAAAGTCCAAGCGGTGACCTCGGTCGTGACGGAGGGGTTGCCGTCGCGGTCGCCGCCGATCCAAGAGCCGAATTGGAAGAACGGCGGGACGTCGAAGCTGTGGCCCGGATAATTCTCTTCCAGCGCGGCATCGACCAGGGCGAGCAGGTCCGGCGTCTTGTCGAACAGAGCCTCATCGAAGAAGTGGAGCCCGCGAGACACTTCGTGCTGAACCGTCGGCTTTTCCAGGTGCAGTTCTCCCGTCATCCACACCAGCTCTATCTGATCGCGCAATTCGTCGATCAGCGCGTTGCGCTCGCGCTCCGTCCAACGGGGAATCTCCAATTCGCGCAGCAGCAGATAAATCTTGCGATATTTCTCCAGCACGGTGACGCGCTTGGATTCGGTCGGATGCGCGGTGATCACCGGCCTGATGCGCAAGCTTGTGAGCAGCGTCTGGATTTCCTTTGGAGGAATGTTGCTTTGCGCCGCTTCGGCGATCACATGGGCGAAAGTGCCGCGTAGCGCCGCGCGTCCGCGCGTCCGCTCGATATGCCGCCGGCGCCGCATGGCGGCATTTTGCTCGGCGAGGGAGAGGAGCTGGAACCAGATACCTTGGGCTTGCAGCGCGCGGGCCATCAGCTCCGGCGTGAAGCCGGCGAGATTGGCCCCGCCGCGCAGAACCGGCTCGATCTCCGGCTGATGGCGGCGCACCACTTCGATGAGAAGCTTGGAGAGAAGCTCGGCCACCGGCCTGGCCGAGATGCCGCCGATCACGGCCTCCGGCGGGACGATCTCTTCGGTTTCTGGCTTCAGCTCCTCGTTCATGACGACGCGCGACACTTTCGGCGCTTCCGGCGCGCTAGAGCGGGTTTCGGCTGGGCGCAAGCACGCCCCGGGATGTGCGTCCCTTGTAGCGCAATCCCTTATCAAGTCGTCATGCCCGGCCGAAGTGCCGGGCAGCCACGATTTTCCCCCATTAAGATCGAAATCGTGGATGGCCGGGACAAGCCCGGCCATGACGGATGTCTGTCCGGCGCGGTGGACTAAGCCAATCGCGCCGATCACGCGTAGACCCGGCGCTCCGGGCGCTTCGCCAGCACGGCGGCGACGGTCGAGCCGAATTCGCTCGGATTGGGGGCGACCGTCAGTCCGCAGGCGCGCATGATCTCGGCCTTCTCGGCGGCGCTGTCGCCGGCGGCGGAGATGATGGCGCCGGCATGACCCATGCGGCGTCCCTTCGGCGCAGTGAGGCCGGCGACGAAGCCGATCACAGGCTTCGACATATTGTCCTTGATCCAGGCGGAGGCCTCAGCCTCTTGCGGGCCGCCGATCTCGCCGATCATCAACACGGCCTCGGTCTCCGGGTCCTCCTCGAACAGAGCGAGGTGGTCGAGGAAGGAAGAGCCGTTTATGGGATCGCCGCCGATGCCGACCGAGGTCGAAATGCCGATGCCCTTGGCTTTCATCTGCGAGGCGGCTTCATAGCCGAGCGTGCCCGACCGCGAAATCACGCCGACCTTGCCCTGGAGATAGATATGTCCAGGCATGATGCCGAGCATGGCCTTGCCAGGGCTGATGATGCCGGCACAATTCGGGCCCACCATCATCGGGCGCCGATCCTTGGGATAGCGCATGAGGTAGCGTTTCACCCGCATCATGTCCTGTGCGGGAATGCCGTCGGTGATGGAGCAGATCAGCCGGATGCCGGCGTCGGCCGCCTCCATGATGGCGTCGGCGCAGAAGGCCGGCGCCACGAAGGTTATGGAGGTGGTGGCGCCGGTCGCCTTCACCGCTTCCTTCATGGTGTTGAACAGCGGACGGTCGAGATGGGTGCCGCCGCCTTTGCCGGGCGTTACGCCGCCGACGATGTTGGTGCCGTAGGCGATCATCTCCTTCGAGTGGAAGGTGCCCTTGTCGCCGGTCATCCCTTGGACCAGGACCGGCGTGGTTTCATCGATCAGAATGCTCATGACATTTACTCCTCGTCGGTCCTCAAGCCGCGAGACGGCCCTGGCAGGCAGCCACGGCTTTCTCCGCAGCCTCGGCCAGCGTCTCGGCGGTGATGAGCTTGAGCCCGCTCTCCGCAAGTATCTTCCGCCCCTCTTCCACGTTGGTGCCGGCAAGGCGCACCACGAGCGGCACCTTGACATCGACGGTATTGCACGCCTGCACCACACCCTTGGCCACCCAGTCGCAACGATTGATGCCGGCGAAGATATTAACGAGGCAGGCTTTGACCTTGCTGTCGGACAGAACGAGCTTGAGCGCAGTGGCGATGCGTTCCGGGCTCGCGCCGCCGCCGACGTCGAGGAAGTTCGCAGGCGTGCCCCCGGCGTGCTTGATCATGTCCATGGTGGCCATGGCAAGGCCTGCGCCGTTGACGATGCAGCCAATCTCCCCATCTAGGCCGATATAGTTGAGGTTGTGCTCGGCCGCCTGCGCCTCGCGCGGATCCTGCTGCGAGGGGTCGTGCATGTCGGCGACGTTGTGGCGACGGAACAGCGCGTTGTCGTCGAATGACATCTTGGCGTCGAGCGCAAGCACGCGATCGTCCTTGGCCACCACCAGCGGATTGATCTCGAGCATGAGCGCATCGCAATCGCGGAAGCAGCGATAGGCGTTCATTATTGCGCTGACGCAGCTCTGTGCCTGCTTGATGTTCAGTCCGAGCTGGAAGGCAAGTTCACGCGCCTGGAAGGCCTGTAAGCCCACTGCCGGCTCGACCACGACCTGAAGGATGGCTTCCGGCTCGCTCTTGGCGATCTCCTCGATCTCCATGCCGCCGCGCTGCGAGGCGATCACGCGAATGCGCTCGGCTTTGCGATCAAGCACGTAGCCGAGATAGAGCTCCCGCTCGTAGGGCTCGGCCACCTCGATATAGACCCGCTGCACGGGCTTTCCTTCCGGCCCGGTCTGGATGGTGACGAGCCGCTTGCCGAGCATATTGGCGGCGGCTTCCCGCACCTCGTGATAAGTCTTGCAGAGTTTGATGCCTCCGGCCTTACCGCGCGCGCCGGCGTGAATCTGAGCCTTCACCGCCCAGTTCCAACCGCCAAGCTCGGTCGCGGCGTAAACTGCCTGATCCGGGCTAAAGGCGACCGCTCCTTTGGGGACAGGCACCCCGAAACTCGCCAGCAATTCCTTTGCTTGATACTCGTGAACGTCCACGTCTCTCCTCCGTTAAGCGTTGGCGGGGCCGGGCCCCAAAATGCACTAACTCACCTTGCCTTTGACGATGCCGTAAGCCTTCTCGGTCGCCGCTTCGGCCCCGGCCAAAAGGTCGTTCAGCTCCTTGAGCTTAGCCTCGGCGAAGGCCTTGTCGGCAATCATTCTGGTATTGGTCCAAACATTCAAGGCGGCGCTTCGCAATGCAGCATAGGCGGCCAGCACGCCCACACCGGCATCGGAAATCACGTTGAGGTTGCCCTTCTCGGAGGTCTTCTCGGCCAGCGCGATCACCTCTCGCGCCGCATAGGCGCAAGCCAGCGGAACGTCGGTGGCAAGCTTGAGCGCCTGTTGGATCGCCGCGTCGCGGGCAGCCTTGTCGGCGTCGGTCTCTTTCGGCATGCCATAAGCGGCCATCACCGTATCGAAGGCTTTGGCGTCGTCCTCGATCATGCCGGTCAGCTTACGGCGCAGCGCCTCGGCCTTGGCGAGAATGTCCCTCATCTCGGCCTCGACGCCGGCATATTTCTTTTTGCCGATGGTCAGATTGCAGACCATGCTGACGAGGGCCGCGCCCATGGCGCCGATGATGGCTGCGGCGCCGCCACCCCCAGGCGTCGCCGACTGGCTGGCGAGCGCGTCGAGAAATTCCTCGATCCGGTTGTCCTTGATCGCGGTCATGCCATTTCTTTCGCCAGAGCGTAGATCTCCTCGGCGTCGAGCACACCTTCGGAGCTTTCGAACAACTTGCCAATGCAGCCGCGATGCAGCTTCAATTTGAGACCGCCGATGCCGAGCGCGCCGAACACGATCTTGCCGGAACGCTCCTTGGCCTTGTCGGTCGCTTCGATGCCTTCGACACCGAGCGGCGGCTGCGCGTTCACGTCGGCGAGCATCTCGATATTGGCATTGTTCTGCCAGTCGGCGGCCTTCAGGAGCTGAACGCCGATGGCGCCGGCGGCGAAAACGATATTGGCGTCCTTCACAGCTCTTCCGCGGGCCGGGTCGTCGGCGGCTTCGATTGGGGTGGCCTTTACGCCAAAGCGCTGCTCGATCGCCTTGGCGGCGTTATTCGCGCGCGCTTGCTGGCGCGAGGTGATGCTGACTTCGGCGCCCTCCTGGCCGAGGAAGGCAGCGGCGCGCATGCCGACCGGACCCGTTCCGGCCAGCACGACGGCCTTCTTGCCCTTGAGTTTGCCCGCCTTCTGCAACAGCGCGACACCGGCCGCAGCGGTCGTGTTCGAGCCGTTGGAGTCGAGCATGGCGGAAACGCGGAAGGGACCGAAAAAACGCTTCTTCACCGCCTCGAACAGCGCCTCGCCCTTGGTCATATCGCCGCCGCCGACGAAGATCGCCGTGTTCTGCTTGTCCTTGCCGCCGCGGGTGAAGATGGTGCCGTCGACGAGCGGGCCGACATTGCCCGGGGTCACATTGGCGTAGCCCGCGACCCGGTCGGCCCCGCCGTCATAGGCCACGACGGTGTCGAACACGCTGGGATAAGGGTCGGTGTCGAACAGGAACAAGAGCTTCTTCATGGCGGCGCTCCGGCTTACTCCATCACCACGTTCTGCGGCTTGCCGGCGACGAAGGCCTCGATATTGTCGATGAGCTGATCGGCGAGGATTTGCATCGCCTCAACACTCGCCCAGGCGACATGCGGGGTGACGATCAGATTGGGGCCCTTGTAGTCGAGAAGGATATTGCCCTCCTTGGGCGGTTCCTTGGTCAGCACGTCGAAGCCTGCGCCAGCGATGGTGCCGTTTTTCAGGGCCTCGATCAGCGCCGCTTCGTCGACCAAGCCGCCGCGGGCAGTGTTGATGAGGATGGCGGTCGGCTTCATTTTTCTAAGCTCCGCCGCGCCGAACATGTTCTTGGTCGAGGGGGTAAGCGGCATATGCAGGGTGATGACGTCGCTCTCTTTCAACACGGTCTCGAAATCGACGAGGCCCGGCTGCGGTACGACGTCATAAGGAAGGACGCGCATGCCCAGGCATTCGGCCCGCTTCGCCACCGCCTTGCCGATGGCGCCGTAGCCGACAATGCCCATGGTCGAGCCGGCAATGTCGCGGATCGGATGATCGAAGAAGCAGAATTGCTGGCAGGTGTTCCAGCGGCCGGCACGCACATCCTCGATATAGGCGAGGAGATTGCGCCTGAGCGCGAACATGAGCGCCAGCACATGCTCGGGCACGGTGTTGAAGGCATAGTTGCGGATATTGACGACGGTGATGCCGGCTTGCTTGCAATAGGCCTTGTCGACGACGTCGGTGCCGGTGGCGGCGACAGCGATCAGTTTGAGCTTGGGGAGCCGCTTCAATACATCGGCGCGCATCGGCACCTTGTTGATGATGGCGATGGTCGCGTCTTTGAGCCGCTCGACGATCTCATCCGGCGTCCAGGTGGACTGATACTCCTTGTAGTCGTGCGGAAAGTTCGGCTTGCGCACGTTGGCGCCGACCGACTCCCGATCGAGGAACACGATCGTGTGCTGCACTGACCTAACCCCCTGCTCCTTTTCGTGCCCAGGACCGCTCCTGAAGCGCGCATCACTGCACCGGCCACCGGCGCCGTTGGAAACGGGCGCCGGCGGGCTTGACCAAGATCAAATCCAGCGAGACCGGCCGGCGACCCGGCCTTGAGCCCCGCGTTTCCAACCCTATTCGGCGGCGATTTTTGTTTCTTGCTCGCGCGCATCCCTGCGGAACTGCGCTTGAGCCGCCGCCACTCCAGATCCAAGCTCGACGTCGATGCCGACATCGCGCATGGCCATCTCGGCGCCGGCAATGGCCCCGAGCAGCATCAATTCGTTCAAATCGCCCAAATGGCCAATGCGGAAGAGCTTGCCCGCCACTTCCGAGAGGCCGGCGCCGAGCGCCAGATTATAGCGGCGATAGGCGCGATCGATGACATCGGCGCCGTTGAAGCCGCGCGGCACCATGATCGCGGTCACGGTATCGGAATACCATTTCGGCTCCTTGGCGCAAAGTTGCAGGCCCCAGGCCTTGACCGCGGCGCGAGCGCCCGAGGCAAGATGCCGGTGCCTGGCGTAAACGTTGTCGAGCCCCTCCTCCAACAGCATGGCGAGCGACTCGCGCAAGCCATGCAGTAAGGGAAGCGCCGGCGTATAAGGGAAATAGCCGGTGGCACTCGCTTTCATCTGGGCAGGCAGATCGAAATAAGACCGCGTGCATTTGGCGCTTTCCATAGCCGCGAGCGCCTTCGGGCTCACACAAACGATGCCGAGTCCCGCCGGGAGCATGAAGCCCTTCTGCGAGCCGGTAATGGCGAGATCGACGCGCCATTCGTCGAACCGGAAATCGATCGAGGCGATCGAACTCACGCCGTCGACCAAGAGGAGCGCGGGATGACCGGCGTTATCGAGAGCGCGGCGCACGGCGGCAACGTCGCTGGTGACCCCGGTCGCGGTCTCGTTGTGCACGACCATGACGCCCTTGATCTTGTGGTTCTTGTCCTCGCGCAGGGCTTCCTCGATGCGCTCCGGATCGGCGCCGGTGCCCCATTCTTCCTCCTGGACGATGACCTCAAGGCCGTGCCGCCGGGCAAGCTCGATCCACAAATGGCTGAATTGGCCAAATCTCGCGGCGAGTAGCGTGTCGCCCGGCGAGCAGGTATTGGTGAGGGCGGCCTCCCAGGCGCCGGTGCCGCTCGATGGGAAGATCGCGACCTGCCCGTCTCTGGTCTTAAAGATGCGTTTCAAGTCTTCGTAAAGCGGGAGGGTGAGTTTGGGGAAGTCGGAGGAGCGGTGATCCTCCATGGCGATGTGCATGGCGCGTAAGATGCGATCGGGCACATTGGTCGGTCCCGGCACGAACAGAAAGTTGCGCCCGGGCCTTCTTGCTCCAGCCATGCTCACTTCCCCTTGAAATCTTGCCGGCCTTTGGCCGGAATGGGCTCGCGGAATGAGGGTGTTAGCGTCCGCGTGCGGCCGTTGCAACCTCTTTCAACGCCCGCAAGCGGTCAGAACAGGCCGGTAATCCGGCCGTCGGCGCTGAGCTGGATGTGATTGGCGGCAGGCACCTTGGGCAGGCCGGGCATGGTCATGATGTCGCCGCAGATCACCACGACGAACTCGGCCCCCGCGGAAAGCCTCACCTCGCGGATGGGAATGATATGGCCGGAGGGGGCGCCTTTGGCGTCCGGGTTGGTCGTGAAGCTATATTGGGTCTTGGCGACGCAGATCGGAAATCTGCCGAACCCCTCCTTCTCAAGCTCGGCGAAGCGGTCGCGCACGGCCTTGTCGGCCGCGATGTCGTCGGCCCGGTAGATCTCCCGGGCGATGGTCTTGGTCTTATCCCAGAGCGACATCGTATCGGGATAAAGCGGCTCGAAGTCGCTCGGCTTCCGCTCGATGGTGCGGACCACGGTTTCGGCGAGCTCGACCGCGCCTGCACTCCCTTGCGCCCAGTGGTCGGCCATCACGCATTCGGTGCCGGCCGTCAGGCAAAGCCGCTTGAGCAGAGCAATCTCGTCGTCCGTGTCGCTGGAGAAGCGATTGACCGACACCACAACCGGGACGTGATATTTGCGCACATTCTCGATGTGCCGCTCGAGATTGGCGAAGCCCTTTTCCAGCGCCTCGAGGTCCTCCTTCTTGAGATTGTCCTTGGCGACGCCGCCATGCATCTTGAGGGCGCGGATGGTGGCCACGAGCACCACGCAGTCCGGCTTGAGCCCCGCCTTGCGGCATTTGATGTCGAAAAACTTCTCGGCGCCGAGATCGGCGCCGAAACCGGCTTCGGTGACCACATAGTCGGCGAGTTTGAGCGCGGCTTTGGTGGCGATCACCGAATTGCAGCCATGAGCGATATTGGCAAAGGGACCGCCATGGATGAAGGCCGGGTTGTTCTCGAGCGTCTGCACGAGGTTCGGCGCGAGCGCGTCCTTGAGCAGCGCCGCCATCGAGCCGGCGGCATTGAGGTCCTTGGCCGTAACAGGCTTCCGGTCACGGGTCTGGCCGATCTGAATTTGCCCGAGCCGGCGCTGGAGATCGGCAAGATCGGAAGCGAGGCAGAAAATGGCCATTACCTCCGAGGCGACGGTGATGTCGAAGCCGGCTTCGCGCGGGAAGCCGTTGGCGGGTCCGCCGAGCGAGGTGACGATGGATCTCAGCGCGCGGTCGTTCATATCGAGGGCGCGGCGCCAGGTCACGCGGCGCACGTCGATATCGAGCTGATTGCCCCAATAGACGTGATTGTCGATCATCGCCGCGAGCAGATTGTTGGCGGCGCCGATGGCATGAAAATCGCCGGTAAAATGCAGGTTGATGTCTTCCATCGGCACGACCTGCGCGTAGCCGCCGCCGGCCGCGCCGCCCTTGACCCCGAAACAGGGGCCGAGCGAAGGCTCGCGAATGCAGATGATCGCCTTCTTACCGATCGCGTTCAGCGCATCGCCGAGGCCGACTGTGGTCGTAGTCTTGCCCTCGCCGGCTGGGGTCGGGGTGATGGCGGTGACGAGGATGAGCTTGCCGTCGGGGTTGCGCTTCAGCGAGGCGATATAGTCGAGCGAAACCTTCGCCTTGTAATGCCCGTAAGGAAGGAGGTGCTCCGCCGGGATGCCGAGCTTGTCCTTGGCCACTTCGAGGATCGGCCGCATTCGCGCGGCTTGGCTGATCTCGATATCCGACTTCGGGTTCTTGTGCTGCTCGTCCGAACGCAGGCCTGGCCGATTGGCGGTCTCGCGCGCTTCCACTGACATAACTCCTTGGCCCCCCGGGATTTTGTTGGCTGCCGTGCAAGAGGGATGGGCAAGTTAATTCATTCGCTTGCCCTATGGCAATCGCCAGTGCGGGAGCGCGTCAAACGGGGCCCGGGACCTTAGCGGTCTTTAGAGGCTTGGGCGCGGAGGTCGGACGGGGTGAGGCCAAAGCGGCTTTTGAAGGCGCGGTTGAAATTCGAGAGATCGCCAAAACCTGCCTCGTAGGCCAGCGCGGCAATCGCCGCAGTCGCGTTGTTCGGGTCTGCCAGCAATCTACGCGCGCGCTCCAAGCGTTGTTCAAGCGCGTATACGGTAAACGTCGTTCCATCTTCCTCGAACAGCTTCTGTACATAGCGCGGGGTGACGCCCTGACGTGCTGCGAGCGCTGCGAGGTTCATACCCGGGTGGGCGGCGAAATCGTTCTTGATCGCTTTCAGGCGCGCGGCGCGAATACCGCCACGATCAGCTAACCGTTCCGCCTTGGCGCCCATTGCAATAGCGACCAGGTCGTAGACGTGCTGCACCACCTTTTTGCAAAGAGCGGCGTCGACAACCGCCGCGATGTCCTTCAGTCCGCCGACATAATGCCGGAGCAGCCGCAACGCCTCGTTCCCGCGCGGAACCAATCGGTTCGCCGCATCCTCGAGATTGGAGATCGCCGGTCGCAAGCCGGTCTGCGGCAGCATCAAGATGAGATGCTCGTCGCGCCCGCGGAAACTCACAGTGAACGGCTCAGCATGGAGCAGGCCGATCCCCTCCCCGGGACCGACCAGCGTCTCGCGGCTTACGAGCGGACCGTCAAGAGGCAGCAACAGCGAAAAGTCGTCGTCGCCGTCCTGCATACGTTCGAATGTACGCCTCCAGCGGGCCCGTCTCTCCGACCGCCACCATCCCACTCTCAGCCCGGGAAGCAAACATAAGGTCGCCTCCGCTTCGAACGGCTTATCCGAAAGAGGTTCGATATCGGCGACATGGCTCTTACCGTTCCAGTGGGGAATCCGTTCCCTCTCTGGAAGACCGCGCGTCGAGATCTCCACACGCAGGACCTGACTGTTGTCGGCCGGCACCATCAACCCAATGCTCCAGGTGACCCAGTCTAGCATTACCGTTGTCAGTTGAAAGTCCGTTGAATTCGCGTTCCGCCACGTTCGATGTCCCGGCGAACACTCTGGACGGGACCCGAGAGCGAGTTCGCTCCACGCAAATTCGAGTTCGTCCTGTGCCAAGACGGCAAACAGCGGAGCACCGATACTCGCTCGCAGAAACAGCCGCCGCGGACTTCGATCTCTGGCTCCGAGGCAAAAGGAAAGTCATCATGACAACTTTCACCATCACCAACGACAATAGCAATGTTGCGCTTAGCGATGGCGCCACGGCCTTCGACGGCGACAGTTCGGGCGCCGATGCGCTGATCGTCAATCCCGGCGCTTTCCTGATCTCGTTCGGCGGCGGACCGGGCGCCACACTCGCCGCGACGGGTCCATGGACCGTCACCGTCAATGGGTCGATTTTCGGCGCCACCGGCATCGACCTTGCGGCAGGAATTCCCGCGCTCTCGACCATCGCCGTCGGCGATGGGGGCGAAGTCGGAGGTGTCAGCGTCGCCGGTATTTTGGCCGCAAGCAGAGCCAACATCAGCGTCAATGGGAGCGTCATTTCGACGGAAAGCCACGGGATCCACATCGGCGCAAACATCGCCGGAGTCTCGACGATCACGGTGGGCGCCGGGGGTCTGGTCGCGGGCGAAGACGGTAATATCAGTAGCGGCGACAGCGGCATCTTCGCCGGGAGTACGGTTAGCATCAAGAATTTCGGCGAGATCAGGGGCGCGGCTCAGTTCTCCACCGGGGCCGCGATCAGCCTCGGCGCCGGAAGCGATACGGTGCTAAACGCCGGTCAGATTCGCAATGCCGTCATCCTCGGCGACGGCAACAATTCGCTTAGCAATTCGGGATCGATTTTCGGCCGGGATTCGGGGGCACCCGGCACGAGCAACAGCGTGCGCTCAGGCGCAGGCAGCGACACGATCGTCAATTCCGGAACCATCGAGCGAAATATCGACACCGGTGCCGGAAATGACAGCCTCATTAACAGCGGCAGCATCGGGGGACTGGTGCGGCTTGGTGCGGGCGATAACAAGCTCGTCAATTCGGGCCTTATCGGGGCAACTATTTCCGAGCCAAGTGCCACTGCCGGCGCAGGCAACGATACGCTGATCAACTCGCAGAAGGTGGGTAAAAAGGTCATCAAGGGCACTATCCTTGGAGAGATCGACCTCGGCGCCGGCGTTAACACCGTCAACAATGCCGGAACGATTGGCAGCTTCATCGACAGCGCCGGGGGCATCGATACGATCGTCAATTCGGGAACGATCGGCAGCGTGAACCTCGGCGGCTCGAATCAGAGCGCCAATACGCTGATCAATTCTGGAACGATTTCCTCCTTCGCCGGCGGAGGTGGAACGGACATCGTTACCAATTTCGCAAAGATCGTTACCAAGGTCGGCAACAAGAAGGTGGTGAAGATCGTTGATGGCACCATCCAGGACACCATTTCGCTCGCCGGCGGCGACGATGTGTTTAATGGCGGCAACAAGGCGGAGACGGTGAACGGCTTCCGCGGCAACGACACGGTTAGGCTCGGCGGCGGCAACGACACTTATCTCACCGAAGAGGCATTTTCGCAGCAGGGATCGGATGGCAACGACAGCGCCGACGGCGGCGCGGGCGTCGACACATTCGACGCGAGCGGGGCCGAGCTCGCGCTTTCGATCAATCTCGATACGGCGGCGCACGATCTCTCGCCGTTTTTTGCGCCGGGCACCGGCTTGACGCAAGGGGGAACGGCACGAGAGGCGAGCACGGGCGATCTCAGCATCGGCACGGATGCAATTGCCAATTTCGAGAACGCTAAGGGCGGAAGCGGGGGCGACAATATTTTCGGCTCAGCCGCCGCCAACCGGCTCGAGGGGAATGGCGGCGCCGACAATCTGTTCGGTTATGGCGGCAACGACGTCTTGATCGGCGGCGCGGGCGGCGACAGGGTCGCCGGCGGCCTCGGCAAAGATTTTCTTTGGGGCGGCGACGGGTCCGGCAGCGGAGACGGTGCCATAGATCATTTCGGCTATACTTCGCTGAAGGACAGCGGCACCACCAAGGCGACCCGCGACGTGATTGTGGATTTCGAGGACAATTTCGACCGGATAAGGCTCGATCCGATCGACGCCAACAGCACCAATGCGGCGGGCAGCAACGACGCGTTCAGCTTCATCGGCGTCAATGCGAAATTCACCGGCGCGGCCGGTCAGCTCAGGGTCTACATCACCGCGAGCGGCTGGATGGTCGAAGGCGACGTCAACGGCGACAAGACAGCCGATTTCGCCGTCGAGGTGCGCGATGCCGCGCGTGCGATCGTCTGGGACGCAGGCGACTTCTTTTTGTGAGGCGCCCGCGCCAAGCTGAAAGCCAAAGCCGGGGCGATCGATTCGCCTGCCATCGGCTCTGCGTCTGTGCAGTTTGCACCCTCCCACCAGAAGGGGAGGATGCTCGCTAATCATGCCGCCTGCCGAATTATTGAAGGCCATGTTCAAGGCCGCCGTCGATGCCGCGGCGCCGGCGCTTTGCGTGCCGCAATATCTGCCCCCACGGC
>DATLXW010000193.1:0-30673 GCA_035575415.1 Methyloceanibacter sp. | reverse complement strand
AGCGGTCCGCAAGCGCCTTGACCATGATCTTTGAATAATCGTCGTTGGCGCGCTCGAAGCGGCGCGCGACCGCCTCTTCGCCGAGCCCCGCAGTCACGGCAAAGCCGCCGACATAATCGGCAAGGCCGGTCTCTTTCGGGGCTACAAAATCGGCGAGGGCGAGATTGGGTTTGCCGGAGTCGCGCGTCATCTGCTGCCTGAGCGTATGCAACACTGCCAGGCGCTTTGACCGCGTCTCGTCGGTATAAAGCTCGATGTCGTCGCCGACGCTGTTCGCCGGCCAAAAGCCCACCACGCCGTTCGCGGTCAGCCAGTTCTCGGCGATGATCTGCTTCAGCATGGCTTGCGCCTCATCGAAGAGCTGACGCGCGGCCTCGCCGAACTTGTCGTCCTCTAGAATGCGCGGGTAGGCGCCCTTCAGCTCCCAGGCATGGAAGAAGGGGGTCCAATCGATATAGCGGGCGATCTCGGCAAGGTCGTACGCCTTGAAGACGCGCGTGCCGAGAAATCCCGGTTTTGGGGGCGTGTAGCCGGTCCAATCAAGCTTAAGCCTGTTGGCGCGCGCTTCCGCCAGCGAGGCGCGTGCCTTCTCCGCCTGGCCGCGGGCGTAAGACTCGGCCATATCCCGATACTCTTCGCGCACGCGGGCGATCGTCTTGTCGCGCTCCTCCGGCGACATCAGGCTCGACACCACGCCGACCGCGCGCGAGGCGTCGGTCACGTAGATCGCCTGGTTTCGTTTGTAATTCGGGCTGATCTTGACGGCCGTGTGCACGCGGCTCGTGGTTGCGCCGCCGATGAGAAGCGGCAGGTCGAAGCCCTCACGCTCCATCTCGGCGGCGACATGACACATCTCGTCGAGCGACGGCGTGATCAAGCCCGACAGACCGACGATGTCGACCTTCTTGGCGCGCGCGGTGTCGAGAATGACTTGTGCCGGCACCATGACGCCGAGGTCGATCACCTCGTAATTGTTACATTGGAGCACAACGCCGACGATGTTCTTGCCGATGTCGTGCACGTCGCCCTTCACGGTGGCGAGCAGAATCTTGCCGGCGGGTCCGCCTTGGGCGAGGCCGAGATCCTCCTTTTCCTTCTCCATAAAGGGCATGAGATAGGCAACCGCCTGCTTCATTACTCGCGCCGATTTCACCACCTGCGGCAGAAACATCTTGCCGGACCCGAACAAATCGCCGACCACGTTCATGCCCTTCATCAACGGACCTTCAATGACGTGAAGCGGGCGCTTTGCCTTCTGCCTGGCCTCTTCCGTGTCCTGCTCGATATAGGTGCCGATGCCGTGCACAAGCGCATGGACGAGGCGTTCCTCGACCGGCTGTTCGCGCCAGGAAAGATCGACCTCCTTCTTCTGTGCGCCCTCGCCCTTGAAGCGTTCGGCGGCCTCGAGCAGGCGGTCGGTGGCGTCGGGACGGCGGTTGAGAATCACGTCCTCGACCAGCATGCGCAGCTCAGGGTCGATATCGTCGTAGAGCGCGAGCTGGCCGGCATTGACGATACCCATATCCATGCCGGCCTGGATGGCGTGATAAAGAAAAACGGAATGCATCGCTTCGCGCACGCGCTCGTTGCCACGAAAGGCGAAGGACAGGTTCGACACACCGCCCGACACGTGCACATAAGGCAGCTCTTCCTTGATGCGCCGCGTCGCCTCGATGTAAGCGCGGGCATAGTCGTTGTGCTCTTCGATGCCGGTTGCAACCGCGAAGATATTGGGGTCGAAGATAATATCTTCGGGCGGGAAGCCGACCTTTTCGGTGAGGAGCTTATAGGCGCGCTTGCAGATCTCGAACTTGCGCTCGGCGGTCTCGGCTTGGCCCTTCTCATCGAAGGCCATCACCACGACCGCGGCGCCGTAGCGCAAGATCTTCTTGGCGTGGTCGAGAAACGGCCCCTCGCCTTCCTTCAGGCTGATGGAGTTGACCACTGCCTTGCCCTGCACGCATTTCAGCCCGGCCTCGATCACCGACCATTTGGAGGAGTCGATCATGATTGGCACGCGGGCGATGTCCGGCTCGGCGGCGATCAGATTGAGAAAGGTCACCATCGCCCGTTCCGAATCGAGCATGCCCTCGTCCATATTGACGTCGAGCATGTTGGCGCCGTTCTCGACCTGCTGGCGGGCGACCTCAAGCGCCGCGGCGTAGTCGCCGGTCTCGATCAGCTTGCGGAAGCGCGCGGAACCGGTGACGTTGGTCCGCTCGCCGACCATGACGAAATTTTGCGCTGCGTTGGTCATTCTACCGCTGACCCCTTTACCCATGCACAAAGGGTTCGAGGCCGGAGAGGCGGAGCTTGTGTTCGACCCGCGGCACCTTGCGCGGCGGATATTTCGACACTGCGCGCGCGATGGCGCGAATATGGTCCGGCGTGGTGCCGCAGCAGCCGCCGACGATATTGATGAGACCGTCGCGCGCCCAATCTTCGAGCAACCCCGCCATATGTTCCGGCGTCTCGTCATAGCCGCCCATCTCATTCGGCAGTCCGGCGTTCGGATAGACAGACACAAGCGTATCGGCCACGTGGGCGATCTCGTCGACCGAAGGCCTGAGCTGCTCGGCGCCGAAAGAGCAATTCATGCCGATGGAGAACGGCTTCAGATGTTGCATCGAGTACCAGAACGCCTCCGGCGTCTGGCCCGACAGGTTGCGGCCGGAGAGATCGGTGATGGTGCCGGAGATCATGATCGGAAGCTCCACACCAAGCTCGTCGAAGACCTGTTTCACCGCATAACCCGCAGCTTTTGCGTTCAACGTGTCGAACACCGTCTCGATCAGGATGAGATCGACGCCGCCGTCGATCAGTCCGCGCGTCTGCGTGGCATAGGCCGCGACCAACTCGTCGAAACCGACATTACGAAAGCCGGGTCTGTTCACGTCGGGCGAGATCGAGGCGGTGCGGTTGGTCGGGCCGATGGCGCCGGCGACGAAGCGCGGCTTCGCCGGCGTCTTCTTGGTCCAGGCATCGGCCGCTTCGCGCGCGAGCCTGGCGGCGGCGACATTCATTTCGTAGGCGATGTCTTCGAGTCCGTAATCGCTTTGGCTAATCGCCTGAGCGTTGAAGGTGTTGGTCTCGATGATGTCGGCGCCGGCTTCGAGATAGGCGTCGTGGATTTCGCGGATGATCTCCGGCTGCGTAAGCACGAGGAGGTCGTTGTTGCCTTTGAGGTCGCGCGCATGATCCTTGAAGCGGGAGCCGCGATAGCCGGCCTCATCCAGCTTATGCCGCTGGATCATGGTGCCCATAGCGCCATCCAGAATAAGAATGCGCTCTTTCGCCGCCTGTTTCAGCGCTTCGATGCGTTCTTCGCGGGTCATGATGCGGCCTTCTCCTTGGCTTCGGTGAAGGCCCTCGCCGGGCGCAGCCCCAAGAGGTGGCAAATGGCGTAGACGAGGTCGGCGCGGTTCAAAGTATAAAAGTGAAACTCGGTGATTCCCTGATCGACCAGGCCGAGCACCTGCTCGGCGCACACGGCGGCCGCGACGAGATGGCGCGTCTCCTGATCCTCGTCCAGCCCCTCGAAACGATGGCCGAGCCAGGCGGGCACGCTCGCGCCGGATTTGGCGGCGAAGCCCGACACCTGCTTGAAATTGTGAATGGGAATGACGCCCGGCACGATCGGGATGGCGATGCCGGCGGCGCGCACCCGATCGAGATAACGGAAATAGACCTCGTTATCGAAGAAGAACTGAGTGATCGCGGCCGAGGCTCCGGCATCGATCTTCTGCTTCAGCATGTCGATGTCCGCCTCGATGCTCGGCGATTCAGGATGTTTCTCGGGGTAGCAGGCGACGGAAACCTCGAAGGGTGCGATCGCCTTGATGCCCCTGGTGAGATCGGCGGCATTGATGTAACCGCCGGGCGTCGGCTCGTAGCGTTCTCCCACGCCGCCAGGCGGATCGCCACGCAGCGCCACGATATGGCGCACGCCCAAATCCCAATAATCGCGAATGATTTCGTCCATCTCAGCCTTGGTCGAGGCGACGCAGGTCAGATGCGCGGCGGGCTTGAGTGTCGTCTCCCGCAGGATGCGGGCGACCGTGGCATGCGTGCGCTCGCGCGTGGAGCCGCCTGCGCCGTACGTCACCGAAACATATTTGGGTCGCAGCGGTTCGAGCCTGCGGATCGAGGTCCACAACGTCTCTTCCATCGCCGCCGTCTTGGGCGGGAAAAATTCGAAGGACACGTCGATGGCGCCGCGGCCGAGAAAGCGGCTTCGGTGGTGCGCGGGGGACGTCAGCATCAGGCGGCAACCTCCACCTTGTGGCCCGGTTTCTTTTTCCTCACGGCCGATGCGGGTTTTAGGCCGAGCCAAAGCGAGACGGTGAGCTTGCCCCCGGAGGGATCGGGCTTCAGCTCGCGGAAGCGCTCGAGCTTGAGACCGGCTTTTGCCAGCCAGCGATCGAGCTGGTCGCGGGCGAAACCGAGGCGCCGATGCGCCGCTTGGTCGCGCAAAAATTCGAGTTCGTGCGGCGCGAAATCGACCACGAGCAGCTTGCCGCCCGGCGCGAGCAGCCGCGCAGCCTCGGCGATCGCCGCCGCGGGGTCGTCGAGAAAGTGCAGAACCTGATGCAGCACGACGGCGTCGGCCGCGCCGTCCGGCAGCGGCACATTGTAAAGATCGCCGTGCCGCACCTGTGCGTGCGTGAGACCGGCTCGTTCGAGCTTCATGCGCGCGTAGGCCAACATGGCATGATTGATGTCGAAGCCGAGGGCGCGGGAGGCGCGGGGCGCGAACAGTTCGAGTATGCGGCCGGTGCCGGTGCCGAGATCGACGAGAAGATTGAAAGGCCCCTCGCCCAGCGCCCCGTCCATCGCGGCTTCGACGTCTTTCTCGGCCACATGCAACGCGCGGATCTTGTCCCACTCGCCGGCGTGCGCCTTGAAATAGGCTTGTGCCGCTTCGGCGCGCGCCTTTTGCACCGCCTTGGCGCGGGCGCGATCGCGGGCAAGGGTGAGATCGCTTTGATCGAGGCTCGTGACGATGGCTTGGGCGAGCGTGGCCTCGGCGCCTTGGTCGGCGAGACGGAAGAACACCCATGACCCTTCGCGGAAGCGCCGGATGAGCCCGGCATCAGCCATGAGCTTCAAATGACGGCTGATGCGCGGCTGGCTCTGGCCGAGAATCTGGGTGAGATCCTTGACGTTCAGTTCGCCGTGGGCCAGGAGCGCGAGGATGCGCAAGCGCGTGGCTTCGCCGGCAGCGCGCAAACACGCAAGAGCCTGCGGGCGGGAGAGGCCCTCGGGACGATTTTCTGCTCCTGACATAAAGATATGTTTATATCTTCCCGCAGGCAGATGCAAGGGGTGCGCCGGCTCTCCCTTCGTCAAGCGCGGGCGAATTTCTTATATTTGATGCGCTTGGGCAGGACCGCGTCCTCGCCGAGGCGGCGCTTCTTGTCTTCCTCGTAATCCTCGAAATTGCCCTCGAACCATTCGACGTGGCTGTCGCCCTCGAAGGACAGGATGTGGGTGGCGACGCGATCGAGGAAGAAGCGGTCGTGGCTGATGATCACGGCGCAGCCGGGAAAATCTTCGAGCGCGGCTTCGAGCGAGGACAGCGTCTCGACGTCGAGATCGTTGGTCGGCTCGTCGAGCAGAATCAGATTGGCGCCGGATTTGAGCATCTTGGCGAGATGCACGCGGTTGCGCTCGCCGCCCGAGAGCTGGCCGACTTTCTTCTGCTGGTCGGAACCCTTGAAATTGAACCAGCCGACATAAGCGCGCGCGGGCACCTCGCGGTTGCCGAGCTTGATCACTTCGTCGCCGCCGGAAATCTCCTCGAACACAGTCTTCTTGGCATCGAGCGAATCGCGCGACTGATCGACATAACCGAGCTTCACCGTCTCGCCGATGCGGATTGTGCCGTTGTCCGGCTTCTCTTGCCCGACGATCATGCGGAAGAGCGTGGTCTTGCCGGCGCCGTTCGGACCGATCACCCCGACGATGCCGCCGGGCGGGAGCTTGAAGGAGAGGTCGTCGATGAGAAGCCTGTCGCCGAAGCCCTTGGCGAGATGCTCGGCCTCGATGACCACATCGCCGAGGCGCGGTCCGGGCGGAATGGTGATCTGCGCCTTGCCGGTCCTGTCCTTGCCGGCTTCCGCAAGCAACTCTTCATAAGCGCGGATGCGGGCCTTCGATTTCGCCTGGCGCGCCTTCGGGCTCGCCCTGATCCAGTCGAGTTCGCGGGCGAGGGTGCGCTGCTTCGCCTCCTCCTGCTTGCCCTCGACTTCGAGCCGCTTCTGCTTCTGCTCGAGCCAGGAGGAATAGCTGCCCTTGTAGGGAATCCCCTGCCCGCGATCGAGTTCCAGCGTCCATTCGGTGATGTTGTCGAGAAAATAGCGGTCGTGGGTCACCATGATCACGGTGCCCGGATAATCGCGCAGATGATGCTCGAGCCAAGCGACGCTCTCGGCGTCGAGGTGGTTGGTCGGCTCATCGAGGAGAAGAATGTCGGGCTTGGAGAGTAGCAGCTTGCAGAGCGCCACACGCCTTCGTTCGCCGCCGGAAAGAGTCTTGACGTCGGCGTCGCCGGGCGGGCAGCGCAGAGCGTCCATCGCCTGCTCGACCTGAGAGTCGAGATCCCAGAGATTATGCGCGTCGATCTCGTCCTGGAGCTTCGCCATCTCCTCGGCGGTCTCGTCGGAATAATTCACGGCAAGTTCGTTATAGCGATCGAGCTTCGCCTTCTTTTCCGCCACGCCTTCCATGACGTTTCCGGTCACGTCCTTGCTCTCATCGAGGCGCGGTTCTTGCGGCAGATAGCCCACCGTCACCCCGTCCGCGGCCCAGGCCTCGCCAACGAACTCCGTCTCCTCTCCCGCCATGATGCGAAGCAGCGTGGATTTGCCGGCGCCATTCACGCCGACCACGCCGATCTTGGCGCCGGGCAGAAAAGCCAGCGTGATATCTTTCAACACCTGCTTGCCGCCCGGATAGGTCTTCGACAGGCGGTTCATCACATAAACATATTGTGGCGTGGCCATGCGCTTATCCGCTTTGATGAAAGACCGGGCTTTTAGCCAATCCGAGGCGCCGGCTCAATCGATTCAAACAAGTGTGGCAGGCGCTTTTTCAGCTTGGCGGCGAGCGCATCGAGCGGGTTTTCCCCCATCACCTCGATCTCGGAGAGCGCACGGGCAAAGGACTCCGGCGTCAGCCCGGCAATCGGGAGCACCCTGCACCAGCCATGGCCGATCAGGAATTGGCGGTATTCCTTTTCTTCTTCGGTAAAGCGATGCGCCTTGGGCGACACGCCGACCACCGGGAGCCTGGCCGAGACGGCCTCCGAGATCATCGTGCTCGAATCCTCGGTGCAGACGATCACCTCCGCCTTGGCGAAAATCTCGGGCAACGTGCCGGGACCGGCGGTCCTGAAATCGATGAAGCGGGCCACAACGCTGTCATCTTCCGCGAGCGCGGCGATCTTGTCGGCGACGTAGGCTGGCGTCCGCCGCGAGGTGGAAATCAGCCAGCGGGTACCCCATGCCCTGGCAAGGCCTGTGGCAAAGCCGAGCAGACGATCCCATTCGCTCGGGCGGTAGCGGAAGGTCCCCGCATTGCCGCCGATCAGGAGACCGGCAAGCTGCGGATACAAACCGGGCCCATAGCGCGGAACGGCGGCGGGCCGCCCCAGCGTGTCGGGATCGAGCGCCGAAGGCTTGAGCGCGACGATATAGCGTTCGTGCCCGGCGTCCCGTTCGTAAGAAGACACGATGAGGCTGAAATTTTCCGGCTCCAAGCCGCGCAACAGCGAGCCGCAAAAAATGTTCGGAATGCCGAGGAAGCGCGATACACAGATATTCGGCATCTGCGTCTCGCCCCCGGCCGAGACCACAAGATCGGCCTTCGGCAGGCTATAGGCGTCGATGCGATAGGCCATGCGCAGCATGCGCGGAGGAAAGAAGGTCTTGGCGTGGATGCGGCGGCGAAGCCAGCGCGTCGGCACGATCCATTTGCGCTTCACCTCGATGCGGGTGACCTCGACGGGGCGGAGGCGCGCCAGCGCGGCGATGACCCCTTGCGCCAGATGGAAGTGGCCGGGCCTCGTGTCGGCGAGAAAAATGACCTTCAGCGGCGCTTCCGTCATCTTGCATCCTGCGGCGAAACGGGCCATGCATAGCGCAGAGTTGCGCTTGGCTTCAAAGCTTCGTTTCCAGGCGGCTTGGCAAAAGCGCGCGTGGGGACCACAATCAGGAACCCGATCGACCGCGAGGAGCGCAAGGTGAACGACAAGCCGGCGAACGACGGCGCAGACTGGATCCTCAAGGCGATGATCGCGGTGGCCGCCTCGGACGGCCGGCTCGATGCGCGCGAGGTGGGACTGGTCCAGCAAGTGTATCAAAGCCAAACCGGGCGCATGCTGACGCCGGAGCAGGTGGAAAGAGCCGCCGACGCCAATGCGCGGGGAGACATGTTCGCGCAATTTGCCGGCGCCGCAAAGGCCCTGGATGTCGAGACCAAGGAAGAGATGATCCGCGCCGCCTATCTCGTCCTGCTCGCCGACGAACAGATCGCGGGCGAAGAGCGCAAAAGGCTGAAGGACATCGCCGCAGCGCTGCAAGTCTCCGAAATACATTTCGGGGCAATCCTCGAGGATCTCGCCCTCTGGCTCGCCAAGCAGCAAAGCTAGGCGATCTCGACCGGTCCCGCACCGAGTGGCGCCTCGGCTTGGTTCCGGACCGGCGCCTCGTTGTGGCTCGCCGCCCATTCGGCGGCGGCGGCCGCTATGCGCAGATAAAGGAAGATGAGCCCGGCCGCGCAGATCAGCCACGTCTGCCACATGCCCCAGGCGAAGCCCAGCATAGTGGCGAAGGCGACGAAGGTCGCCGCTGCATAAGGCTGGATGGCGGCGGGCAACCGCAACACGCTCAGGAGCAACATCGCGCCGGCCAGCGCGACGAGGACCGCCCCCACGACGCCGAGTTCGTACCAAGTCTGCAGAAACAGATTATGCGCGTGGGGGCCAGTCATGCGCGGATAGACGAAGCCTTCTGGCTGTTCCGGCGGCCCGGCCTGATCCTGGGCGGCGACGGTCGACTCCGCGCCGATCCCAATCCACGGGCGATCGAGTACGCGTTCGGCGGTATATTCCCAGATGATGACCCTGACGCGGGCGGAGCGTTCCAGCCAGGGCGCCATATGCAGCTCGGCGTCATAAGCGAGAAAGCTCAAGGGCAGCACCGCGACGAAGGCCAGGCACCATAGCGCCGCGAGAAGGCGCAAGAAATCACGCCGCCAATAGGCCGTCACCGGGAAGATCAGAGCCGATGCGGACAAACCCACCACCGCCGACATGCGTCTGGAAATCAAGGCGGTCATAGCCGTCGCGAGCGCGACGAGGCCCGTCGCAATCTTGCGGCGGACGCGATCCGCCATCACGGTCATGGCCAAGAGCGCGGGCCAAAAATGCAGCACCACCAGTCCGGCATTCTGCCTGAACGCGCCCGGCGCGATGCTCACGACATCATTACCGATCATGCGCACGCGTTTCGGCGTTTCGAAGAACGGCGTGGCGTCGAGCAAGCTGCGGGTAAAAAGACCGGAGGTCAGAATTTCGAAGAGGACGAAAAGCGCGCCGGCGAAAGCCCCAGCGGCAAAGGCCAAAGCCGTGCGGCGAAGCTGCCAGGCGTCGAGTCCGGCGGCCGCGTTGCCTGCGGCATAGACGGCAACCACCACGCCGAGAAGCAAGGCGCCTTTGAAAAGGGCGGCTTGCGGAGCGACCGCCCAAATCGCGCTCAGGAAGACATAAGCCACAAGGAGAAGAAAGACGCCGAACGTGGCGTCAGGCCGAATGAGGCGCCGCCACTCCTGCCAACGAAAGGCCGCGACGACGAGCGTGACCGCGAACAAGATAAAGAAGATCCACGTCCCTTGCGGCGCGATCGAGGTGAAGAAGGGGCTCGTAAAGCCCAAAACGGGCAGGAAGGGCCGGCGCCACCAGACCGGGGGCGCTTGCTCAACCAAATTCGACATTCTCGCCCCCCGCTGGATTTTGCCTCGAACGCCGCATTCTGGGCCAATTTATTGACTTGAAAGGATTATCCGGGGTCCCCCTCCCCGATGCGAGACGCATGAACCAGCCTCGATCATGGCGGCATACGGGTTCCCGCACAACCGGCAAAAGTCGAGACGCGAAGCAATGTTGCGCTGCCGCCGCTCATGCTATCTTCCGCCCTGAGCTTGCGAACAGGGGGAGCCGCGAGCCATGATCGTCTCGCACGCGCATCGCTTCATCTTCATCAAATCGCGGAAGGTGGCGGGGACGAGCGTCGAAGTCTTTCTCTCCCGATTTTGCGGGGAAGACGACATCATCACCCCGCTCGGCGCGGACGAAGCGTTGCGGGAAGGCATGGGCGGCCGGAATTTCTGGTTCTCGACGCCCGGCCGCGGCAATCGGCTGCTGCGGCTTTGGGGCAAGCTGCTCGGGCGTCCTTCGCTCGGCTATCGAGGCTATTATCCGCATATTCCGGCCAAAGAGATCAGACGGCTCGTCGGCGACGAGATTTGGAACAGCTATTACAAGTTCAGCATCGAACGGAATCCCTGGGACCGGCAAGTCTCGCTCTATCATTGGCATTACCGCGATCGCGGCGCGAAGCCGAGCTTCGACGTTTTCATCCGCTCGCCGCTGCATCGCAAGATCTCGTCGAATTTCGACACCTATGCCATCGACGGCCAAGTCGCCGCCGATTACGTCTGCCGTTACGAAAGCCTGGAGCGAGACCTGCAACGCGTCCTCGACGAAATCGGCATCGACGCAAAAGTCGAGCTGCCCAAGGCGAAAGCCAGCCATCGCAACGGGCGGTCCTGGCGCGACTATTATACGCCCACGACCAGGGACATTGTTGGGCGGTGGTATGCGCGCGAGATCGAGACTTTCGGCTACAGCTTTTGAGTTCGTCCCCGCGTCATGATCATTTCGCACGAGCATAAGTTCATTTTCCTAAAAACGCGGAAGACAGCGGGCACGAGCGTGGAACTCGCGCTCAGCCATTTGTGCGGGCCGGATGACGTGATCACGCCGATCTCGCCCACGGACGAACCGCTGCGGAACAACGGGCGTACAGCGCAGAATTGGCGCACGCATGGCTGGTGGCAGAGCCGCCGCCCGCTATTGCGACGTTACTGGCTGAAGACCAATCCCGTGGATTATGGCTTCTACAACCACATCCCGGCGAAGGAGGCGCGCGAGCTGATCGGCGACGACAGGATCTGGCGCAGCTATTTCAAATTCGCCTTCGAGCGCAATCCGTGGGACCGGCAAGTCTCGGCCTATCATTTCCGCTACCGGCGCAAAGACAATCCGCCGCCCTTTTCCGACTACATGCATCATAAGCGTCGCGCCTGGATCAACAATTACGAGATTTATTCGATCGACGGCGCGCCATGCGTCGATTTCATTGGCCGGTTCGAGACCTTGACCGAGGACTTCCGCAAGGCGTTGCAACAACTGGGACTGTCTTTCGATCAGGAGCTGCCGCGCGCCAAGGGAAATTACCGGCAGATACGGAAGCCTTATCGCGACTATTACGACGAGGAGACGCGCGCGATCGTGGCCGACTGGTATGCGCCTGAGATTCGCTATCTGGGTTATCAGTTCTAGCGCGACATGATTATCTCCCACGCGCACAAGTTCATCTTCCTCAAGACGAAGAAGACGGCGGGCACCTCAATCGAGCTTGCGCTGTCGTCGCTCTGCGGGCCAGACGACATTATCACCCCGCTCGCGGCTGCCGACGAAGCGCTGCGGTCCGGCGGCCGCGGCGCCCAGAATTGGCGTTTGCACGGCTGGTGGGGCAGTCCGCGCCCTTTTTGGAAGCGGCGTTTCTTCAAGACCAATGCCGAGGATTACGGCTTTTACAATCACATCCCGGCCGAGCGCGCCAAGGCGCTCATCGACCGGAAAATCTGGCGCAGTTATTTCAAATTCGCCTTCGACCGCAATCCGTGGGATCGTCAGGTGTCCTGGTATCACCATCACTTCCGCAAAAAGAGCGCGCCCCCTTCTTTTGCCGACTTTATCCGCTCGGATAAGCGCGCGCGCATCGACAATTACGACATCTATGCCATCGGCGGCGACGTCGCCGTCGATTTCGTCGGGCGCTACGAGACGCTCGCGGCCGACCTGAAACAGGCGCTTGCGGAGGTCGGCTTGACCTTCGAGGGCGAACTGCCGCGCGCCAAAGGCGGTTTCCGCCGCGACAGCCGTCCCTATCGCGAATATTACGACGAGGACACCCGTGCTATCGTCGGCGATTGGTACGAGCGGGAGATCAAGCTGCTCGGCTATGTGTTCTGACCGCCGATGATTATCAGTCACGAGCATCGATTCATCTTTCTCAAGACCAAGAAGACAGCCGGCACCGCCATCGAGGCGGCCCTGTCGGAGCTGTGCGGGCCGCTCGACGTCATCACGCCTTATCGCGAAGAGAGCGAGCAGGACCGCAAGGGCCGCGGACCGCAAAATTACCGCATCGAACATCCGCTCAAGCCGAAGCGCTCGCTCTTGCGCCGTATCCTGATGCGGCCCGAGCGCTATTATCATCCGACCGTCGGCTATTACGAGCATATGCCGGCGAGCCGCGTGCGCACCTATCTCGGCGAAGACATCTGGCGCAGCTATTTCAAATTCGCCTTCGAGCGCAATCCCTGGGACCGGCAAGTCTCCTGGTATCTCTACAAGACCAAGTCGAAGCGCGTGCGGCCGAGCTTCGAACGCTTCATGGCGAGCAGACGGCGCGCTTTCGTCAACAATTATTCGATCTATACGCAAGACGGCGCGCTGGCCGTCGACTTCGTCGGACGCTACGAAAATCTCGCCGAGGACTTGAACAAGGCGCTTGCGCTCGCGGGCGTCGTGCGCGGCATCGAGGTGCCGCGCACGAACGTCACGCCCAATAAGGACGAGGCCCGCGACTATCGCAGCTATTACACGCCGGAGATGCAGGCCGTCGTCGCGGAGTGGTATCGGCCCGAAATCGCGCTGCTCGGCTACACGTTCTGAACGCTCTCACGGCGCGCTCTTGCGTCCGGCCATGTGGCGCAGATAGGCGACGACAAGATCGATCTCGCGGTCGCTAAGATAATCAGGCGGAAAGGGCGGCATGGCTTGCGCGGGCCAGGTACGCACGGATTTCGGGTCGCGGATCAGCGCGTGCAGGCCTTGCTCCGTCATATATTCGGTCGGGTTCATGGGCCGGTTCAGATCGGGCCCGACATCGGAGGCGCCGGCGCCGTTCAGCTTGTGGCAGGTCAAGCATTGCACCGCGAAGAGAGCCTGACCGGCGCGGATCGGATCGGCCGCTGGCAAGGAGGGATCGACGGCAAGCTCGGGCCAGCGCGCGGCGGGCGATGGCTGGCTCACGAGCTTCGCCATCTGAAACGGCCATTGCTCGCTGCGCACGCTTCCTTCGAGCGGCCCGGTCCAGACAATATAGAAGGGGCCTGCGCTGGCGTCCTTGCCGGGAATTTTAGGCCAAGGCTTGTCGGGCGGCTCGATTGCGAGCCAAGCGATCGGCTTGGCGGGATCGCGATTGAGGATGAGGTCGAGGGGGAGCTGGGCGACGAAACCGTCGAGAGCCACGGCCTCGATCACATTATCGGGCGGAATGGCAAGCCCGGAAAGCAGCGCGGCGACGGGGACGGCGCGATAGCGCATGGGCAGGCGATAGGTGATATCCATCGGCACGGCGATCTCAGCCGCCTCAGGCATCGCGAGCAGATCGCTGCGGGAAAATGCGCGCGTCTCGCCGCCGACGGTAACTTCAATCGCGGGTTCCGCGGCTTGTGCGAGCGCAGGAAGCAAGAGGCAGAAAAGGCCAAGGATGAGATTGCGCATGGGCGTTTCCGCGTGGCCGAAGACGGGGGCATAACTTAGATTAGAGAGACCGAACCGCATAGCCATGGCGGCGGCGAGTCTGCTAAGAGCCGCTCAAGAGATCTGCCGGGCCCGTAGCTCAACTGGTTAGAGCCGGCGGCTCATAACCGTCTGGTTGGAGGTTCGAGCCCTCCCGGGCCCACCATCCTGCTTCGCGCGCGAAGCAAAAAGGCTGCCGCGCCGAACCAAAGCGTATGGCAAAACGAGGCTGTAAGGTCGTCGCATCGACACAAATTGCCGGAAGTTAAGTTGCGCTTCACGGCCGCTTCCGCGATCCTCTTTACCCTGGCAACCCCTAGGCACGATCCATGCCCTCCCCCCTCAAACAGCCCCTCGCCCTCCTCGCCTTTATCGCTTCTACGGCGTTCCCGGCCGCGCCCTCGCTCGCGCACGACGAAGCGCCGAAGCGGACGATCTCGCTTTCGGCCACCGGTGCGGTCAAGACCACGCCGGACAAGGTCGATATCTCGACCGGTGTGACCAGCGAGGCCAAGACTGCGCGCGAAGCGCTCGACCAGAACACGCAAGCGATGAGCAAGGTGGTGGCGGCGCTGAAAGAGGACGGCATCGCCGAGAAGGACATCCAGACCGTCAATTTCTCGGTTGGACCCGTCTACGAGCAGCGTCCTTACGACCGGCCCGACGGCAAGCCTCCCCTGATCGTCGGCTATCGCGTCACCAACCAAGTGCGCATCACCCTGCACGACACCAAGAAGCTCGGCGCCATTCTTGACAAGGTGGTGAGCCTCGGCTCGAACCAGATCGATTCGATCGAATTCGGCGTCGACGAGCCGGAAGCGCTGAAAGACGAAGCGCGCAAGCTCGCGCTCAAGAACGTCACCGGCAATGCCAAGCTCTATGCCGAGGCGGCCGGTGTCGGGCTGGGGCAAATTCTCTCCATCGCCGAGGAAGAGAGCGCCTTTTACCCCCGCGCCGTTCCGGCCGCCGCCGCCTTCGATACGGCAAAGGAAGCCGTTCCCATCGAAGCCGGGACCGCGACGGTCGAGATCCGCGTCAGGGTGACCTGGGAAATCGACTAGACCCTTCCTATCTCGTTGGCGCGGCCTAGCCGGCGGGAACCTTGCCGGTCCGGCGGCCGTTAGCCATTGCAGAATCAGTATTTTAGAAGGGTCAGACGATGCGTATCGCTCAGATCGCCCCCCTTTACGAATCCGTCCCGCCAAAATTCTACGGCGGGACGGAGCGCGTTGTGGCCCATCTCGCCAACGCGCTGGTCGAACGCGGCCATGACGTCACTCTGTTCGCAAGCGGCGACAGCAAGACATGGGCCAAGCTCGTGCCCTGCCGGGATGTCGCGCTTCGGCTCGACAAGGACCTGTCGTGGGATTTGCCGGCGCATCTCGCCATGCTCGCGACCGTGCGGGAGATGGCCGACCAATTCGACATTCTCCATTTCCATCTCGACTGCCACCATTTCCCCCTGTTCGACGATCTGGCCGGACGGACGGTCACCACGTTGCACGGACGTCAGGACATCAAGGATCTCAACAGGCTTTACCGCCACTATCCTTATTTCCCGCTCGTCTCTGTCTCGGACAGCCAACGCCGCCCGCTGCCCAATCTGCGCTGGATCAGAACCGTGCATCACGGCTATCCGAAGCGGCAATATGCCTTCTCGCCGGAGGCGTCGGGCGGCTATCTCGCCTTTCTCGGCCGCATCGCCCCGGAAAAGGGCGTTGACAAGGCGATTATGATCGCCGAGCAATCCGGCCTCCCGCTTCGCATCGCCGCCAAGATCGATTTCGCCGATCGCGGCTATTACAAAGAATTCATCGCACCGCTGCTCAAGGCCTCCAAGCGGGCCGAGTATATCGGCGAGATCGGCGAGAAGGAGAAGGAGGCGTTCCTCGGCGCAGCGCTGGCGGTTCTCTTTCCCATCGACTGGCCGGAGCCGTTCGGGCTCGTCATGATCGAAGCTATGGCTTGCGGCACGCCGGTCATCGCGTTCAATCGCGGCTCGGTGCCGGAAATTGTCGAGCCCGGCGTCACCGGCTTCATCGTGGAAACGATGGAGGAAGCCGTGGAGGCCATCGGCAAGGCTGCCGCGCTCGACCGGTCGCTGATCCGCGAGGTCTTCGAGCGGCGCTTTACCGCCGACATCATGGCCGCAGGCTACGAGGCCGCCTATCGCGAGGTGCTCGCCATGGCTGAGGCGGTCGCCGCTCCTTCGCTTGCGGCGGCGCAAGCGAAGAGGCCGGCGGCGGCCGCGGATGCGGACTCCGGCCCGCTGACCGGCGCCGCAGCCTAGTTTCGGCTTGCGAGGCGGGACACTCATACCTAAGCCCCGAGCATCATGGGAGAGGACGCAGCGGCGAAGATGGTCGGGCAGCCGGGATTGGCGGCGGGCCAAGCCGGCCCGCTCCATGTGCTCAAGCATGACGATCTCTTCGCCGTGTTTGACGCGCGCGGCGATTTTCACGGTCTCCTGCACCCGGTCGGTCCGAGCATTGGCGCCGACGGTCTCTTCCAGGACGATACGCGCGTTCTCTCCCGTCTCGTCCTGCGCATCCAGGGCAACGCCCCCGATCTTCTGAGCAGCGATGTCGGCCGCGACAACGTCATCTTCACCGCCCACCTCGCCAATCCGCCCTTTCAGGACAGAAATCAGAGGCTCGTCCCGCAGGGAGAGATTTATCTCCTGCGCCGCCGGTTGCTTTGGCGGCGCAAGCTTTACGAAGCGCTGCTGGTGCAAAGCTATTCCTCCGAACCGCTTCTGTTCGATCTGACGCTCGACGTCGACGCCGACTTCCGCGACGTATTCGAGATCAGGGGTATGACGCGATCGCGCCGGGGCGAATTGCACCCGCCGCATTCCGACGCCAACACCTTGCGCTTCTCCTATCGCGGCCTGGATGGACAAACGCGCACGACGGCGATGACGTTCTCGGCCCCGGTGGCGATCCGAGACCGGCGCATCGTGCTTCCGATCGAGCTCAAGCCCGGCGCCAGCCGGCATATCCTGATGACGGTCGCGAGCGACGGCGAGGCGGGGAGGCCGAGCCGCAACGAATTCTTCGCCGCCCTCAAGAATGGCAAACGCTCCGCTCGGAGGCATATGTCGACGTTGAACAAAGTGAATTCGTCGAATGCCGCTTTTGACGCCTGGATCGCACGGGCGGCGGCGGATTTGTCTCTGCTCGTGAGCGATCTCGACACGGGACCTTACCCTTACGCCGGCATTCCCTGGTTTAGCGTGCCGTTCGGGCGCGACGCGGTGGTGACGGCGCTACAGGTGCTCTGGATCAATCCCGAACTCGCCCGCGGCGTGCTCTCTTTCTTGAGCGCAGTGCAAGCCGAAGAGAGCTCGCCTTTCCAGGACGCGCAGCCGGGCAAGATCATGCACGAGACTCGCAAAGGCGAGATGGCTGCATTGCAGGAAGTTCCTTTCGGCCGCTATTACGGCGGCGCCGACACGACGCCGCTCTTCGTCTTCCTGGCCGGGGAATATTTCAAACGCACCAACGATTTGGAATTTTGCCGCCACGTCTGGCCCGCCGTGCGCGCCGCGCTCGAATGGATCGACCGGTTTGGCGATGCGGATGGTGACGGCTTCATCGAATATAGCCGCGGGACGGAAACCGGCCTGCAAAACCAGGGCTGGAAGGACTCCAACAACTCGATCTTCCATGCCGACGGACGATTGGCGCAAGGACCTATCGCACTGGTGGAGATTCAAGCCTATGTCGTCGCCGCCAAACGGGCGGCGGGAGGAATCGCGCGCGCGATCGGCGAGAAAGAGTTTGCCGATGAACTGATGCTGCAAGCGGACAGTTTGCAGGCGCAGCTCGACCGCCAATTCTGGTCAGAGGCGCTCGGCACTTATGTGATTGCGCTTGACGGCGACAAACGTCCTTGCGCCGTTCGCACCTCCAATGCGGGCCATGTTCTCTATTGCGGCGCTGCCGACCCGGCGAAGGCGGCGAGGGTGGCGCGCGGTCTCATGAGCCAGGACTTCTTCACCGGCTGGGGCGTGCGCACGGTCGCAACCGATGCCAAGCTCTATAATCCCATGTCCTATCACAACGGCACCGTCTGGCCGCATGACTGCTCCATCGTCGCGGCCGGCTTGGCCCGCTACGGCATGCGCCAGGCGGCGGCACGCATCTTCACCGGCTTGTTCGAGGCCGCTTGCCACTTCCCGCATTTCCGCCTTCCGGAGCTGTTTTGCGGATTTGCGCGGCATGCCGGGGAAGGCCCGGTCGCCTATCCGTCCGCCTGCACGCCGCAAGCTTGGGCGAGCGGATCGGTCTTCCTCCTGTTGCAGGCTGTGCTCGGCATCGAAATCGACGGCGGCAAAGGCACCATTGCCGTGCGCTCGCCTTGTCTTCCCCAATGGCTTACCCGTGTTGTGGTCAAGGACCTCGCGATCGGCAAGGATCGGGCCACGCTGCAGTTCCGCGAGGATTTCGGCGTGAAAGTCGACCTCGCCCAAGCCGAAGGTCGCATCCGGCTGATGTCCCCAGGGGATGCCTCCTGATGCGATACCTGACACATATCAAAGCCGAACGGACGCGCCTTACAGTAGTTTAGCTGCCATGGCAGCCCGTGAGATCAAAGGCGACGAGCCGGCGGACCGGCATGCCCGCGACCGCGAAATCATGGTGCGCCGGCATTTGCTTGCGCGCGGGATTTCCGATCCGCTCGTACTCGCGGCCATGGGCAAGGTTCCGCGCGAGGCCTTCGTCCCGGAAAGCCTGAGAGAGTTCGCCTACGAGGATTCCGCCCTTCCGATCGAAGCGGGCCAGACCATCTCGCAGCCCTATATCGTCGCCCGCATGATCGAGTTGCTCGAACTTAAGCCCACGGACAGAGTGCTCGAAGTCGGCGCGGGCTCAGGTTATGCCGCGGCGGTGCTGAGCCGCATCGCCAGCAAGGTCTATGCGATCGAGCGGCATGAAGAGCTCGCCAAGCTGGCGCAAGCGAGATTGCAACGGCTCGGTTACGACAATGTCGAAATCATTTGCGCCGACGGCACGCTCGGTTATCCGCAACGGTCTCCTTTCGACGCCATTCTCGTCTCAGCCGGCGGTCCGCGTATTCCCGATGCTCTAAAACGGCAACTCAAGGTGGGTGGCCGTCTCGTCATCCCCGTCGGACGCGACATCCATCAGACACTCTTTCTCGTGCGGAGGACCGACGGGGACAACTTCGAGGAAGAGGACCACGGCGCGGTCGCTTTCGTACCGCTAATCGGTGCGGAAGGCTGGGGCGGTCCGGAAAAGAAACCGGAAGCGGCCGCCGCCGATGCGCAGCCATCGGGATTCGCCAATGGGCTTCTTGTCCCGGCCACCCGCGCGAAGGCTATTCGTAGCAGGGTCAGCCGCCTCATCGCCGAGGCGGCCGCACCGTTCGCCGATCTTGGCGAATGTGCGCAACTTGCCGAACGCTTCGCGCAGTGTCGCGTGGTGTTGCTCGGTGAGGCGACGCACGGCACGGCGGAGTTCTACGACGCGCGCGCGGCGATCACGGATCTGCTCGCGGCCAAGCATGGATTCAATATCGTGGCGGTCGAGGCGGATTGGCCCGATGCCGCCGTCTATGACGCCTACGTGCGCGGGCTACCGCGCCCTAAAGTGCCGAAGGCGCCTTTCAGCCGGTTCCCGATCTGGATGTGGCGCAACCGCGAAGTCGCGAATTTTCTCACCCGGCTCAAGGCAATAAACGAGAGCATTCGCGATCCCGCACGCAAATGTGGATTCTACGGGCTCGACGTCTACAGCCTCGGCGCCTCGATCGAAGCGGTTTTGGCCTATCTCGACAAGGTCGATCCGGAAGCGGCCGCGGTGGCGCGCGAACGCTACGGCTGCCTCTCGCCTTGGCGCGCGGATCCTGTGCGCTACGGACGCATGGCACTCACCCGCGGTTACGCCATGTGCGAGCGGCCGGTGACCGAGGCGCTGATCGATCTCCTGAGAAAGCGTCTCGATTATCTGCACGCGGACGGCGAGGCCTTCTTCGACGCCGAACAGAATGCACGCATAGTGTCTGCCGCCGAGCAATATTACCGGGTGATGTATTACGGAGACGCCGTGTCGTGGAATTTGCGGGATCAGCACATGTTCGACACGCTCGAGCGGCTGCTCCACCATCGCGGACCGGACTCGAAGGCGGTGGTCTGGGCGCACAACTCGCATATCGGTAATGCCGAGTTCACCGAGATGGGCCAGGTCAGAGGCGAGCACAATATCGGGCAACTCGCGCGGCAGAGATTCGGCGAGAGCGCCGCCTTGATCGGGTTTGGCACGGACCGCGGCACCGTCGCAGCGGCCTCGAACTGGGACGGTCCGATGGAAATCAAGCGCGTGCGCCCGGCGCGCGACGATTCCTATGAGGGACGCTCGCGCGAGGCCAATATCCCGGCCTTCTTCCTGGAAATCGGGCCGGGACAGAAACTGCACATTCGCGATGAACTCGCCGCCCCCCTGCTCGAACGCGCGATCGGCGTGATCTACCGGCCGGAGAGCGAGCTTCTGTCGCACTACTTCCAGGCCGAGCTGTCGCGCCAATTCGACGCTTGGATTTGGTTCACCGAGACGCGCGCGGTTGCCGCCGCCGGGGACGCGCATCCGCACGGTCCGGACGAGACTTACCCCTTCGGCCTTTAAGGCTCTTCACACCATTGCCGTTTTGTAAGGATTGAGTGGCGACGGTTCGTGATAAGAGCGGAAGTGTTTGCAACGCGGCCAGAACAAGGGGCGGTAAGGAATGCGTTGGTTAGCGATCTTGTTGATCGCCGGCCTCGCCGCAGGCGGCGGCTATTACGTCTGGAAGCAGCAGGCCGCTCCCAAGCTCGACATCCAGACGACCGCGGCGGAACGCGGCGATGTACGGCGCCTGGTTTCGACCTCGGGCACGGTGCGGGCGCTCGGCACGGTGGAAATCGGTTCGCAACTCTCCGGCAATATCGGCGAGGTTAATGCCGACTTCTCTTCCGAGGTGAAGAAGGGTCAGGTGATCGCCCGGATCGAGCCCTCGACCTTCGAGAGCAGAGTGCGCGAGGAGGAAGCCGGGCTTGCCATCGCCAAGGCCAATCTCGCGCTCCAAGAAGCGACGGTCGAGCGCGCCAAGGCCAATCTGCAAAAGAGCGAAATCGATTTGCATCGCGCCGAGGAACTTGTGCGCAAGGGAGTCGGCGCCCAGGCGCCCCTCGACGCCGCGATTGCCGCGCATGAAAGCGCCAAAGCGGAACTTGCCATCGCTCAGGCCCAAGTCGAAAACGCCAAGGCGACCGTCGCGCAGCGCGAGGCCACGCTCGACAGCGCGCGTATCGATCTCGAACGCACTTATATCCGCTCGCCGATCGACGGCGTGGTGATCGAGCGGACGGTGGAGCCGGGACAGACCGTGGCGGCGAGCATGACGGCGCCGAAGCTGTTCACCATCGCCCAGGATCTGTCGCGAGTGCAGATCGAGGCGCAAGTCGATGAGGCGGATATCGGCCAGGTCACCAGCGACAATCCCGTGAGTTTCACGGTCGACGCCTATCCCGACATCACCTTCAAGGGCAAAGTGGAGCAGATCCGGCTCGCGCCGACCACCCTCAATAACGTCGTTACCTACACAGTGGTGATCGCCGCGGACAATCCGCACGGACGGCTGCTTCCGGGCATGACGGCGAATGTGGAAATTGTCACCGGCGAGCATAAGGACGTCGTGCTGGTGCCGAGCGAGGCTTTGCGCTTCCAGCCGCGCGGCCCGATGCAGGCTGCGCTCGTGCGCGACGCCTGGTCGACCGGAGCCGTGCTCGCCACGGTGGGCGATCGCGGCGCGCGTTTCCTGGAGCGGCTGAAGCAGCAACTCGAGCTTACGCCGGAAGAGTTCGAGCGGATCAGAGCCGGGCTCGAGGCCGAATTCATGGCGATCAAAAATGCCGGACCGCCGGTAAGCGGTTCGGCGGCGGAAGAAGAAATGCGCGAGCAGGCGCGGCTGCGAACCGCCAAGGTGCTGCGCGCCGTGCTTTCGCCCGACAAATACAAGAAGTACCAAGACATGGTGCGGCAGCGACCGACCGGACCGCGCCGGGCCACGATCTGGACTTATGCCGAGGGGGCCTTCTGGCCGAACGAAGTCAAGATCGGACTGACTGACGGCAACGTGACCGAGATCGTCGAGGGACTCTCCGAAGGCGCGCAGGTGATCGTGCGCGTCAACGAGGTTCAGCCGTGACGGCTCGCAAGGCGAGCGCCGCCGGCCAACGGAGCGGAGCGCCGCAAATCGTGGCGCGCGATCTCGTCAAAATCTACCGGCTTGGCGGCAGCGAGATCGGAGCGCTCCAGGGTGTTAGCGTCGAGATCGCGCAAGGCGAGTATCTCGCCGTCACCGGCGCCTCCGGCTCCGGCAAATCGACCTTCATGAATCTGATCGGCGCACTCGACACGCCGACTTCCGGCTCGCTCGCGGTGGAGGGGCGCGAGCTTGCCCGCCTCGGCCAGGACCAGCTTGCCCGCTATCGCAACGAGAAGGTGGGCTTCGTATTCCAAACCTTCAATCTGCTCCCGCGCACGAGCGCGCTCGACAATGTCGCGCTGCCGCTACTCTATTCGCCGAAGGGGGCCAAGGGCGCGCGGGAGAAGGCCCGTGCCTGCCTCGCCAGGGTCGGTCTCGCCGACCGCGAAGCGCATCAGCCCTCGGAATTGTCCGGCGGGCAACAGCAGCGCGTGGCGATCGCGAGAGCGCTCGTCAACGATCCGCATATTCTGCTCGCCGACGAGCCGACCGGTGCGCTCGACAGCCACACGACCGAAGAGATCATCGGCTTGTTCGAGGAGCTCAACGCCTCGGGCATTACCCTCATCATCGTCACCCACGAGCCAGATATCGCCAAGCGGGCGCGGCGCAGGCTGACCTTCCGCGACGGCCGCATCGTCGAGGACGCGGCATGAACCTGTTCGCCTCTTGCAAGGCGGCCATCGCCGCGCTGAGAGCCAATGCGCTCAGGAGCTTCCTCGCCATGCTCGGCGTCATCATCGGCGTCGCCTCTGTGATCGTGATGGTGTCGGTGGCGAGCGGAGCGAGCCAAGCGATTGAGGAGCGCATCGCTTCGCTCGGCACCAATCTGCTCATCGTCTCGCCGGGCTCTTATACCTCGGGCGGGCGGCGGGCAGGCGAAGGCACCGCCCCTCCCCTGTCAGAAACCGATCTGGCCATCATTCGCGCCAAAGTGCCGGGGATCGCCGCCGCCGCAGGCACCGTGCAGGGCTCGGCGCCGGTGGTCGCCGGGGCAAGCAACTGGACGACGCAGGTGATGGGAGTCGACGCCGACTATCTGACCGTGCGCGACTGGCCGCTCGTCGAGGGCCGCGACTTTACCGAGGCGGAACTCCGCTCCGGCGGCAAGGTCGTCATCCTTGGCGCGACAGTGGCGCGCGAGCTGTTCGGCTCGGCTTCGCCCCTGGGCGAGCAGATCCGCATCAAGAACGTGCCCTTCAAGGTGATCGGCCTCCTGTCGGTGAAGGGTCAGTCGGTGTGGGGCAGCGATCAGGACGACACCGTCCTCGTGCCTCTGAACACGGCGCGGCGGCGTCTGTTCGGAGCGGAGCAGACCATCCCCGACAATCTGCGCCAGATCATGGTGGAAGTCGCTTCGGCGGAGGAGATGGCCGACGCACAAGCCGAAATCGAGACCATCTTGCGCGAAAGACGGCGCATCCGTGCCGGCGAACCGGATGACTTCCGCGTACGCGATCTCGCCGATTTCATCCGTACCCGCACCGAGACGCAAGCCATCTTGAGCCTTCTGCTCGGCGCCACCGCCGCGATTTCGCTTATCGTCGGCGGCATCGGCATCATGAATATCATGCTCGTCTCGGTGACCGAGCGCACGCGGGAGATCGGCTTGCGCATGGCGGTCGGCGCCAGACGGCGGGATATCCTGAGCCAGTTTCTGGTCGAGGCGGTGACGCTTTGCGCGTTCGGCGGGCTGATCGGGCTTCTGATCGGCGGCGGCGCGGCGCTTGCCATGTCGATCTGGGGCGACTGGCCGGTCGCGCTCACCCCGGACCTCGTTCTAATCGCCTTCGTCTCGGCCGCGCTCGTCGGCATCTTCTTCGGCTACTACCCGGCACGGCGGGCATCGCTGATGAACCCGATCGACGCGCTGCGATACGAATAAGGGACCGTCAGGCCGCGTGGGAGATTTCGTTGCCCTCGCCGAGCACCACAACGCTCGGATGATAATTGCGCGCCTCTTCCGCCGGAATCTGGCAATAGGCGATAATGATGACCTTGTCGCCCTTCTGCACCAGCCGCGCCGCGGCGCCATTCACGCAAATCGCGCGCGAGCCGCGCGGCGCCTCGATGGCATAGGTGGTGAACCGGCCGCCGGTGTCGATGTTGAGCACGTCGACCCGCTCGTGCGGCAGGATGCCGGACGCGTCGAGCAGATCACGGTCGATGGCGATCGATCCTTCGTAGTGGAGATCGGCGCCCGTCACCGTGGCGCGGTGAAGTTTCGCCTTCAACATGGTCAGGAGCACGAGGCTTTGTCCTTTCGTGCCAATGCGTTATGCGGGCCCCTATAGTCCATGCCGCTCAGTGTTGCAATGGAGGGGCAAGCCTGGTTCATCCCGCGATCGCGGCCAGGGGGAAATGGGCCCGGCCGGAGAAGTCCGCCGGGCCCTTTCGCGCAAAAGGGGCTTGCGGGGGGATTAAGCCGCCTTGCGGAACATCTGCGGCACGGTGGCGTGATAGCTGGGGCGCCCTTGGAAGGCCGCCCGGTGGCGCCCCACATTGGGCGCCTCGGCGAGAAGTCCCGGTCCCTCCGGCGCGACCGAGATGAGCGCGTCGATCATCGGCATCAGGATAAAGTCGTCTAGATGGGGCTTGTCCCCGTGCAGGAACGGACCCTTGGCGAGAGCGCGGTTGAAGATTGCAAGGTGGTTGCGAATCTCGGGAATGGCACCGTCGATCACGGCCCGGTCGACCGGTTTGCCGGTGAATTGCGGCAGCACATATTGAACCACGCAGCGGCCCATGATTGAGCGCGAGACGTAGTCGAGCATGGCGCTCACCCACTGTTCCATGCGCGCCGCCTCTAGCGGGTCTTCCGGAACGAGCCTCGGGCCCGCGAACATACGGTCGATGTAGTGTCCGATCGCCAGCGTTTCGAACAGAACGATATCGCCATGGCGCATCGCCGGAATGCGCCCGAAGGGATGCAACGCAAGGTGTTGCTCTCCCTTCATGTCGGCAAAGTCCTTCATGCCGTTGGCGGTCAGCGTATATGCGACGCCCTTCTCCTCGCAGGCGATGCGCGCCGCCCGCACCCAGTTGGAGATGTCGAAGCCGATAATTTCCACCGCAGCCATGTTCGGCCCTCCCGGTGCCCTTCTGAAGTGGGGGCAGTGTCGCCGAAGACAAAATATGTTCAAGAACATATTCTCAACTCGGCTATGCTTGCTTGCCGCAAGAGGCACGGGAGAGAGCGATGCCGTATAAGCCGGAACACAAGGAACGGACGCGTAAGCGCATCGTCGAGAGCGCGCGCAAGCTTTTCAATCGGCACGGTTTCACCGGCGTTTCAATCGATGCGATCATGGCCGAGGCCGGACTCACGCGCGGAGGCTTTTATAATCACTTCGCGACGAAAGAGGAGCTTTATGCGGAAGTGGTGCAGCAGGTGCTGTCTTGCCGCGAGAACGATGCTTCAAATTCCCGCCGCGCGCGTCCGCGCATGAATGGACGGGACTTCATCGCCGCCTATCTATCGCATGCGCATTTGACCGACCGCGACAACGCCTGCCCGTTGATGGCGCTTCCCTCCGACGTCGCGCGCGGCGGCGAGCCTGTGCGCCGCGCTTATCGGCAAGTGCTCGAATACATGGTCGAGCATCTCGAGGCGGGCCATCCGGGTCCGAAGGCGCGAGAGCGCGCGCTTGCCATCGCCGCACTCTGCATCGGCGGCATGGCGGTCGCGCGCGCCATCGACGACGCAGAGCTCGCACGCGAGATCAGGGTGGCGGCGCGCGAGACTGCCTTCCTGCTCGCCGACTGGATGGCGCCGCGGGTGGAGGCCGCCGAATAGCCCACTATTGCCAGACGTTCGGGATCTCCTTGTCAGCCTTGAGCTCGGCTGCGCTGGCGCAAAATTCTTTCGGGTGCTGATTGCCCTCGGCGAGCAGCAGGCCGTAGGTGGTCCCGAAGCGAATGAGAACCGCCGCCTCCCAATGGTCTGCTTCCGCCTCGGACAACCCTTCGGGGGCTGGCGTCGCAGCCTCGATAATGGCGGTCGAAAACTTGTCCTGATCGAGCGCGAAGCCGTCGCACACTTTGCTCGCCGCCGCCTGGAAGGCGAGATTGTTGAGCTTGGCAAATTGAACCTCGGTCAGAATCGGCTCCTGATCGCCGATCGCATCTTCCCACGCATCATCAAGCCTGAAATCGTCCTCTGACTCGGCCGCGGAAACGGCGCTTGCGAAGCCGAGGAGGCCAAGAGCGAGCGCGCAGGAGAAGAATATCTTCGTCAAATTGGCGAAAGCGGTCATTGTCGTTCCTCCCTCAGCGCGCATAGATGCGATAAGTCCAATTGGGAGCGTAGACCCCGGCGCTGTTGTAACAGGCGCGCTGCGCGGGGTAGCACCAGATATTCGGGTTCGGCCGATACACCTCGCCCCAGGCCGGACGCGGCGCCGGCGCCGGCACATAAACCTTCTTTGGATGATCGATCGCGCTCGACACCGCGGCGCCGACGGCGGCGCCGGCGATAATGCCGCCGACAATGGCCGCGGTGTTGTTCTTGGCGGCGGCTGGTCCTGCCAAGCCCGCTGCAAGGGCGAGGGCGGTGAGGACCGCGAGAACTCCCCTGGATATGACGCTGCCTGTCATCTACCCAACCTCCTTCTTCCTCGATTGAACACTCTTCGTCAGCGCCGCCTCCCCTCGCATATTCTCCTCCATCATCTTGACGAAGCGGGTGAAGAGATAATGACTGTCCTGCGGTCCCGGCGAAGCTTCCGGATGATATTGCACGGAGAATACCGGCCTGTCTTTCAACCTCAGCCCGGTATTCGAACCGTCGAATAGAGACACATGCGTCTCCTCGACGGTGGCGGGTAGACTGTCCCGGTCCACCGCGAAACCATGATTCATCGAAGTGATTTCGACCTTGCGCGTGGTGAAGTCCTTGACCGGGTGGTTCGCCCCGTGATGGCCCTGGTGCATTTTCACCGTGGTGCCGCCGAGCGCCAAGCCCAGCATCTGGTGGCCGAGGCAGATGCCGAACACCGGCAGTCCCGAATCGACGAGCTTCTTGATCTCCGGCACGGCGTAAGCGCCTGTCGCCGCCGGATCGCCCGGACCGTTCGATAGAAACACGCCGTCCGGCTCGCGCTCGAGGATTTCTTCGGCGGTCGCCGTGGCCGGCACCACGGTGAGGCGGCAGCCGACCGAGGCAAGCTTACGCAGAATGTTGCGCTTCAATCCGTAATCTACGGCGACCACATGAAAGCGCGGGCTCGTCTGGCGCCCGTAGCCCTTGCCCCACTGCCACTCCGTCTCGTCCCAGCTATAGCTCTGGCCGCAGGTCACGTCCTTGGCGAGGTCGAGCCCGACCATGCTCGGGGCTGCGGCAGCCTTCCGCTTCAGCGCGTCGAGATCGAAGTTCCCGTCCGGCGCATGCGCAATGACCGCGTTCGGCATCCCCTTTTCGCGGATCAGCGCCGTAAGCGCGCGCGTGTCGACGCCGGTGATGGCAATGATGCCGCGCGTTTTCAGCCACTGATCGAGGCCTTGTGCCGCGCGCCAATTCGATGACGGCGTGATCGGCGCGCGCAAGACGCAGCCGCGCACGCCACCGCTCGCAAGCGGCGCCGATTCCAGGTCTTCGTCATTGGTGCCGACATTGCCGATATGCGGAAAGGTGAAGGTGATGATCTGGCCGGCGTAAGACGGGTCGGTCAGGATTTCCTGATAGCCCGTCATCGCCGTGTTGAAGCAAACTTCTCCGGCCGCGATACCGCTTGCGCCTGCGCCCTTGCCCTCGATAACGGTGCCGTCGGCGAGAACGAGAAGGCCGGTCGGTGTCTCGGGCTTCCAACCGGCAAGGTCGCGCGCCTGCGGCGTTGCGGCCTCTTCGGCCAGCGCTTGGTCTCTTTCGGTCATCGTCTCTTATTGGCGCCGCAGGCCCTGGCGCCGGCTGCAAAGTCGGGTGCGGACAACGCTAAGTCAAGGCTTGGAGCTTTCATGCTCGCTTTCAGCCAGCGCCCTCTTACGTCACCGAAGCCACGCGGTCAATCCGAGCGCAAACGATTTTGTTGTGAAAACAAAAACTTAGCTTGGCAAATTGTCTTGCTTGCCGGCGCGCGCTCGATTAGCTTGAAACCTTCCTCCCAAAAGCATTTGGCGGAATCCCATGCGCGAAACCATTACCGCTGCCCTGAAACAAGCGACGAAAGCGCAAGACAAGCGCCGCATCTCGACGCTGAGACTGATTTCCGCCGCGATCAAGGATCGCGACATCGCCGCTCGCACCGCCGGCAAGCCGCAAGCCACCGATGCCGAACTGCTCGAGCTCTTCGCCAAGATGATCAAACAGCGCGAAGAGTCTGAGAAGATCTACGCCGACGCCGGCCGCGCCGAGCTTGCCAAGCAGGAAGCGGAAGAGATCGCCATCATCCGCGAGTTCCTGCCGAAGCAGCTTTCCGAAAAGGAGATGGAGAAGGCGATTGCCGAGGCTATCGCCAAGACCGGAGCGTCAAACGTCAAGGACATGGGCAAGGTCATGGCCGCGTTGAAAGCGCATTACGCGGGACAGATGGATTTCGGCAAGGCAAGCGCGCTCGTGAAGGCGAAACTCGGCTGAGAGCGCACACGCATCGTGCAGGCGTGCGGTCATTCGCGCGCCATCTGCTCAAAACGGGGGCACGTGCGGCGGCGCGCCACGCGTCAGTTTGTCATTGCGCTGCAGCATAAAATCGTCATTGCACTGCACTATTTTCGCTGCAATGCAGCAATGAATGATTCGATTCCATGCTGCCAGTTTTCATACAGGAGGCCAAAACGATGGTTCAGTCGTCACTGTCAAAAAGCCTTGCGGCGGCACTTGCCATCGCAGCATCGGTTGGGGTGGCGCCGGCGCATGCCGATCAACCCCTCACCAATCTGGGTCCGGTGGGTCCGCACGAGCCGATTCTGGTCACGATGGGGACGCAGAAGGTTATCGCCTTTTACGTTCCGGAGCGCGGCTCCTGCGCCGTCAACGCGGTGACGTGGAGAGAGGGAGAGCCCGATGCGCCTTATGCTTCCGCCCGCATTCGCATCAGCTTGAAGCCCGGGCAAATGTTCGCGCTCGATGGCTCGCAGCGCCACTCGATCAGTCTCGTCTGCGGCGCCGACGCGGCGAGCCTCGCCGCCGTGGCTCCCGCCGACCTGATCTTGGCGGGCGGAACCAGCGGAGACTAGCGGGCAAGAGCGACAAGCCGAATGGGCGGGGTCGAGAGATCCCGCCCTTTTTTTGCGGCGAGCGCAATGGGAAGGGCCGCTTTCACGACCACCGCCGACCGGCCAAATGGGCACTCGTTCAAGCGTCATCAGAGTTTAACTTGAGACGCGAAGGCAAGAACGACACTATGCCCGCTACCAAACGGGAATAAGGGGAAGACCAATGCCATCTTGGAAGTTCGCCGCGCCGGCCTTGCTTGTCACGCTTTGTCTCAACCCAACGCCGGCGGCGGCCGATCCGGCTTATGCTTGCTCGGTGGGCGAGATTTTCGAATGCACCGCGGTTGCCGGCTGTCAGCGCGTCTCCGCCGCACAGGCAGGCCTTCCGCCCTTCGTCACCCTGAATGTCAAGGAGAAGACCCTGTTCTCGGGGCTGTTCGGCGGACAGGGGCTGTTCAATTCGGGAGATGTCTACGAGGACCAAAAGGTGCTGATCCTCCATGGCAGGCATGAACTCCTGACCTGGACCGCGGTGGTGGCCAAGGACACCGGCCAGATGTCGATGTCGATCGCCAATCTGGGCAAGACCTACGCGGAATTCGGCAACTGCACCCCGCAACAATAACAAGGCTTTGGCCTGGGCCGCAGAGAAAGCCGGATCCTGCTCCCGGCTTTGTCATATGACAGCCTGAGTGCTGCTTTACTTTGGCCGCCAGCGTAAAGGCCACTAGACAGTGTTCGCGCTTTGTTCTAGTGTGGAAACAGTTAACGAGACAATTCCGGCGTGGCTCCTAAGGCTCCTCCCCGGCAAGGTATGGTAGGCGGGGGCACGGCGCATGAAATTCCACGATTCGTTTTTAGATGAGATTCGCACGCGATTGCCTGTGTCGCAGGTCGTGTCCCGCCGCGTGACGTTGAAGCGCCGCGGTCGGGAGTTTGTTGGACTGAGCCCTTTCAACAAGGAAAAGACGCCCTCCTTCACCGTCAACGACCAGAAGGGCTTCTATCACGACTTCTCCTCCGGCAAGCACGGCGACATCTTCACCTTCGTCATGGAGACTGAGGGACTGAGTTTCCCAGAGGCTGTGGAGAAGCTTGCGGGTGAAGCCGGACTTGAACTGCCAAAACCGGACCCCCAGTTCGAGCAAATCGCGAGAGAAAGACTCGGTCTTCTCGATGCGCTCGAGGCTGCGGCATGCTTCTTTCAAGAGCAGCTTAACGCACGCGAGGGACGAGAAGCCCTTGCTTACGCGGAGCGCCGCGGTTTGTCGCAGGACACCTTAAAGGAATTTCGAATCGGTTTCGCGCCAAGGAGTAGGGACACTCTCAAGATCACCCTCATCAAGCAGGGTTTCACTGAGCAACAGTTGCTCGAGGCGG
>DATLXW010000192.1:0-3154 GCA_035575415.1 Methyloceanibacter sp. | reverse complement strand
GTCGGGAATTGGCGAAAAAGGCAAGAGTCCCGGCGCGCGCCGGCGCGCGGAGCGTAGGTGCGGGGCTGGCCGAGCCGATCAGGGTCAGGATCAAATGGCAGCTCGCGCGCGCGCTCGTGCATGGTCGGCGCTTGCTTGACTTGCACTATTGGCGCTCCCTATATCGGCGCCTGCAAAGCCAATTGGCCGAGTAGGTATTTCTTGCCGCTATATTCTGGGCGGGCGAGCCGATTTTCAGCCCTGGGGCGGAGTAGCTCAGCTGGTTAGAGCAGCGGAATCATAATCCGCGTGTCGGGGGTTCGAGTCCCTCCTCCGCTACCATCGATCCCGGCGTGACCCGCACAGCCTGGCAATTCAACCTGTTACAAGCGAGCGGGGTGAGCCTGTGCCCAATCGGCAACAGGGGCGGCATCTTTCCCTCGGACGCTGGCACCCGCCAGACAGCGGGTATACCCTCGCCTGGGGCGCGCGCCCCGCTAAGGAGGGGGATCGAATGTCTTACATCTTCGCGATCATGGCCGTGCCGCTTCTGTCGGCGACCGGCATCTACGACCCGCCGGTGATGCGTAACGGCCATTGCATCGCCCAGCCAGGCTCGTTCGACGCACTTTATTGTCCGGCACCGGAAGCGAAACCGAAGCGTCAGGCCCGCCGCAGGAATTAGCGGCGATACGGAAGCACGGTTTCATTTTCCGTTCTACCTCGGTGCCCTCTTGCTGCTCGCCCGGCTAGTTCGCTTTCGCGGCGGCAGTGGCCTGCTTCTGCTGAAGTTCACTCAAGGTTTTCAGCATGTTGTTGAGCGCCTTGGCGAGTTCCACGGCGCCACCCGGCGAGAGCGCAATCCGCGCGGTGATATGCACCGGGAGATGTGCCCCCTCCTTCGGCTGATCGATGCTGGATTCGGGGATGAAGCGGGTCGCGCCCAGGGTGATAACGACTGCGCCTCCGTCAAAGGAAGCCGCAATGAGCTTGTTGGCGTAGCTTTCCGCGATGGCTGGATTGTCGACGATCTTGAATTTCGGTGTTTCGGCCATGTCTCTCCCCTTCGGCCAGTCAGGCAAACTGAAGTCGGCCCAGGATAGGGTCTTGTCCACCTCGAAGGGAAGCGCCGCGTTGCGAGGCCGGCAAAATGCCTGCCATTAAGACGTATTCGAAGCTTGGCTGGCGGCAGCCAGCATCCCGGCGGCGCGACCAGCCGCATCGTTGGCCAAGGTGGCCGCCGGCTTGCGCCGGCCAATCGCGTTCCATCCGGCGAAGCAGGCTAGCGGGTGTGCCGCCGGGCTGACGGTCGCGTGAACGGTCCCTTCTATATGGTAACTCGAGCCTACTGCGCGGGCGCCGCTTCGCCGCGATTCTCGCGCGACATGAGGAAGCGGAAGAACTCTGCGCCTTCACGCATGCGGCGCTTGAACATGTCGCGGCTCGAGAACGTCTCGCGCGTCATTTCCCAGAGCTTGCCTGGCCGGAAATAGAATCGGCGGTAGAATTCCGCCACCGCGTCGAAAATCTCTTCATGCGAAAGATGCGGGTAGTTGAGCGCGGCAACCTGCTCGCCGGAATGGGCGACGAGGCCGCCGTTACCTCCACGCAGCCAACCGTTCTCGGCGGCTTGGCGATAGAGATAAGTGCCAGGATAGGTTGCGGCGAGTGAGACCTGAATCGTATGAGGATTCACCTCCTGGGCGAATCTGATTGTCTCCTCGATCGTTTCTTTGGTCTCGCCGGGAAGGCCGACGATGAAGGTGCCGTGAATGGTGATGCCGAGCTTGTGGCAGTTCTCGGTGAAAGTGCGCGCATGATCGAGCCGCACGCCTTTCTTGATGTTGATGAGAATGTCCTTGTTGCCGGTCTCATAGCCGACCACGAACAGCCTGAGGCCGTTGTCCTTGAGCACCTTTAAGGTGTCGTAGGGAACGTTGGCCTTGGCGTTGCAGGACCAAGGCAGTCCGATTTCTCCCATGCCGCGGGCGATGACCTCGGCGCGCTTGGGGTCGTCGGTGAAAGTGTCGTCGTCGAAGAAGAATTCCTGCACCTGCGGAAAATACTCCTTGGCGCGGCGCATCTCCTCGATGACATGCTCAGGGCTGCGGGTGCGATATTTGTGCCCGCCGATGGTTTGCGGCCAGAGGCAGAAAGTGCAGCGCGACTTGCAGCCGCGGCCGGTGTAGACCGAGACATAAGGATGGTGCAGATAGCCGATGAAATAATCTTCGATGACGAGGTCGCGCTTATAGACGTCGACTACGAAGGGGAGCCGGTCCATGTCGTGCAGGATCGCGCGCTCGGGATTGTGCACGATCTCGCCGTTCCTGCGGTAACTGATGCCGTCGATTTCATCGAACGGTCTGCCCTCGGCGACCTCCTTGATGGTGAAATCGAACTCGGCGCGGGCGACGAAGTCGATAGCCTTCGAGGCTGCGAGCGAGGCGTCGGGGCTTACGGCCACATGCGCGCCGACCATACCGAGGATGAGCTTGGGATTTGCGTCTTTCAGCGCCTCGGCCACCTGCACGTCATTGGCGAAGGAGGGGGTGCTCGTGTGCAACACCGCCAACTCGTAGTCTCCGGCAATCGGCACCACCTGGTGGAGCGAAAGCCCGCGGGCCGGCGCATCGACGAGGCGGCTCCCCGGCACAAGCGCGGCCGGCTGGGCGAGCCAGGTCGGGTACCAGAAGGAGCGAATCTCGCGCTTGGCCTGATAGCGCGAGCCGGCACCGCCGTCGAATCCTTCGCAGATGGGAGGATTGAGGAACAAAGTCTTCAGCATCGACATCACCCCCGTCTTCGCCCGGGCCTTCGTAGCCCTGTCTTGTTTTCGCGGCTTCGTCGCCGCGTTCCCTCGCTAGAATTGCCGCAACATTAGCATGATCGAAAGGGAAAATCTGCCGCGGCCGTCCTCGCTCTATTCGCCGCAGATTAGGGCGTATTGCGCGGACTTTCGCCTTTCTTCACCGCGGCGCCGCTCCGCCGCCATTGGCTGCGTATCTCGAACCACTGCCAGGCGAGAAGACCCGGAATCCCAAAGACGAACTCGCGCACGCGCCGGGTCAAAGCCAGCGCAAGCGCTACATCCGCGGGGAGTGACAGTACCGTGCCCACAAGCAGGAAGCCGCCTTCCTGGATGCCAAGTCCGGCGGGCACAAGGAAAGCCGAA
>DATLXW010000191.1:0-14178 GCA_035575415.1 Methyloceanibacter sp. | reverse complement strand
GTGCAGCTCGCCTGGAGATTGCCCTTTTTAATTCATCAACTCTTGGATAGGAATCGCGATGGTGACTCGACCGTCGGATTCCAAGTGTGCCACGTCTAAACTGCACTTTCCAAGAATTCGTCGACATCATTTGCGATCATGGCTTTGTTTTGCATCGCCACGAGGGCACGAGTCATCGCCGCTACCGCGGTGTCGTTGCGGGTGTCGTGCGATACGTTGATGTCGCGCCCCATGGCAGCTGGAAAGAGCAAATTGGCCAAGAGCTGCTGAAGAATATGATCCGCCAATCAGGACTCCCAAAAACACTGTTTCGCAAATAGTTTCGGGATTCACTCCTGCCGCGTGGAATCGCAAAGCTACTTCCCCGCCGGGACGGGGAAGGCGCGGATGTCGGCGGCGGCTTCCGGATAATTGGCGGCGAGTTTCTTCGCATCGCCAAGCTCGACATCTTCCTCCGGCACGACGCCGGGCCATTCCGTGCTCGCGCCCAAGAACCAGCGGCGCTTGCCGGTGATGCGCGCGGTGTGGAAGGTGCCGCCAGGGATGAAGAGCTGCACGCGGTGGCCGCCGACGATGTTGGGGCCGACGACGACAAGCTCGCTGTCGCCGTTCTGGTAGAGCAGCAGCACCTCGATCGGGTCGCCGAGATAATAATGATAGAGCTGATCGTTCTTGATGCGGTGCAGCTTCACCGGCGCCTCCGGCGTCACCATGAAATAGAGCGCCGAGCCCAAGGGCCGGCCATCGGCAAAGGGGGAGGGCAAGCCGCCTTTGGCGATGGCAAGTTCGCTCTTATAAGTTTCGCGCACGAAGCCGCAGGTCTGCGCCGGCTCGAGCTTGAGCAGGGCCTTGATCTCTTGCGCGGTCACGCCGTCCGGCATCGGCTTCTCCGGGTTGACGAGAGGTAGCCTCGCATCTTGAGCCGGGTCCGACGATCCGGCGTGGGCCAGCGGGGCGGCGAGCGTCGCCGCGCCGGCGAGCGTCGCCCGCGTGAGAAAGTTGCGGCGGCCGATCAGGTTCCGCTCTCGCGCGCGCCGGTCGATCGTTTCCTCCCATGCCCGCCGGCTTAAAGCCGGTCTCTTAACGCCGCTTCTTACGCTGGAGTGTCGCCTTGAGGGAAGCCGCGGGTCAACGGCTCGCGCAGGACAAGTCTGCGACATGGTTACACGCGATGCCATCGTTAAAGCCGCGCGAAGCTGGCTCGGCACGCCCTATCACCATCAGGCAAGCGCGAAAGGGGTGGGCTGCGATTGTCTCGGATTAATCCGCGGCATCTGGCGCGAGCTTTACGGGCCGGAGCCGGAAACGATTCCCGCCTATACGCGCGACTGGGGGGATGCGACCGGGGCGGAGACGCTTCTTGCCGCCGCCTGCCGGCACCTCGTCAAGCTCGACGAGGCCGGCTTGGCGGGACCGGGCGACATCCTCGTCTTTCGCATGCGCGACGGCGGCGTGGCGAAACACGCGGGGATCTTAGTGCGTGCGCCGTCACCCCGGCGAAAGCCGGAGTCCAAAACCGCTCCTCTCCCCGGGGGGAGAGCAGGTTTGGCATCCGCCGACCTGGATTGCGGCTTGCGCCAGAATGACGGTTGGGTGAATGCGCGGCTGATCCATGCGCAAGAGGGGCTCGGCGTGGTGGAGATTGCACTTGGGTTTTGGTGGCGGCGCCGCGTCGCCGCCGCCTTCCGCTTCCCGGGGGTCTCTTGATGTCAGCACCCCTTACCCGCTTCGCCGCGCTTTCGCTCCTCCGGAGCTTCGCGCGGTTCAGCATCCTCTCCCACAAGGGGAGAGGGGATAAAGTGCGCGGGGATAGCCACGGCAAGATGTTCCCTCTCCCCTTGTGGGAGAGGGTGGCGAGCCCCGCCCGGGGCGAGCGGGGTGAGGGGGAAGGAAGCTGATGGCCACTCTGGTCCTTGGCGCGGTCGGGTCCGCAGTGGGAGGGGCGCTCTTCCCCGGAGGATTGCTCGGCACGGCGATCACCGGCGCCGCGCTCGGCGGCGCGGCGGGCGCGATCGCAGGAGGCCTCGTCGATCAGGCCCTGTTCGGACCGCTCGCGAGCGGCTCCGGGCAGACGGCGACGGCGCAAGGCCCGCGGCTCTACGACCTCAAGCTCGGCACCTCGAGCGAGGGCACGCCGCTTCCGCGCGTCTATGGCCGCGCGCGGCTCCCCGGTCAACTCATTTGGGCGACGCGCTTTCGGGAAGAGGTTATCACAAGGACGCAAATCACGGGCGGAGGTCAGACCGGAGGCGGCAAGGGCAATCTCGGCGGGGACACATCCTCGCAGGCCGGCAAGGTAGAGATCGAGGAATATCGCTATTACGCCAACGTGGCCTACGCGCTCTGCGAAGGGCCGATCACGCGCATCGGCCGCATCTGGGCCGACGGCAGGGAGATCAACCGCGCCAAATTCACCATCCGCATCTATCGCGGGTCGGAGGACCAGATTGCCGACAGTCTGATCGCGGCGAAAGAAGGAGGCTTAGACCGCGCGCCGGCCTATCGCGGCACAGCCTATGCCGTGTTCGACGATTTGCCGCTCGCGCGCTTCGGCAACAGGCTGCCGCAATTTCATTTCGAGGTGTTCCGCGCCGTCGACGAATTCGAGCCGCTGGTGCGCGCGGTGACCATGATCCCTGCGGCCGGAGAGTTCATCTACCATAAGGATCGTGTCATCCGCATCGACGGCGGCAGAACGATAGCGGAAAACCTGCACACCGGGCTTGGCGGGACGGACTGGACGGTCTCGCTCGATCAATTGGAGGAGCAGCTCCCGAACGCGCGGCGCGTGTCTTTGGTGGTGAGCTGGTTCGGCACGGATCTGCGCATCGGCCAATGCGAGGTGAAGCCGGGTGTCGAGGTGAGCGACAAGGTCACGCAGCCCTACGACTGGTCCGTGTCCGGCATCGTGCGATCGGAGGCTTATGTCGTCACGCAACATGACGGCCGTCCCGCCTATGGCGGCACGCCGGCGGACCGAGCCGTCATCGCGGCGATCCAAGACTTGAAGGCGCGCGGGTTCAGCGTCGTCTTCTATCCGTTCCTCTCGATGGATGTGCCGCACGGAAACGCGCTTCCCGATCCCTATACGGGGACGGCGGGACAGCCGGCATACCCATGGCGCGGGCGCATCACCTGCGATCCGGCGCCGGGCGAGCCGGGAAGCGTCGACAAGACGAGCGCCTGCGCGAGCCAGGTGTCCGCTTTCGTCGGCAATGCCGCGCCAGGGGACTTCACGGCCACAGGCAGCACGGTGAGCTATTCGGGCCCGGAGGAGTGGTCCTACCGCCGCTTCATTCTGCACTACGCCCATCTCTGCGCGCTTGCCGGAGGGGTCGACGCCTTCCTCATCGGCTCGGAAATGCGCGGCGCCACGCGGCTGAGGTCGAGCGCGTCCAACTTTCCCTTCGTCAATGCGTTGGTTACGCTGGCGGCGGATGTGCGAAATGTGCTCGGCGCGGGCACCAAGATCGCCTACGCGGCGGACTGGAGCGAATTCACGGCCTACGTTCCCCCCGACGGGTCGGGCGACGTCTTCTTTCATCTCGATCCGCTGTGGGCGAGCGCCGCTATCGACGCCGTCGGCATCGACATCTATTGGCCGCTTTCGGATTGGCGCGACGGCGAGGCGCATCTCGATCGGCAGGCGGGCTTCGGCTCGATCTACGATCTTAATTATCTGCGCGGCAACATCAGGGGCGGGGAGGGGTTCGACTGGTATTACCCGGAAGGCCCCTCGGACAATCAGCCTTCGCCGGAGCGGCTTGCGCAACAACGGCTGCCGATTACCGACGGCGCCTATGGCAAGCCGTGGGTGTTCCGGCCGAAGGCGATCCTCGAATGGTGGCAGAACCAACATTTCAACCGGCCTGGCGGCATCGAGTCGGCAAGCCCGACCGCCTGGGTGCCCGAATCGAAACCGATCTGGTTCACCGAACTCGGCTGCCCGGCTATAGACAAGGGCTCGAACCAACCGAACGTGTTCATCGATCCGAAGAGCGCGGAGAGCTTTGCGCCCTATTTCTCGCGGAAGGCGCGCGACGATCTCATCCAACGGCGCTACTTGCTTGCGTTCCTGAGCTTCTTCGATCCGAGCCACCCGGCCTATGTGGCGGGATCCAACCCGGTTTCCGCCGTCTATGACGGGCGCATGGTCGATCCGGACAATATTTATGTCTACACCTGGGACGCGCGGCCTTACCCCGCCTTTCCCTATGCGCTGTCGGTGTGGGCCGATGGCGGCAATTGGGAGCTCGGCCATTGGCTGACGGGCCGCGTTGGCGGCGGTCCGCTTGCGGCGATCGTGCGGCGCGTGCTCGAGGATTACGGCTTCACCCGCTACGACGCGAGCAGGCTCTACGGCTTCATCGACGGTTTCGTTATCGACCGCATCATGAGCGCGCGCGAGGCGCTGCAACCGCTGTCGCTCGGTTTCCTGTTCGACGCGTACGAGTCCGCGGGCCTGATTCAGTTCGCGCATCGTGGCCTCGCCGGCTCCGCCGCAACTTTGACGCCCGACGATCTTGTCGAGACGGAGGCGGCGGCGCCGCTCTATACGTTGACGCGCGGGCAGGAGACGGAGCTGCCGCTCTCCGCCAAGATCACCTACATCGAAGGGAGCGAGGATTATGCGCAAGCCGCCGTCGAGGCGCGTAGGCTTGCAGCGCGCAGCGAGCGGGTCTCGGCGGCGGAGCTTCCCATCGTCACGAGCCAGGCGCGCGCGCAGGCGATCGCCGAGGGTTGGCTGCAAGACGCCTGGGCCGCGCGCGAGCGGGCGAGCTTCGCGCTGCCGCCGAGCCTGCTCGCGCTCGAGCCGTCGGACGTGATCACCCTCGATGCCGGCGGAAGGCTTTATCCCTTACGCATCACCGAGACGCATGACGGCGCCTTCAAGTCAATCGAAGCGCGCTCGATCGAGCCGGCAAATTTCGACGCGCTGCCCGCGCCGGAGAAGGACCGCCGCGACTTCGACGTGGTCACGGTCTATGGGCCGACGGAGGCCGTGTTCCTCGACCTGCCGCTCCTGCGCGGCGACGAGGCGGGGCAGGCGGGATACATCACAGCTTACGCCGATCCGTGGCCGGGCTCGATCGCCGTCTACCGTTCGCCGACCGACTCGGGCTTCGAACTGAACGCGATCATTACGGCGCGGCCGACCGCGGGGAAGACGCTGGCGAGCTTCTGGTCTGGGCCGCTTTATCGCTATGACAGAAGCAATGTGCTGATCGTCAAGCTCGATTTCGGCGCGCTTGCTTCGGTCACGGAGGAAGCGCTGCTCAACGGCGCGAACTATGCGGCGATCGAGAACCAGGACGGCGAATGGGAGCTGATCCAGTTCGCAACGGCGACGCTGATTGCACCAGCGACCTACGAGCTTTCGCTGCTGCTCCGCGGCATGAACGGCACCGAGCGGGCGATGCGCGATCCCGTTGCTGCGGGGGCGCGCTTCGTCGTGATCAACAGCGCGGTCGCCTCGGTGCCGCTCCGGCCGGATGAAGTGAGACTTGCGCTCAATTACAAATTCGGTCCGGCCGACGACAGTCTAGACGAGCCGTCCTACGGCAGCGCCACGCACGCCTTCCAAGGGCTCGGCTTGCGGCCGCTGTCGCCCGTGCATCTGCAGGGCAAGCGCAATCCCTCGAACGGCGACTGGACCTTCCTCTGGGTGCGGCGGACGCGGCTCGGCGGCGATAGCTGGGACAGCGTCGAAGTGCCGCTCGCCGAGGAGGCGGAGCGTTACCGGCTCGACATTCTCGATGCGCCGGGCGGGGAGGTGCTGCGCTCGGTCGAGGTGACACAGCCCACGTTCCTCTACACCGCGGCGATGCAGACTGCCGATTACGGCGCTCCGCAATGGAACGTGCCGATCAGGGTGGCGCAAGTGTCGCCGGTCTATGGCGCCGGCGTGCCGGCGGAGCAGCTCACCTACGATTATCGGCATTAGAGGGCGCAATGACCGAAAGCGCGAGACTCCGCATTCCCTACATCGCCGCGGCGCAGGCGCAGAAGCACGTCACCCACAATGAGGGCGTCACCCTGCTCGACACGCTGGTGCAGCTTGCGGTGCTCGACAAGGATCTGACGTCGCCGCCGGGAAGCCCGGCCGAAGGCGACACGTATATCGTCGCGGGCGGGGGCGGCACGGCGAGCGGCGCCTGGACCGGCTGGGAGAAGCGCGTCGTCCGCTTCATCGACGGCGAATGGCGCTCCTATCTGCCGGGCGCTGGCGGAGGCGCCGGCTGGCGCGCCTTCGTGCTCGACGAGGACACGCTCTACGTCTTCGACGGCACCGACTGGAACGCTTATGCCGGCGGCGGCGGCGGCTCCTATACCGACGAGCAGGCGCAGGACGCGGTGGGGTCCATCCTGTCGGACGCCGGCGACATCGACTTCACCTATGACGACGCGACACCGGCGATCAGCGCGGCGGTGAAGTCAGGCGCGATCACCACAACCAAGATCGCCGACGATCAGGTCACCTTCGCCAAGCTCGCCAGCGCGGCCTACGACACCGATCCGACGCTGGCGGCTAATTCCAATACGCGGCTGCCGACGCAGGCGGCGGTCAAGGGTTATGTCGATAATGCGCTGACTGGCCTGCGCTGGAAGCAGTCGGTGCGCGCCGCCACCACTACCAATGGCACGCTCTCTAGCGCCTTTGCCAATGGGTCCGCGATCGACGGAGTGACCCTTGCCACCGGCGACCGCATCCTGATCAAGAACCAGACCGCCGGCGCGGAGAACGGCATCTATGTCGTCAACGCGAGCGGGGCGCCGACGCGCGCCGCCGACGCCGACAGCGCCGCGGAACTCCTGCAAGCCACGGTGTTCGTGCAGCAGGGCACGGTCAACGCCGACACGCAATGGACCTGCATCAACGATACGATCACGCTCGGCACGACGGCGCTCGTCTTCGCCCAGGTGTCGGGTGCTGGCACTTATACTGTCGACAGTTCGCTGACGCTCAGCGGCATTCAGTTCGGCCGCGCGGCGCTGACCGGCGACGTGACGGCGTCCGCAGGCTCGAACGCCACCACCATCGCTGCGAACGCCGTCACCGACGCCAAGCTCCGCGACAGCGCGGCGCTCAGCGTGATCGGCCGCGCCAGCAATACCAGCGGCGACCCGGCCGACATCGCCGCGGGCACGGACGGGCATGTGCTGCGCCGGTCCGGCACCACCCTCGGCTTCGGCACCATTGCTACGGCCGGCATCGGCGACGACCAGGTCACCTTCGCCAAAATGCAGAACGTCGCCACCGACACGCTGATCGGCCGGGATACGGCGGGCACCGGCGACCCGGAAGCGATCGCGGTGACCGGCGGCATCGAGTTTACCGGCTCAGGCGGCATTCAGGTTGGGGCCTTCACCGGCGACGTGACCAAGAGCGCTGGCGGCACCGCGCTCACCATCGCCAACAACGCCGTCACCTACGCCAAGATGCAGGACGTGTCGGCGACGGCGCGCATTCTCGGGCGCAAGACTTCGGGCGCAGGCGATCCGGAGGAATGCACCCTCTCCGAAGTGCTCGACTTCATCGGCTCGGCGGCGCAAGGCGACATCCTCTATCGCGGGGCGTCGGGCTGGGCGCGGCTGCCAGCGGGCACATCCGGCCAGTTCCTGCAGACGCAAGGGGCGAGCGCCAATCCGCAATGGGCGACGCCGGGCGGCGGCGGCGTCAGCGACGGCGACAAGGGCGATATCGTCGTTTCCGGCTCCGGCACGGTGTGGAACGTCGACACCAGCACGGTGGCAACGCTCGCAAACAACCAAACCTTCAGCGGACCGAAGAATTTCAACAACACCGTCTCATTCTCCGGCAACACCACATTCTCTGGCAACACCGTGACCATCAGCGGCACGGCCGACAATTTCACCGCGCTTTCGCTCGTCACCACGGGCTCGGGCGCGCAAGGGGTCAGGCTCGATTTTCTGCACGACAGCGCCAGCCCGGCGGCGAACGACGCCATCGGCTTCTTCTCCTTCCTCGGCAAGAGCTCAACCGGCGTCACCCGCGCCTATGGCGAGATCGTCGCCGACATCGTCAGCCCCACCAATGGCAGCGAAGAGGGCCAGGTCGAGTTCAAGACCATCGTTTCGGGGGCGAGCGCCGCCCGGCTCACGGTGCAGCGGGGCGTGCGCGTCGGCGCGCCAACCGGCAACGACATGGGCGCGGGCACCATCAACGTCGCCGGCGGCTATTACCGCAACGGGGTCGAGATCGGCAGGCGCGTCGGCGAGTTCTTCTGGTATTTCGCCACCACGCCGCCTTCCTACGCGCTCGTCTGCGACGGCGCGGCCGTCTCGCGCACGACCTACGCCGATTTGTGGGCGTTCGCGCAAAGCTCTGGCAACTTGGCCGCCAGCGAAGGCGCTAAGCAGCAGGGCCAGTTCGGCCCCGGCAACGGATCGACCACCTTCACCCTGCCCAATCTGATGAGCGGGGCCGAGTTCATCCGCGCCTATACCGGCGCGGGCACCTTCGGCGCCTGGCAAGGCGACGCCGCGCCGAACATCACCGGTTCGGTCAATGTGGCCGCTAATCGCCGCAGCTTCACTTCTGGCACGGGCGCCATGAGCGTCACGGGGACGGCCACGAATACTGTCGCGGCCGGCTCCGCAACCTCGGCAGCCGGAGACATCAGCTTCGACGCGTCGCAGTCCAACGCGAAATACGGCGCGGCGAGCGAGGTGCGCCCGCGCAACGTCTCGCTGCTTCCATGCATCGTGTTCTAGGAGCGAGCCATGTATCACGCCGTGGAAAAATTGAGCGCGGGTCAGGCCGCCGCCGCGGGCGGCGCCGGCGCCGGCATCTCGATCGCAACTGCAATCTCGGTCGATCCGCTGGCCTTAACGCCCTGGCTGCAAGTGGCGACCTTGTGCGTCGGCCTGATCACCGGACTGGGATCGCTTGCGCTCGTGGCGATGAAACTCGTCCAGCAACGGCGCGCGATGCGCGCGGAATAGCTGCGAGCCTTCGCTCAGCTCCGCCGCAACCGGTTTGCCACCGTCATCGCGGGAGAACGGGGGGCCATAGCCACGGCGGCCGCGGCGCACGCAGAGTTCACTTCATCCATCTGGAAAGGAGACTGCAATGAATACGCTCACTTGGCTCATCACCGGCGGCTTCGCCAAAGGTTATCGCACGCAGATTCTCGGTCTCATCACCGCACTCTCGGCGCTTGCAAGTTGGGCCGTCGGCGACGCCACTCTCATCGATCTTCTGAGCAGCGCACCGGTGATTTTCGGCGGGCTCGGGCTTGCCGCCCTCGGCGTCAAGGTCGAGGAGGCCAAGCCGTCGAAGAAGGCGCTTGGCAAGCGAAATTAGGCGTTCATGCGGCGTTCATGCGCCCCCTTCTAGGGTCCGCGATAAAGAACGATAATCCGGATCCGGACCATGCAGCGCGCGCTCACATCCCTAATCTTGGCGGCCTTGACCAGCGCCTTCTTCACGACGAGAGGCGAGACGGGACAGCCGGGCTGCGTGGAATGGAGCCAGGCCGGTCCGGTCATCGCGCAGAACGGACTCATTCCCGCCAACGTCGTCTATCAAAAAGTGAAGAAGCGTTTCGGCGGCAAAATCGTGAGCCAAGCGCTCTGCAACGTGGGCGGCCGCTTCGTGTACAAGCTCGTCGTGCTCGGGCCGACGGGAGAGGTCACCAACGTCACCGTTGACGCACAAACGGGGCAGTTCTAGGAGGAGCGGACCCTCGTCCGCCAGGGAGGACAGCGCACCTTGCGGCTTCTCGTCATCGAGGACGATCCGGACCTCAATCGCCAGCTCGTCGCCGCGCTGAGCGATGCGGGCTATGCGGTGGATAGCGCCTTCGACGGCGAGGAAGGGCATTTCCTCGGCGACACCGAGCCCTACGACGCGGTGGTGCTCGATCTCGGCCTCCCCAAGAAAGACGGCTTGAGCGTGCTCGAGCAGTGGCGGCGCGACGACCGCAAAATGCCAGTGCTGATCCTCACCGCGCGCGAGCGGTGGAGCGACAAGGTGGCGGGTATGGACGCCGGCGCCGACGACTACGTCGCCAAGCCGTTCCACATGGAGGAAGTGCTGGCGCGCATCCGCGCACTGCTCCGCCGCGCGGCGGGACACGCGCGCAACGAATTGGAATGCGGCCCCCTACGCCTCGATACCAAGACGGCGCGAGTCACGGTCGACGGTCAGGCGATCAAGCTCACCTCGCACGAATATCGCGTGCTCGCTTATCTCATGCTGCATAAGGGCCGCGTCGTGTCGCGCAGCGAATTGGTCGAGCATCTCTACGAGCAGGACTTCGACCGCGACTCGAATACGGTCGAAGTGTTCATCGGCCGGTTGCGCAAGAAGCTGCCCGTCGATCTGATCAAGACCGTCCGCGGGCTCGGCTACCGGCTCTCGGACTCCCGCGATGAGGCTTAATTCGCTCGCCTTCCGCCTGTTCGCTTCGTTCGCGGCCTGGAGCCTCGTCGTCCTTCCCGCCACCGCCTTTCTCCTCAATTCGCTTTACCGGCAGGCTCTCGAACGCAATTTCGACGCCCGCCTCAACGTCTATCTCACCAGCCTCGTCGCCTCGAGCTCGCAAGGCGACGCCACCAAGCCGCAAGAGCCGGCCGCGCTTGGCGAGCCAGTGTTCGGCATTCCCTTCTCCGGCTGGTACTGGCAGATCAAGCCGCTCAACGGGGCGACACGCCCCGACTTCGTCTCCGACTCCCTGCTCGATCAGCAGCTCAAACTGCCGAGCGAAAGCGGCGTTCCCCCCGACATCAGTCTCACCCGCCGCGCCTATGGCGCCGGTCCTGAGAATCAGCGCCTGCGCATTCTCGAGCGCGAAATCAAGCTCGCCGGCCCCAACTCCACGCCCTACTCCTATGCCGTCGCGGGCGATGCGACCGAAATCGAGCGCGATCTCTCCCAATTCACCACCATGCTCATCGCCGCGCTCGGCGTGCTCGGACTCGGGCTCGTGGCGGCGACGTTCTTCCAGGTGCGCTTCGGGCTTTCGCCTTTGCGGGCTATGCGGCAGAACCTGGCCAAGATCCGCGCCGGCGAAGCCGAGCAGCTCGAAGGCGAGCAGCCGGAGGAGATCAGGCCGCTGCAGCAGGAATTGAACGCGCTGATCCAATCCAATCGCGAAGTGGTGGAGCGGGCGCGCACCCATGTCGGCAATCTCGCGCATGCGCTCAAGACGCCGCTCAGCGTCATCACCAACGAGGCGCGCACGCATCAAGGGCCGCTCGCGGCGAAGGTTGTGGAGCAGGCGGAGATCATGCGCACGCAGATCACGCATCACCTCGACCGGGCGCGCATGGCGGCGCGCTCGAGCGTGATCGGCGACGTCACCGACGTGGCGGGCGTGCTGCAAGCGATGAAGCGTACCCTCGACCGCATTTACGAGGAGCGCGCGATCGAGCTCGAAGTGGCCTCCATTCCCGGCCTCAAGTTCCAGGGCGAGAAGCAGGACTTCGAGGAGATGGTGGGGAACCTGCTCGACAATGCCTGCAAATGGGCGCGGACGCGCGTGCGCGCGCGGGCGGAACGCGCCAACGGCGCCGCCAAGTTCACGGTGACGGTCGACGACGACGGCCCGGGTCTCACCGAAGCGGAACGGAAGCGGGTGCTGAAGCGCGGGCAGAGGCTCGACGAAACCAAGCCTGGTTCCGGTCTTGGGCTCTCGATCGTCGCCGATCTCGCCCATCTATATAAAGGGCGCTTTACGCTCGAACCCTCGCCGGAAGGGGGCCTGCGGGCCCGGCTCGAACTGCCGGCCGCCTGAATTTTCGCCGTTTTTCCCCCAGGGCAACCTAATTTGGCCAGAATTGTTATTTGTTAAGGATAAATGGGGGACTATGATCGTTCCAAGTCTCTAGCCTGGGCCGGAGCCGTTTTCCGGCCGGAGGGGGAAGCGATGAGACGAGCACCCATCCTTCACATTGCGCTCGTGCTGCCGCTGGCGCTCGCCGCGTGCGGACCTGGCAACAAAGAGGGCACCGGAACCATCGTCGGCGCGGTCGCTGGCGGCGCGGCGGGTGCCGCGATCGGCGGCTCGAAGAACCGCATTCCCGGCATGGCGATCGGCGCCATGGTCGGCGGCATTCTCGGCAATCGCATCGGTGCCGCGCTCGACGAACAAGACCGGCAGATGGCGGCCGCAGCCGAATATCAAGCGCTCGAATACGGCCAGTCCGGCCAGCCCACGCCCTGGAACAATCCGCAGAGCCAGCATCACGGGCAGATCGTGCCGGGCAAGCCCTATCAGCAGGGCGGCCAATATTGCCGGACCTATACCCACACAATCTATATCGGCGGCGAGCCGCAAACGGCGCGCGGCACCGCCTGCCGTCAGCCCGACGGCACCTGGCAGGCCGTGGGTTAACTGCTCGCTATTGCAATTCCTCTTCCGAGATTTGGGCCAGTTTGGCCAAATGCCGCAAAAGGCCGATCTTCAGCGCACGGTTTCCGTGAATCGGAATCGACAGGCGGACCACGGACCCGGCCTTGCCATAAATGTGATGGCTGCCGCTAACGCGTAGAAGCTGCCAGCCGTGCCGCTCGACAATCCGAGCAAACTCGCGGCCGGACAGTGCCCTCATAAGGCAATTTCCAGAATCCGCTTTTTGTCGTCGGGTTTGGGCTCCGCGATGTCGACCGACAGACAACCTTCGATCGCCTCATGCAGGTTTTGCAGAAGCTCTTCCATGCTCTCGCCCTGCGTGGCGCATCCCGGAATGGCAGGGACCTCGGCCCAGAAGCCGCCTTCGTCCGCCTCATGCACCACAACCTTGATCTTCATTGGACTTCTCCTTTTGACAGGCTGAAGGATAAGCATCGGTCGGCCCGATACAAGTAGGTTATGGGGGAGCTAGACCCGCCTTTAGTGACCGTCGGAGCGTCCGCCGGATTGCGGGGAATTAATCTTTGCGGCATCAGCGGACCTTGCCGCCCCTCCCGCCTTTCCCTATGCCTAGCCTTTGTCGATCTAGCGAAAGGCTGGCGCTTCCCCCGTGCTCCTTTGGATCATTATTGCAGGTCTGACGGCCTTCGTTCTTTTTGTCTTGTTGCGCCCGCTTGCGGCAACGAGCAAGGCTGAACGCGCGCCGGAAGACTTCGATGCCGCAATCTATCGTGACCAGCTCAAGGAGATCGAAAGCGATCGCGCGCGCGGGTTGCTAGGCGAAGAAGAAGCCGAGGCCGCACGCACCGAAATAGCGCGGCGGCTGCTGGCAGCCGATAGCAGCGCCAAGCAATCGCGCAACGCGCAGACGGGAAGCGCGGCGACGCGATCGGCTCTGGCCGGCGTGGCGGTGGCGCTGCCGCTGCTCGCCGTGAGTCTTTATCTTCTCTACGGATCGCCGCGGCTGCCGGATCAGCCGCTGGCGGCGCGGCTGAAGGATCCCGCCAACGACCAGAATCTCGCCGCGTTGGTCGCCAAGGTCGAGGCCCGGCTGCGTCAGCATCCTCAGGAGGGCGAAGGCTGGGACGTTATCGCTCCCGTTTATTTGAGCTGGCAACGCTACAGCGAGGCGGCCGATGCGTACGAGCAGGCGATCACACTGCTCGGCGAGTCGGCGAAACGTCTTTCCGGCCAGGGCCAGGCGCTCGTGCTCGCCAATAACGGGGTGGTGACGGAGGAGGCGCGGAGGGCGCTTGAACGCGCGCTCGAACTCGATGCCACGCTGATCGAGCCGCGCATTCTGCTGGCGATCGCCAAGGAACAAGACGGCCGCTTCGCCGAGGCGATCGACGAATGGCGCGCGCTACTCGCCCGCGCCGACGCCAAGGCGCCGTGGCGCGCCATGGTGGAGACGCGGATCGCGGCGGCGGAAGCGCGTCTTGCCGGGAGGCCCGCCGCCGAGGCGCCGGCGGAGTCGCAAGGAGGCGCGCCGAGCGCCGGCGATATCGCCGCCGTGGAGAAGATGAGTCCGGCAGAACGTCGAGCGACGATCGAGGGCATGGTGCGGCGCCTGGCGGACCGACTCGATCAAGACGGCAACGACCTGCCGGGCTGGCTTCAACTTGTGCGCGCCTATAGCGTCCTCGACCGCAAGGACGACGCGCAGAAGGCGCTCGAGCGCGCCAAAACCCAGTTCAGCGGCGACACCAAAGCATTGCAGCAGCTTGATGCGCTCGCGGCAGAACTCGGGCTGGAGTCCTAGGAGTTTTGAGTGTGAATTCAGTCGCTGCGATATTGG
>DATLXW010000190.1:0-6711 GCA_035575415.1 Methyloceanibacter sp. | reverse complement strand
GACGATATGGAAGGTGAGAAGGTCGTCGATCGGCGCGCGCGGATAACCGATCGCCTGCGCAAAGGCATCTGACGACTGCACGGCGAAGCGGGGGCCATAAAGCGCGGTGAACAGGCTCACATCGCCTTCCGTCACGGTGCGTGGCGTGGCGTGGACGATCTCCTGGCCGAGGGTGAAATCCTCGAAGAAATTGCCAGTGATGGACTTGTCGACTATCTGGGTCTTCGTTTCGTTCATGCCGTTAGGTCACTTCAACGATGGGTTCGCCCCGTTCGAGGGCCTCAATGATGCTCTGCCACGAACCGGAGAGTCTGTTCAACAGGGCTGGCGTCGTCGTAATGCCGATCCGTAGCCAAACGACCTGAGGTCCGCGTTCTCGCAATAGTCGAAGGGTTCGGAAATCTTCATCCTTGGTTATTAGGACCGCAGCTCTTTCTTCGGCATAAGCCCAAATTGCTTGGTCGGGCGCCGCTTTGAGGCCGCGCTCGATAACATGGCTCGCCTCGTGACCCAAAAAGCTGCAGAAGTCCAGTAAGAGCGGGCGGCAATTGTGCATCGACCAAGAAGCGCAAGCCTATTTGGTCCGGATAACCGGATGGTCGCTCTGGCGCGCGGCATATTCAAGTGCGGCCGTGATGTCTGCATCTTCGAGGTAGGGATAGTCTTTGAGAATTTCCGCGCGGGTTGCGCCGGCGGCCAGCATATCGAGGATATCAGTCACACGAATCCGCAGTCCGCGGATGGTTGGCCTTCCGCCACAAATATCGGGATCCGCTGTGATTCGCTCGGCGAGACTCTGCATGATCGATATCTTGGCTCCTTGCTCGGCAGAATAGCAGAACCCGCTTCGCCCGCACCAGCGCGATGACACTCAGGCCGGTTCGATTGGCTCGGGGGAGGCTTGTGCTCGGCCTCGTGGGAAGAGAAGGCGCTGGTAGAACCAGCCGATGCCGATCAACACGGCGCCGAGCCCGAGGAAGGAGAGGGCGCGATAAATGCCGGTGAGGTCCGACATGTCCACGAGAAAGACCTTGAGCACGGTGAGGGTGACGAACGCGGCCGAGGCGATGCGCAAGGGAAGCGAGCGGAACCAGACCCCCGCGGCGAGCAGGACGACGCCGAAGGCGAGCCAGACGGCGGAGTAGGTATAGAGCTCCGCGTCGGAGGTGATGCCGCCGAGCAAAACCGGTCCCTGATAGAGCCTGCGGATCTCGAGCGAGACATAACCGAGCGCGAGCGCAAGGGCGGAGACGGTCGCCACCAAGACGTAGTGGCGGGGGCGGGTCTTGCGGGTGAGATAAGCGAGCACGCCGGCAAGGATGGCGGGAACAGCGTAGGCAAGCAGCACGAGATTGACGAAGCGTCCACCCACAGCCTCGCCGGTCATGAGAGGATTGTCGCCGATGCCAAGTCTGAAGGCGGCGGTGACGAGGGCGACGGCGGCGAGAATTTGTGCGCCCCAATCGTGGACGACGCTTCCGCTCTTCAGGCGCAGGCGCTCAAGTCCGATCACGAGCGCGAGCAAGAGACAAAGATCGAGGCCGGTTTCGGCCAGCGGGCTCGTGGTGGCGAAGGGATCGCCGGTCAGATAGTGCCGGACCTCGAATACGATCAGAAGCACGGTGAAGAGGATGGCCGCGGCATCGACGATTCGCGCCGGAACGTCGTCCCCGCGCCGGCGCAAGATATGTCCGGCGATCCAGAAGGCGGCGGCGGGCACGCCATAGCCGTAAAGCAGCCAGTTGAAGATCGGCGTTTCGCCGAGCGCGACGCCGACGATGCGCGGGTCCCAAGAGACGCGGCCGAGCACGGCGAAGGTCACGGCCGCGGCGAGCCAGCGTAGCGCGGGCCAGGGCCGCTTGTTGGCCACCCAGGCGATGCCCGGAACCATGAGGGCCAGCGCGATGGTGAGCCAGCCCTTCTCCAGCGCCAGGCTTAGCGCCAGAGCGAGCGAAGCGATGGCGCCGGTAGCAAAAATGGCGCCAGAAGCCTGCACGCCGGCGCGGTCGCCGCGCCGCCCCAACACCTCGGTGGCGAAGCCAAAGGCGGCGGCCAGGGCGAGGGCCGCGCCGGCAAAGGGGACCGAGCGGTCGAACCCCTCGATACGCCAATAGAGCGCGATCAAGATGACAATAGGGGCCAGAACTGCGGAAGCGCTCCACAGAATCGAAATCCGCGGCCTTGTCTCGCGCCCTTGGATGAGAAATCCCGATAGGCCGAACAGAAGCGCGAAGGCTGTGCCAAGCGTCAAGGGGGCCCCGAACAGGAGACGGTCCGGCTGCCAGGGGCTATCGGGCCCGGTGCCGAGCGGAAGTCCGAATTCGCTCGGATCGAGATCGAGCGACCATTGGGCGAAGACGACGGCGACCAGAATTGCAGCGACAGGCACCGCGCCCACGGCGGCGTCGCTTCGCCAAGCGATGGCAAGGGTTGCCACGACGAGCACGACAAAGAGAATGAGCGCGAGCTCATCGTGGCCGGTCGCGACGACGAGGAGCGTGGCGGCGACGAGATAGGCGATAAGCGCGAAGGAGGAGACAAAATCGATCCGTCCTTTCGCCGCGTCCGGTCCGAAGATGAGGTCCGAGACGATCAGCAAGGTCGCGAGCGCGAAGCCGGCGGCGATGTGGAAGACATGCGGCACCAGCGCCTGCGGATTCCCTATTCCGGGGAGCGCCCAGAGCGCGCTCGCTACAATCGCGCTCAAAGCCAGCCAGCGCCAGAGCTGCGCTCTTGCCAAGCCGAAGGCCGCGGCCGTGACCACAGCGAGATAGAGATAGAGCGCCCAGTAACTCGGCTCTTCGCTCGACACGATCAGCGGGGTCACGAAGCCGCCGATCACGCCGAGCCCTGCGAGCGCAGGGCCATGCAAAAGCGCAGCGGCGAGGGTGCCTAGAGCGACGAGCCCCAGAAGCACGAAGGCGACGGCGGGGCCGATGAAACCGTAGAGTGCATAGGCGGCATAGACGTCGGCATAGGCGACCGCCGTGCCCGCGGCGGTGAGCACGCTCGGGATATGCGCCTTCGGCAGGCTGACGACGCCGCTCACGATCTCGCGGCGGCGCGTCCATTCTCCGGCGGCGATGAGCGCAAGCGCCACGATCGCCCCGAGAACCACACGTTGGGCAGGCCCGAACCAGCCTTGCTCAATCGAATAACGGACGAGGAAGAAGCCGCCAAGGACGAGTGCAATGCCGCCGGCCCAGACCACCCATTGCGTGCCGAAGCGCTCCTCGAGGCCGATCTTAGGTTTGGCGGGCTTCGGAGGAGGCGGTGGCTGGGGAGCGGCGGGGATAGGTTCGGCTCGGGAAGGCTCGGCCGGGGAAGGCGCCGCGACGGTCTCGGGCGGCGGAGCAGCGGCTGCAGGCCGGAGCTGCGGGGGCTCGCCGGCAAAGGGGGCTTCCTCAGCGATGCGGCCGAGGCGCGCCTCCAACACCCCGATGCGACGCTCGAGCCGCTTGATGCGCTCCCGCGCGCCGGCGGCCATGACGATGGCGACAATGGCGAGAACCGGAATCGCCAGGACGGCAAGGACGATCGATTCGAACATGCGCGGTCCCGGGATTGACCGGACGCGGTCAAGGACATGCGGGGCGTCCCGCCTCGCGGCGGCGGCCCGGTGAGGCGCCTATCTAGCCCGAGCAGGGGCGCAAGGGAAAGCGTGGCGGGACTTGTTTCCCATGCTTATGCGGGCGCATATGAAAATGGCGATCCCCACTTGCGTGGGGACCGCCATCTAAGCGAAAGCTTATTAGATCGCCGCCTTGATTAAGCGCGGTCGAGCTCGGCAGGCAGATAGCTCGTCACTTCCATGCCAGCCTCGGACTCGGTGATCTCGGGTTTCAGCCACTCTTTCATGGTCGTCTCCTTCGGTGAACTAACGAGTAGAATAATGGCGATTGGCGATTGAAGCCGCATGACGTGCCCATGAATGGGCGCTGAACGCCAGATTAAGAGATTCTGACAAACGAAACCGGCCAATTTGCCCGGGACTCTCGGCAAGAACGGGCAGCGTTAAATGGGACGGCAGAACCGACCAAGCCGGGCGTCAGACTATCCGAACAGCACCAAAGCCTTGTCGATGGTGATCCAGACCGCCCAAAGCAGTGGAATGCCGACCGCGGCGTAAGCGAAAGGCGCGACATCGATCCGGCGCATGAGCGCGAAACCGGCAAGCCAGATCGCCAATCCGAGCCACAGAAGGAACGGATAATAAGCCAGCGTGCCCTCTGCCTGGGCTTGACCCATGACGGTGGCGCAGTGATCGGTCGCCCAAAGCAGGCAGGCCCAGGCTTCGCCGATGCCTCCCACCTTGGAAAAGAAGGTGATCCACCAGACGATCGCGATGCCGATCAGCGCCATGCCGATCCGCTGCAGCATGCGGATGTTGCGGCTGACCTCGGGGGCCACACGAGTTTCGGCGGCGGATCTTGCCGAGGCCACCGCCGTTTTGACCTGAAGCGCTTCGACTTCCTCTTGCTTCATTAGCCATTTCTTGTTGGTCGGCCGGATCAGGAGATTGGCGATGAAGCCAGCCACGAGGAGCCCAGCCAGCACATAGAAGATCGGATGATAGATTTGATCGGGCGGCACGCCTTGGGCGACGCGATTGTCGTGCATGTAGTTGACGATCATGGGCCCGACGATGCCGGCGGTGGACCAGGCCGTCAGCAGCCGCCCATGGATGGCGCCCACGAATTGCGTGCCGAAAGCGTCGGCGAGATAAGCGGGGATGGTGGCGAAGCCGCCTCCATACATCGATGCGATCAGACACATGGCGGCGGCGAAGACGGCCAGCATGCCAAGCGTCGCGAGCGTCGGCGCCGAGGCGTAACAAATGAAACCGAGCGCGAAGAACGTATAGTAGGTGAGCTTGCGGCCGATATAGTCGGAGAGCGACGCCCAGAAGAAGCGTCCGGCGATATTGAAGAGCGAGAAAAGGCCGACAAAAGCGGCGCCGACGACAGCCGCCTGCGCCTTCTGCGCGTCGCTGAACTGGGCGAAGCCGACCGAAGGCTCTCCGAACAGCCTGCCGCCGAAGGTCTCCTGGAGCATCGGCGAGGCTGCGCCGATGATGCCGATACCGGCTGAGACGTTCAGGCAGAGCACGAGCCAGATCAACCAGAATTGCGGCGTTTTGTGCGCATCGCGCAGGTGGACGTGGCCGGTGGTGATCATGTGGTGAGAGTTTTGCGGCGGGGTCCAGCCTTTGGGTTTCCATCCGGCCGGCGGCAGGCGATAGCCGAAGGCGCCCCCGAGCATGAACACGAAATAGATGAGACCCATGGTCACGAAGGTCTCCCAAACGCCGACGGAGGTGGGGGTCTGATAGTAGTTCATCAGCATGGCGGCGAGCGGCGAACCGATCATGGCGCCGCCGCCGAAGCCCATGATGGCCATGCCGGTCGCCATGCCGCGGCGGTCCGGGAACCATTTGATCAGGGTGGAGACGGGGGAAATATAGCCGAGGCCAAGTCCGATGCCGCCGATGAAGCCCGAACCGAGCCACAGCATCCAGAGCTGGTGCACATAGACGCCGAGCGCCGAGATCATCAAGCCGCCGCACCAGCAGAGCGCGGCAACGACGCCGGCCTTGCGCGGCCCGACGCGCTCGAGCCAGCCGCCCCAGATCGCCGCTGAGACTCCAAGCAAGACAAAGAATAGCGTGTACATCCAGCCGAGGTCGAACTGAGTCCAGTCGCAACTGGTGGCAAAGAGGGCCTTGGCGGTGATGGCGAGTTTGCCGAGGAAGGTCGTGGCGTCGCCGGGGCACGGTATCGGGTGATCCAGACCCTGGGAGACGCCCACCGCGCGCCCGAGCGGCAGCCAGAACACGCTGAAGCCATAGGCCATGCCTATGCAGAGATGGATGGCAAGCGCGGCGGGAGGCACCAGCCAGCGGTTATAATCCGGCGGCGCGATGATACGCGCCTTGTCCAGCAGGCCGATGCGATGGTCCTCGACCGCCGTTGCTCCAGCACTCGGCATGTTACGTTCTCCCCCCAAGCTCGGCCTTTTGGCTCTGTCGGGAGACAGTCTGGCCGGGGTTTGCCGCAATCGCAAGGGGCCAAGCGGCCTGTCATTCGTAGCCGCTGACGTGTCGAGCGACGCCCAAGCTCACTGCATCTAGCGCGGTTCGAGCCGCTGCGACAATGTGTCCAAGCAAGATTGGAAGGGCCGAGAGGGGGGCGCCCCGGCTTGAGGAACGCCCCCAGCGTTCGTCTCGTCAGAGAATGAAATCCGCTTTGCTCAGCATATCGGCGTGTACGGCGATCTGAAAGTCGGCTTTGCCGTCGCCGTTGAGATCGGCTTCGACCATGACCTTCGATCCCAGGTCCTTGATGCGGAGCTCTCCCGCTTTTTTGTGGAAGCTGTTGCCGCCGATCCATTTGAAGGACTGGTTGCCCGGCGCCTTCAGATTTGCGTCGATGTTGGCGAGATCGATGCGATCGATACCATGCTCGAAGTCCATGATGACGTCGCGAGCGCTCCCGGCCAGCGAGTCGCGCAAGACATTGAAGTCGAAGGTGTCGGCCCCTTCGCGGCCATAGAGCGCATCGCGTCCCGTTGCGCCGATAAGCGTGTCATCGCCCTCGAGGCCGTCTAGCGTGTCGTTTCCTTCGAGGCCCCGGAGAATGTTGGCCTTGCCGTTGCCGATCAGCGTGTCCGAATAATCGGACCCGGCGAGATTCTCGATCGATTCGAACGTGT
>DATLXW010000189.1:0-6360 GCA_035575415.1 Methyloceanibacter sp. | reverse complement strand
AAGCGGCGTCCGGACCGCCCCGGACGCCGCTTTCGATCGAATTGCGGACCGAGCCTACTGCGCGTCCTCCGGCGGGCCTTCGGGATAGACCGGCTGCGGCTGATTGGCGAAGGGAGGCTCGCCCCGTGAAGGCTCCGCGGCAGCCGGCGGCTCTGGTGCGGTTGGAGCGGCCTCAGGCGCGGCAGGCGCGGGCGCTTCCGGCTCGGCGGCCGGAGGCGCTTCCTCACTAGGCTCTGCCTCCTCGGCTGGAGCCTTCTCCTCCGCTGGAGCCTTCTCCTCGGCCGCCGCTGGCTTCGCCGCCTCCGGCAGCGGCGCCGGGCTGTCCGCGTTGCTGCGCAAGAAGGCGATGATGTTGGCCCGCTTCTTGAGGTCGGGCACGCCGGGGAAGGCCATCGTGGTTCCCGGCGCGAAGGCTTGCGGATTGGTCAGCCAGACATCGAGATTCTCATAGCTCCAGTCTTGGCCAGCATGCGCCTTCAGCGCCGGCGAATAGTTGAAGCCCTCAACCGATGCGATCTTGCGCCCGACCACGCCATAAAGGTCGGGGCCGACGATGGCGGGACCACCCTTTTCGAAGCTGTGACAAACCTTGCACATCGCCGCATCCGCCTCGCCCTGCTTGGGATCGGCTTCGGCGATGAGCGGAAGGATCTCGGCGCCGGCCGCAGGTTTTCCTTCCGGTTTTTCTTCCGCCGCGGGCTTCTCGGCGGCGGGCTTTTCCGCCTTGGCTTTCACCTCCGGCAGCGGCGGAGGATTGTCGTTCTTCGTGCGCAGGAAGGCGATCACGTCGGCGCGCTCCTGAGCGTCGGGAATTCCCGGAAAGGCCATCGTCGTTCCGGAAGCGAAGGCTTGCGGATTGGTGAGCCAGGTATTCAGATGGGCGTAGGTCCAGTCCTGATCCTTATGTGCCTCGAGCGCGGGCGAGTACTTGAAACCCTGCACCGAGGCGATCTTGCGTCCGACGACGCCATAAAGGTTCGGGCCGATCAGGCTCGGCGCGTCTTTATCGGCGCTATGGCAAATGGCGCATTTCTTGAACGCCTCAGCCCCTTTCTCCGGGCTTGCCTTGGCAAGCAACTCGGCGAGTTGCGACTCTTCGTCAGGCTTGGTTTCCGCTTCTTCGGTGACCTCTTGCTCAGGTTCCTTATGCTCCTCGTAAGCGATATTGATCGCGGTTCGCGCGCCAAAGAAGAGCAGCAGTGCACCGAGCACGGCCATGGCAATCTGGTTCAGACGGTAATACTTCATGTTTGATATTCCCCCCGGGAGAGGCAGAGGCTACTAGATGCAGCTCTTGCGGCGGGGCGTGAGACTATAGGCCCGATGCAACTGTTGCAACTGAGACATCCGAGGCCTGTCCTTCCGTCTTCCAGTGGGCTTTAAGCGCGGACTGACCTAGGTCATGACCTCTTGCCTTATCGTTATACCCGCCAGATTGAAGGCGACAAGGCTTCCCGGCAAACCTCTGGCCGACATCGCTGGAGAGCCTATGATCGTTCATGTTTGGCGCCGTGCGGTCGAGGCCGATTGCGGACCCGTCGTGGTTGCAACGGACGCAGAGGTTGTCCGCGATGCGGTTTTGAAGGCGGGCGGAGAGGTGCTCCTGACCCGGCCGGATCATATAAGCGGTTCGGACCGCGTGTTCGAAGCCGTGCTGAAGCGCGATCCCGGCGCCAAGCTCGACCAGGTCGTTAATCTTCAAGGCGATCTGCCGACACTCGATCCGAAGCTGGTGCGCGCCTGTCTGAATGCGCTTAGCCTAGCGGAGGCCGATATCGGCACCATCGCCGCGCGCATCGTGCGCGAGGAAGAGTGCACAGATCCGAATGTGGTGAAGGTCGTGGGCACGCCGCTACGCGACGGCTCGCTCCTGCGCGCGCTCTACTTCACGCGCGCCACCGCGCCCTATGGCGAAGGTCCGCTTTACCATCACATCGGCATTTATGCCTACCGGCGGCACGCGCTCGAGCGCTTCGTTAGACTGCCGCCCTCGCCGCTCGAAGTAAGGGAAAAACTGGAGCAGCTCAGGGCGCTTGAGGCCGGCATGCGCATCCATGTGCGGCTCGTTGACACTGTCCCTCTCGGTGTCGATACTCCGCAAGACCTTGAGCGGGCGCGTGAACTCATCCAATCCCGCCGCATTTAAGCCCGCGCTACTAAGACCATGGCCAAATCGCGCTTGAACAGAATCGCCTTCCAGGGCGAGCCGGGCGCCAACTCGCATCTTGCCGCCCGCGACGCCTATCCGGATCTGGAAGCGTTTCCCTGCTCTACCTTCGAGGACGCGCTCGCAGCCGTCAAAAACGGTGCGGCCAAGCTTGCCATGATTCCGATTGAGAATTCGGTCGCCGGCCGCGTCGCCGATATTCACCACCTATTGCCGCACTCGGGCCTCTATATCGTCGCCGAGCATTTTGAGCGCGTTCGCCACCAGCTCTTGACCCTCCCTGGCGTCAAGCTGTCGGAGCTCAAGACCGTGCACAGCCACGTCATGGCGCTCGGCCAATGCCGCAACGTCATCCGGGCGCTCAAGTTGAAACCGATGCCCGAAGCCGACACCGCCGGGTCCGCGCGCCATTTGCGCGAATCCGGCGACCGCACTGCGGCGGTGATCGCCTCCAGACTTGCCGCCGAGATTTACGGGCTCAAGATCGCCAAAGCCGACATCGAGGATGCCGAGCACAACACCACGCGCTTCGTCGTGCTTGCCAAGAAACCGGTGCGTGTGCCGGTCTCGAACGGCCCGGTAATCACCAGCTTTGTCTTTCGCGTGCGTAACGTCCCCGCCGCGCTCTACAAGGCGCTCGGCGGCTTCGCCACCAACGGCGTCAACATGACGAAGCTCGAGTCCTATCAACTCGAGGGATCCTTCAACGCCACTATGTTCTACGCCGATATCGAGGGCCATCCCGATGAGCGCCGCGTGAGGCTCGCCATGGAGGAGCTTCGCTTTTTCTCCACCGAAGTCACCGTGCTCGGCACCTATCCTGCGAGCCCCTTCCGCGCCGAGCTCAAGACGTTGGAAGGGTAACGATGCCGTCGCCAATGCGGGCGCGCTCGTGCGCCTCGCTTTAGCCCGATTTACAGAAGGCATCGGACCGGTTGCCACAAAGGGCGCTATCCCCGATATACTCCCAAAGGGAGGTTGGCGGCAGGCGCGTCCCTCGCCAACCGGGTCAGGTCCGGAAGGAAGCAGCCCTAACGAGTGTTTCGCGGGTTGCTCGTCCAGCCTCCCACCTCGCCTTAAGTGCTATGCTGCGCAGGGCAAGAGCCCGTTTGGCGCCGTTAGAGTTCTGTCCGTTCATGGCCGACGTCGAAGATCAGGAAAAGAGCGCGCGCAAGCGTTCGCAAAAGGGAGCGTCGAGCGCCGCCTCCGTTTCGGGGCAGCCGCTGGCCGGCACCGCCGCGCTGGCGCGGAAATACCGGCCCAAGGTCTTTGCCGAGCTGATCGGCCAGGACGCCATGGTCCGCACGCTCAGAAATGCCTTCGCCTCCGGCCGTATCGCACAAGCCTACATGCTCACCGGCGTGCGCGGCGTCGGCAAGACCACGACCGCGAGGCTGATCGCGCGCGCCTTGAATTACGAAGCCCCCGGCGTCGAAGGTCCGACGCTCGACATGACGGAGGAGGGGGCGCATTGCCGCGCCATTCTCGAGAGCCGCCATCTCGACGTGGTGGAGATGGACGCCGCCTCGCATACCGGCATCGACGACATTCGCGAGCTGATCGACAGTGCGCACTACAAGCCCAATATCGCCCGCTACAAGGTCTATATCCTCGACGAGGTGCACATGCTGTCGAAGCCGGCCTTCGCCGGTCTCCTCAAGACATTGGAAGAGCCGCCCGAACATGTGAAGTTCATCTTCGCGACCACCGAGGTGCGCAAAGTGCCGGTGACGGTGCTCTCGCGCTGTCAGCGTTTCGATCTGAAGCGCATCGACATCGAGACGTTGACCGAGCATTTGGCCGACATCGCCGCCAAGGAGGGAGCAACCGCCGCGCGCCCGGCGCTCGCGCTGATCGCCCGCGCGGCCGAAGGCTCGGTGCGCGACGCACTTTCCATCCTCGACCGCGCCATCGCCTTCGGCGGTAGCGAGGTGAAGGCCGATGCCGTGCGCGCCTTGCTCGGTCTCGCCGACCGCACCCGCATCTTCGATTTGCTGGAGATCGTGTTGAAGGGCGATGCCGGGGGCGCGCTGCGCGAGCTTGACGCTCTCAATCGCGACGGCGCCGAGCCGGGCCAGATCATCGCCGATCTCGCCGACGCCGTGCATGCCGTTACCGTGGTTAAAGCCGCGGGACCTGGAAGCGCAGATCCCGCCGCAAGCGAAGCCGAACGGGCCCGCACCCTTGAGCTCGCCGAACGCTTGACGATGCCCGTGCTCGCGCGCGCGTGGCAGATGTTGCTGAAGGGTTATGACGAGGTTCGCTCGAGTTCGAGGCCGCATGCCGCAGCCGACATGGTGCTGGTCAGGCTCGCTTATGCCGCCGACCTTCCGCCGCCGGCGGAGCTTGCGCGCCGCTTGCGCGACGGCGGGAGCGCGGCCGAACCGGTGTCTGCGGGTTCCTCCAAACCGGCCCGCAAACCGGAGCACGCGCCTGCGGAAACATCGTCCGCCGGACTTGCGGCGCCCAATCCGGCGCCTGCCGAAGACAGCGCTTCCGAGTCGCCGCCGGCCGCCGAGCTGAAAAGCTTCGAGGATGTGGTTGCGCTTGCCGAGACGAAGCGCGACCTGAAGCTCAAACATGCGCTCACCGAGCAGGTTCGCCTCGTGCGCTTCAGGTCGGGCACGATCGAGATCAATCCGCTGCCGCAGGCGCCTCCCGATCTGGGGCAGACTCTGATGCGCAAGCTCAGAGAATGGACCGGTAAGGTTTGGATCGTTGTGGTAAGCGACGAAGAGGGAGCCCCGCCGCTCGGCGTGCAGCGGCGCGAGCGCGAGGCGCAGGAGATCGAAGCCGTGCGCGCGCATCCCGCCGTCAAGGAAGTGATGCGGCATTTCCCCGGCGCCCGCATCGCTGCAGTGCGGCCCATGGCGAGGAAGGTGGAACCTGCGCCGCCTGCCGCCGAAGCGGAAGAACCTGAGGAGTTCAAGGAGGACGGGACCAATTAGATGAAGAACTTAGCCGAGATGATGAAGCAGGCGCAGGCGCTGCAAAGTCGCATGGCCGATCTCCAAGCCGAGCTCGATCGCACCCAGATCGAGGGCCGCTCCGGCGGCGGCATGGTGGTGGTGACGCTGACCGGCAAGGGCGAGATGGCCGGCGTCAAGATCGACCCGTCCTTGCTCAAGCCCGGAGAGAGGGAGATTCTGGAGGATCTGATCGTCGCCGCGCATAACGACGCGCGGATTAAAGTCGAAGAAGCGATGAAGGAGAAGATGAAAGGTCTGACCGGCGGCCTCCCGCTCCCACCCGGCCTGAAGTTGTTTTGAATCATGGCGAAGGTTGCGGCAGGGCCTGAGATCGAGCGGCTGATCCAGCTGCTTGCGCGCCTGCCCGGGTTCGGGCCGCGCTCTGCCCGCCGCGCCGCGCTGCATCTCGTCAAGAAGAAGGAACAGCTCTTGGAGCCGCTCGCGGCCGCGCTCGCCGAGACGCGCGACACCATCCTCACCTGCGCAACCTGCGGCAATATCGATACGCAAGACCCTTGCACGCTCTGCCGCGATCCCGCCCGCGACCGCTCGCTCATCTGCGTGGTGGAGGAGGTGGGCGACCTTTGGGCGCTCGAACGCGCTGGCGTGCTGAACGGTCTTTATCATGTGCTCGGAGGCACCCTATCCCCGCTCGACGGCATAGGCCCGGATGACCTCGCCATCGCCAAGCTGGTCGAGCGTGCGCGCGGTCCGCAGGTGAAAGAAGTGCTGCTTGCGCTCAACGCCACCGTCGAGGGCCAGTCGACCGCGCATTATCTGATGGATCAGCTTGCCGGCGCGAACGTCGCCGTCTCGCGACTCGCGCACGGCGTTCCGATTGGCGGCGAACTCGACTATCTCGACGAAGGCACCCTCGCAGCCGCCGTCAAAGCCAGAAAAATACTCTGACTATCAATATGTTATAATTTCATCGCGAGTTGATTGATCGGGATTAAGTTAGCCGCAGCAGACTTTACCTATACCTCCGACGACGGCTCTCGCCGAGAGCCCGGTAAGTGGAGGCCAATCATGAAAGCGTATCTAACTTTATTGCTTGCGGCGGGCGCCGTGGTGCTGGCGTTGGGTGTGTCGGAACCGGCCCATGCGCGCCATGGCTGGCACGGCGGCCATTGGGGCTGGCATGGCGGCTGGGGCTGGCGCGGCTGGGGCTGGGGTCCCCGCTGGGGCTGGCGCGGCTGGGGCCCCGGCGTCGGCGTCTATGTC
>DATLXW010000188.1:0-6146 GCA_035575415.1 Methyloceanibacter sp. | reverse complement strand
ACCGCCAATGCCAATCAAGAGCGGCACCAGAGCGATATTGGCGAATTTCAGCCAGCCATCGAGACGATCGATGTCGCGGCGAAGCGCAAGTTTCACGTCGCGCAATTCGCGTCGCGTTTTCAACATCTCGGCTTTGAACTTGTTGACCGCCTCCGTGTCGGCGGCGGACAGCGCCGCGACGCCTTCTTTCGGCGTTTCGAGTTTGGCGAGCTCGGTTTGCAGCTCTTGCAGCCGCTGCGTCAGCTTCTGCTCCTTCTCGCGGAATTTGCGTTCTGCGTTGCGGCGCAGGTCTTCCACCCAGGTAAAGGGACGGTCGACCACCCCGCGGCCCCTCAGCGCGATCAGCGCATCGCTCCCCGCGAGATTCTCCAGCGCTCCGATCACCAGCGCCGCGTTCTGTGCGGTCGGCACCACGACGCTTTGGCCGAGAAGGTCGCGTTCCTCGACCCAGAACCGATCGGCCATCATGTCCGTATCGGCGATGACAATGGCGTTCACGCTCCCGGATTTGAGCTGCGGCTTCTTCGCGGCCTCCTCCCCGCCATCGATCTCGGCGGACTTGGCCGCTTCGCCCGCGACCGCATCCTTTTTCGCGTCAGGCGGCCCGCCGGGGAAGGCTGACTTGGCTTCCCCCGAGATTCGCGCGACGAGGATGAACGGCTTTCCGCCCGGCTTGTATTCTTGCAACAGTTTAATCGGATCGGCGCGCACGCCGACATCGGTAAGCGCGACCTGCATGGCGTCGGAGCTCGTCCGGACGATCGGCGCGATCTTGGTGCCGGCGCCAGCGACCGGTTTCAGAATTCCCGGTGTCGCAAAGTTCAGCGTCTCGATGCCGGCGGCGAGAACGTCGTTCCTATCGATGTTGCGCGCATCGAGCCCGAGCCACGCGACATAATCGGTCACCGTCTCGCCGGAGCGGCCGAAGCGCACGCGCTGAGCGTGATTGATGTCGGCCGCAACGGCGGTGCGGTCGAACTCGATGCCCCAGGCCTTGAGCAGCTTGGCAAGCTCGTCGATTCCCTCGCGGCTTTCGCCGAGATCGCCGAATTGCGTGACTTCGGCGACCGGGTCGATCAAGACGACCGCTCGGCCTCCGCCGAGCATATATTGGTCGATGGCGTAGGCCGCGCCGGGAGTAAGCGCATTCGGCTGGGCGATAAGCAGCACATCGATGCCGGCGGGGATGGTGTCGATATTCTGTTCAAGCGTGCGGACGTCGAACAGTTCGCGGATCTGCTGCATGATGAGCCAGGGCTCCCCCGGCATCCGCGTCACCGGATTGCGTTCGCCGTCGAGCGGCAGACCGGTGATAACCCCGATCACCGGCTTCTTGGGATGCGCGAGCGAATGAATGAGCTTGGTAATGTCGTATTCGACGAAGGTTTCACGGTCGGGATAGAAAAATTCGATGGTCTCGCGATTGTCGGTGGAGTTGGTTCCGGTCAGTCCGAAATAGGCGACGTCGCCCTCGGCGTTATAGGCCACCTTGCGTAGCCCGGCGGCGACGGCCTGATCTTCCTCGGGAGAAAACGGCTCCGGATCGAAATAGGACACTTCCAACTTACCGCCCGACAAGGCCCTGAAACTGTCGAGCATTCGCTGCACGCGGGCGAAATAGCGGGCATAGGCCGGTGAGGCCTCCCCCAGCTTCTTGGAGAAATAAAAACGGAGCGCGATCGGCTCGTCGATGTTGCGCAGAACCTCGCGCGTTCCCGGCGAGATGGTGAAAAGACGCTCTTCGGTCATGTCGGCCTGCCAGTCGCGGAAGCCGACCGAAGAGATCAGGTTGACGGAGAGAAGAATGACGGCGGCGAGCCCCAAGCTGCCCCAGGCAAGTGCAGGACGGCTGAGCGAGGCTCCGCGCTCTACCAGGCCGTTCCAGACCCGGCCGATCTTCTCGCGGAACGATGTGTGCGGGGATGGCATGGAATTTCCTCACGCGGCTTTCTTTTGATCGACAGCGATCATGTTCGCGAACAGGAAGAAGACAATGAGCGAGATGAAGAGAATCACAGTGGGCGCTTCGACGACGCCACGGGCGATCTGCTGGAAGTGCGACAAGAGGCTCATCGAGGCGACGGTCTCGGCGACGATACCAGGGGCCCAGGCGCGCAAAGCGTTCTGCACCAATTCCACGCCGCTCATGAGGAAGAGGAAGCCGGCGCTCGCGGCGAGGATGAAGGCGATGACTTGATTCTTGGTCAGGGCGGAGACGAAGGCACCGATGGCAAGCAACGCTCCAGCCAAGAGGAAGCTGCCCAAATAGCCGGTGAAGATGACGCCGTTGTCGGGGCTGCCGAGCAAATTAACTGTGATCCACATCGGGAAGGTGAGAAGCAGGGCAAGGCCGATAAAGGCCCAGGCGGCGAGGAACTTGCCGAGCACGGCCGCCCAAGGAGAGATCGGCAGGGTCATCAACAGCTCGATGGTGCCGGTCTTGCGCTCCTCGGCCCAAAGCCGCATGGCGACGGCCGGCACGAGCAGAAGGTAAAGCCAGGGGTGATAGGCGAAGAAGGAATAGAGATCGGCTTCGCCGCGGTCGAAGAAATTGCCGACATAGAAGGCGAAGGCGCCGGTGAGCGCCACAAAGACGATGAGGAAGACGCTCGCCAAAGGCGTGGCGAAATAGGCGGCGAATTCGCGCTTGGCGATAATCGCTGTCGTGCGCAGCAAGTCACGCATGGCTCCCTCCCTCTGGCGAAGAGGTGATGGCGCGGAAAACGTCGTCGAGCTTGCCGCGTTCGACGAAGAGTTCGCTTACGGCGATGTTCTTTTCGCGCAGGACGGAGGCGACCTCGGTGGCGATCGCGGCGCCGTTGCTCGGCACGGCGCGCAGTTCCACCTGTCCGTCGGCCCTGCCCACGGTTTCGATCCTGGCCACGGCGGGATGATTCGACAGCGCGCCGAATACTGCGTCTTTGCTAAGCTCGGCCACGCGGATCGCAACCGCGCCGTGATAAGGCACGCGCCGCATCAGATCTTCCGCGGTGCCGTCGGCGACGATGCGTCCTTTGCAGATGATGATGGCGCGGGTGCACACCGCCTCGACCTCTTCCAGAATATGCGTCGAGACGACGATCGCCTTCTCCGCGGCCATCTCCTTGATCAGCTCGCGGACGTGATGTTTCTGATTGGGATCGAGACCGTCGGTGGGCTCGTCCATGATGAGCACGGGCGGATCGTGCAGAATCGCCTGGGCGAGGCCGACGCGCCGCTTATAGCCCTTGGACAAGGTTTCGATGCGCTGATCGAGCACCGAGCCAAGTCCGGTTCGCTCGACGGCGGCGGCAATCTTCTTGCCGCGTTCTTTCCGCTCAATTCCGCGTATTTGCGCGCAAAATAGCAGGAATTTTGCCGGCGTCATTTCCGCATAAAGCGGGGCGCCTTCGGGCAGATAGCCGAGCTTGGCCTTGGCCGGAAGCGGCTCCTTCTCCACGTCAAATCCACAGATTTTGGAGCTGCCGCGGTCTGGGGCCAGAAACCCGGTGATCATTTTCATGGTGGTGGATTTGCCGGCTCCGTTCGGGCCGAGAAAGCCAAGCACCTCTCCCTTGTGGACGGAGAGGGAAATACCGTCCACCGCAACGATTTGGCCGAAGGCCTTATGTAAATTGTCTGCCTCGATGAGGGCTCCCATTGGCGTCCTCCTGGCTGACGGCGGCTGTCGAGACCGCGCGCAATCCATCAAGCTGAGATTGTTTTGGCTGCGGAGGCTGGAAGGCGGTGTCAAAGCTGTCGCCGAGGCCGCTTCATCGACGGCCTCATGGCCGCGTTCGCCTCGACCCTCGGTCAAGGGCGGCGCCTCGCCGCAGCGCGTCAAGATTCTCAATCGTCCGATAGTGAGATCCGGCGAAAGCGGCGTTGCGCGGCTTGCGGCGGGATCCCGGTTTCCTCCTTCCGTTTCCCCACTTTGCGAACGAAATGAACCACTTCGGGCGGCCGGGAGAATAGTTAAATCTTATACAGATTCAAGCGCTCGGGGGCGCAAGAAGCTTGGAGAAAACAGGCAAGCGAGCGGCTAGGCTTTGAGCAGCAGGCCGGGAAAGTGGGAACTGCAGGCCATGACATGGGTGATGGCCGCTCGATCATATTCGTCGCCCGAACGATAGGTTTCGAAATAGTCGTTGAGGCGCAAGACGCGATCGGACATGGCATCGACCGCCTGAAGCCCGACCGACACGCCGTAATTGGTGAAGGCAAATCGCGTCGTGGGCAGATAAGGCCCCGCCACATCCGGTCGAGCATGGCGAGGGCGCGTCGCCGCTGAAGCTCAGCCCACCATTCTTCCGGGAAGAAGTGCGTCATCCACAGCATCATGCCAAGACCGAGATCCTGAGTGATGACGAGATTGGCGGCGGTCCGGTCGATGATGGCGCGCATCTCGGCGATTTCCTCTGCCAACGCGGACTCATCGAGCGCCCGGTGGGACACGTAGCCGTCGAACGCATCGAGCGCGCCAAAGCCATAGCCCGGGTAAGGGCCGCTTAGGTCTTCCTTCATCTTCCACAGCACGCCTCGGCCAGGGACGACGAAAGGTCTATGGATCGCATGTGCGAGCGCGATACCCTTGGCGCGATAGGCCGTCTCGTAGCGCCCAAGCACGGACAGGGCGTAGAGCCACATGGCAAGATAATGGAAATATTGCCCATCGCGTTCGGGCTCTTCGCCGATACGGATCCCGCGCTTTCGCCCGAGCACGCGCTCAACATCGGCGACCAGCCACGCGGCTTGGTCAAGATAAGGTTGTTCTTTCAGCGCCTCGTACAGCGAGACGAGGAGCACCAGCCCAAACGCATCGGTCCAGAGATAGCGCAAACCGTTCGGCCAAATCCGCTCGCGGCGCATGAAATCCAGCTTGGCGAGGACATATTGGATGTCCTTCAGCCCTTTCATGGCCGGCCGGGGTCGTGCTCATCGAGCGGATCGTCGTCGAGAGCGCGATAGGCCGCGCCTTCGAGGTCCTCGAACTGGCCCGAGCGGAGCGCCCAGATGAAGGTGGCAAGCCCAATCGCACCGAGCAGCAGCGCCACGGGAACCAGCCAGGCGAGCGCCGTCATCGCCAGATCCTCCCGGCCAGCCGCGCGGCATTCGCGGTCACCAGGATCGACGAAGTCGACATGACGATGGCGGCGAGCAGAGGCGTGACGAAGCCAGCCATCGCCAGCGGAACGCAGATGACATTATAGACGAGAGCAACGCCGAAATTTTGCAGCGCCATGGCGCGCGCCCGTCTGCCGGTGTGCAGCGCCTCCAGCACCGGCGCAAGGCGTTCACCCTGGAAGACGAAATCGGCGGCACGCTGGCTGATATCGGCCGCAGCGGCGGGAGACATGGAGGCACGGGCGGCGGCAAGGGCGGGTGCGTCGTTCAGGCCGTCGCCAACCATCAGCACTTTATGTCCTTCTTCCGCCCGCGCCCTGAGCCATGCGATCTTCGCGTCCGGCTTCAAAGCGGCGTGCCAATCGTCGATGCCCGCTTCGGCCGCCACCCGTTCCACCACCGCAGCGCGGTCGCCGGAGAGAAGCGCCACGCCGTATCCCCGCCGCTTAAGCGCGGCGATGACCTCCGCGGCGTCGCTGCGCACACGATCAGCAAAGCGAAAACGGACCGGCTGCATCCAATCGCGGCGATACCAGACCTCGCTCTCCCCGCCCTCGCTTCCGACACGGCACCATCCGGCCGAGCCGAGACGCTCTTCCCCGCAGGCAAGGCGCCGCTTTAGCCCCTGCCCAACAACTTCTTCGGCGCCAGGAAGAGGCTCGACGCGGCCGAACCGCTTTTCCGCCGCCGCCACCAGCGCGCGCGCGAAAGGATGCTTGCTTGCCGCAGCGAGAGAGGCGACGGCTCGTAGCACCTCGTCGCTGTGGCTTTCCGCGTCGAGCAGTTCTGGATGTCCCGTGGTCAATGTGCCGGTCTTGTCAAACACGACGGTGTCGGTCTCGGCAATGCGTTCGAGCCCGTCGGCGGACTTGACAATGACGCCCCGGCGAAACAGGCGGCTCGACGCGGCGATCTGCACGGCGGGGACGGCGAGCGCAAGCGCGCAAGGACAGGTGATGATGAGCACGGCGATGGCATAGGTCAGTCCTGTTTGCCAAGGGGCGCCGGCGAGCATCCAGCCGATAAAGGTGACGAGCCCGAGG
>DATLXW010000187.1:0-2377 GCA_035575415.1 Methyloceanibacter sp. | reverse complement strand
TCGACGCCGAAACCGTGATCGATCGCCGCCGTCTGAAGCGGCGCCTGACGGGCTGGCGCATCGCTGCGGTCGTCTTCGCGCTTTTGCTGTTCGGCGCGTTCCTGCTCGGCGAGAAGGACGCTTCCGGACCTGCCGGCCTGGTCCCCCACGTCGCCCGCATCACCGTCTCCGGCATCATCACCGATGACCGCAAGATGCAGGAGTTGTTCGAGCGCGTCGGCAAGGCGAGCCAAGTCAAGGCCGTGATTATCGCCATCAATAGTCCAGGCGGCACCACGACCGGCGGCGAGGCCATGTACGACGCCGTGCGCAAGCTCGCGGAAAAGAAGCCGGTGGTGGCGGTCTGCGGCACGCTCGCCACCTCCGCCGCCTATATCGTGGCGATCGCGACTGACCGCATCTTCCTCTACGGCAACACCATCACCGGCTCGGTCGGCGTGATCTTCCAATGGGCGGAGGTGACCGAGCTTCTGCATACGCTCGGCATCAAAGTCGAAGAAGTAAAGAGCGGGTCTTTGAAGGCAGTGCCGAGCCCCTTTGAGCCGACAGACGAAGCTGCCAGGCGGATGACCGAGGAAATGGTCGAGGACGCCAAGGTCTGGTTCGTCGGTCTGGTGAGCGAACGCCGGGCAATCAGCCCTGACTCTATCCCTGGGCTGACCGAGGGGCGCATCTATTCCGGCCGTCAGGCGGTCCAGTACAAGCTCGCCGATGAGATCGGCGACGAGACAGCCGCCATGAATTGGCTGGTCAAGGAGCGCAATGTGCCGCCAGGGCTGAAAGTGGTGGATTGGAAGCCGAAGGAGGAAAGCGCGGGTCTCCTCGGTTGGCTGGTGCAGTCCCTGGCGGGCCTTGCGGGGCTCTCCGCCGAGCAGATCGGCGGCGTGGTGGGACAAATCTCCGACACGCTCAAGCTTGACGGTCTGGTCTCGGTTTGGCACCCTGCGGCTAACTAGCGGGGAAACGGGGGCCTTTCGCCCTCGGTAGGGTCGGCCGGTTGGGGGGCTTTGCCATGATCAAGTCTGAGTTGATTCAGAAAGTAGCCGCCGCGAACCCGCATCTCTTCCATCGCGACGTTGAGCGCATCATCAACATCGTGCTCGACGAGATCACGGGTGCTCTGGCGCGCGGTGACAGGGTTGAGCTCCGCGGCTTCGGCGCTTTCACGGTGAAGCACCGGGCGGCACGCCAGGGGCGCAACCCGCGCACGGGGGATACCGTCTTCGTCGAGGACAAATACGTGCCCTTCTTCAAGACCGGCAAAGAGCTGCGCGAGCGTCTCAATCCTGACGGCCTGCGTTAGCGGGCCGGGGCTGTTCGCGGCGTGTGGCGCAAATTCATCCTTGGCCTCATCGTCGTGCCCTTGGGCGTGGTGCTGGTCGCGCTCGCCGTCGTCAACCGGAAGCCCGTAACGCTGATCCTCGATCCTTTCGGCAGCGCCGAATCCGGGATCTCGCTTGAAGCGCCGCTTTTTCTTTTCCTCTTCGGCGCCTTCGCCCTTGGGCTTGTAATCGGCGGCGCAGCAACTTGGCTTGGGCAGAGCAAATGGCGCCATACCGCCCGTGCCGAGGCTCGCGAGGCGAGAGAGCTGCGGCGGCAGGCCGAAAGGCTGGAAAAGGAACTGGAAGGCCTCGATCCGTCGCGCTCGCACGCGCGGCTGGCGGCCGAGTGACCTGAAGCCGAAGAAATCAAAAGTCAGAAATCGGAAACCGGAAATCGGAATTTTGAGCCGCGCTAAGCCTCCGTTTGGCTTCTCGTCTCAATTTCTGGCTTCCTGATCTCCGGTTTCTGTTGTGCGGTGCGGTAGACTTGAAGGCCCTCATTGGCATAGGGTGCGCCGATGCAGGCCCTGAGCCCTGCCTAACCCTCATTTGTGAGCGTCGAAGTGCCGGTTAAGGTTAAAATCTGCGGCGTGCGCACGCCTGCCATCGTCGAGGTGGCTGCCGGCGAGGGGGCCGACTACATCGGCCTGGTGTTCTTCGCCAAGAGCCCCCGCTCCGTGACCCTTGCAGAGGCAAAGGCGCTTGCGAAGTTGGCCAGGGGCAAGGTCGCCACCATGGCCGTGCTGGTCGATCCGGACGACGCGCTGATCGGAGCGGTCATGGACGACGTGAATCCAGACATGCTCCAATTGCACGGCAGCGAAACGCCGGAGCGCGTGGCGGCGATTGGGGCGAAGACCAGCAGGCCGCTCATGAAGGCGGTCAGAATCGCGGGGGAGCAGGACGTGGCTTCAGCCGCGCCCTACGCCGAATGCGCAAGCTATGTGCTCTTCGACGCCAAGGCGCCTTCCGGTGCGACCATTCCAGGCGGAAACGGTGTTGCCTTCGACTGGCGCGCTTTGAAGAACGTCCGCGTGCCGTTTGCCCTTTCCGGC
>DATLXW010000186.1:0-3692 GCA_035575415.1 Methyloceanibacter sp. | reverse complement strand
CGGCTGCTCGAATACCGCAACGAATTCGCCCATGGTGTCGGGAGTCCGGAGGCGCTTTACGAATACAAGGACTTCACCCGCGAGATCGAGGCGATTCCGCCTGAGACCCGGGTTAAGCGTGTGCTCGACGAGCAGCTTTGGGATCGGCGGCGAAAAATTCGCTAGGGCCGGGCTCAAACGGCCGCATCATTGCCTCGGCTTCGCCGCCGGCTTGGGCGCGGGCGCTACGGGTTTTACCGCTTGGCTGCGCGTATCGAGCTTGGCGCCGATCTTGGCGATGTCGTCGCTCAAACCGGCTTTCATCTCGCTGATGGCTTTGACCAATAAGGCTTGCGTGTCGGCAATTTGCTTGTCGAGCGCAGCGCCCGCCGGGTCCGCCGCAGGCGCTTGACCTTTCAGCGCCGCGAGTTCGGCCCTGATGCCGCTATAGGCAAGGGCGAGAAGAATGAAGGTGGCGGTAAGAAGCGCAAGCACCGTCCATTGATAGAAGCTCCAGGTCATGGTCTCCCGCACGGCGGAGCGGGCCATGTCGCGCGGGCCTGTCATCCATTCGGCGAATTTGGCCGCAAATCCCGGCCGCTGAGGCGTAAAGGACTCGGTCGTCATGCCATCCCTCGAAAGAACTAAGCGTGCTCTAGCATATCATCGGCGGATAGAGCGCTCGCCATCTTTTCAGCCAGGTCCTCGATTACAGCTCTGCCAGACTTGCAATTCCATCGGTCGAGTTGCTTCAGCAGGACTCATGTCGCGCTGGCCACGCACGGTTTTGTTCGCCTTTGCCGGGTCGATGTCGGCGATTGCCGCCGCGAGCGATCCGGCTGCGGCTTATAGCCGGCAGGCGCAACAATATTGCCAGCCGGAATTCCATGGCTGCATCATGAAGTGCCGCGTTGGCGATACGGATTGCGGGATGGCCTGTGCCGACAAGGCCGACAAGTGCATGGAAGATTACGATAGAATCCACGCGACCAGCATCAAACCGGACGCGCCGAAACCGCCAAAACCGAAAGGCGATCTCGGCATTGCCCCGCCGCCCGCCGGCGTGAAGCCCTAAAACTGGCGCGCCCGGCACGGCTCGAACGTGCAACCCCCAGATTCGAAGTCTGGTGCTCTATCCGTTGAGCTACGGGCGCCTCCCTCCCTTTTATCGGAGCGCAGCGCGAATGTGGAATCGGCGGATTCCCGCCGCCCGCCCTCTGTCCTTCCGAGCTTTGACGAAAAGCAGCTTTACCTGAAGCTACAGCTTGTTAGAGTAATGCCATTGGATCAACGCCCCGGAGGGTCGGAAATCCCGGCGGTTCCGGAGGCCAGAGGTTGATAAACCGTGAGTGGGCCGAGCGGGAACGCCCGTCCGGCTGCCGTGCTTTCGCCCGATCCAGCGGTCGCGCGAAAGGAGACCGGCGACTGCGGGGGACGCGGCGGCCCGGCGCAAGTCGCAAGCCGCGCGCGCGCCATAGCGCCAGCCAACGGCCTCTTTGGGGCAGCGGGGGGCAAGAAGGAGGCAAGCGCGCCTCGGCGCGCGAGGGCTCCTGCCACCTATGGAGCGCTCGATCTCGGTACCAATAATTGCCGGCTTCTGATCGCCAAGCCTTCACGGCGCGGTTTCCTCGTCATCGACGCATTTTCACGAATCATTCGCCTCGGCGAAGGCGTGCTGAGCACCGGCCGGCTTTCCGAGGCCGCCATGAGCCGCACCATCGATGCGCTCAAAGTCTGCGCCGAGAAGCTGCACCGGCGCGGGGTCACGCGTTCGCGGCTGATCGCCACCGAGGCCTGCCGCATCGCTGCGAATGCCGGCGAATTCATCGAGCGGGCGAGGCGGGAGACCGGATTAAGCATCGAAATCGTGACACAGGAAACCGAGGCCAGGCTGGCAGTATCGGGCTGCGCCTCGCTGATCGACCGCAGTTGCGACTACGCGCTCGTGTTCGATATCGGCGGGGGCAGCTCGGAGCTGATTTGGCTCGATCTCGCCCGTCTCGGCCGTCCCTGGCGGCGCAGTCTGTATGACCGAATAGACATGCAGAACTGCATCACCGCTTGGACGTCCTTGCCGATCGGTGTGGTCAATCTTGCCGAGCGCCATGGCGGCCGCAACGTGACGCCCGAAAGCTATGAGGCGATGGTGCAGGACGTGATAAGCGGCATCGCCGCGTTCGAGGCGGAGCATCGCTTCGGCGACAAGATCGCCAGTCAGCGGGCGCATTTTCTCGGCACGTCGGGCACGGTGACGACGATTTCGGGTGTTCATCTCAAGCTGCCGGTCTATGAGCGCGCAAAAGTCGACGGCTGCTGGCTCTCGGCTCGCGACGTTCGCAACGTATCGAGCGATCTCATCGCCATGAGCTATGCGGAGCGGGTGGCGCAGCCCTGCATCGGGCAGGAGCGCGCCGACCTCGTGCTGGCGGGCTGCGCTATCCTCGAGGCCCTGCTTAGGATTTGGCCATGCCAGCGCTTGCGTGTCGCCGACCGCGGCTTGCGCGAAGGCATTCTCGCCACTTTGATGGCCGAGGACGGTCATAATCGCAGGGCGGCAGGCGGAGGCAGAGCTAGCCGGCCCTCGCAATCTCTGGGCTAGGCGCTTCCTCATCGCTCCCGATTCGCTGAGCGCGGGCGGAAAGCGTGGCGCCCGCGCCCTTTGGCAGGCGGGCGAAGACGAGCGCAGAGCTTGCCGCGAGCAGCGCGACAAGGAGGAGGGCAAGGGGGAAATCGCCCGCTTCGACCGTCAATTCATGCCGGCCGAGGCGCTGCGCCTCAAGCACCAATGCGCCGACGGCAACGCCCGCCGACAGCGAAAGTTGCTGCACGACGCTGGCGAAACTCGTGGCGCGGCTCATGGCCTTCGAGTCGATGTCGGCATAGGCGATCGAGTTGATGGCGGTAAACTCCAGCGACTTGAAGAAGCCGCCGACGAGAAGTACGCCGAGGATGACGACGCTGGGGGTACCGGCAGTGAAGAGCGCGATAGCGCCGAGGAAAAGGCTGCTTACGATCGCGTTATAGACCAGCACTTGCTTGAAACCGAAGCGGCGGATAATTGGCGCTGCGGTCGCCTTCATGGCGACGGCGCCGACCGCGCTTGCGAAGGTCAGCAGCCCGGATTGCAGCGGCGTGAGCCCGAAGCCCAATTGCAGGAAGAGCGGCAGGAGAAAGGGAAGCGCGCCCACACCGATGCGGTAGAGAAAGCCGCCGGCGACGCTGGCGTAAAAAGTATCGACCTTGAGCAGATCGAGATCGAGCAGCGGCGCCGTTGTCGTGCGTGCATGCCGGACATAGAGAAAACAGCCCGTGGCGCCGAGCGCGAGCAATCCGAGAACCGCCCAGATCGGGAAGAGATCCTGCCCGATGGTGGTGATACCGAAAGCAATTCCGGCAAGCCCAATGCCGGAAAGAATGAAGCCTTTAATGTCGAGCGGCGGCAGGTCCTCCTCGCGGATGTCGGCGATATAGCGCGTGGCGAGAATGACGCCGACGATGCCGACCGGAATGTTGATCCAGAAAATCCAGCGCCAGGAAACGAAGGTGGTGATGAACCCGCCGAGCGGAGGCCCGATTACTGGACCCATCAGCGCCGGGATGGTGAGCCACGCGAGCGCCGAGATCAGCTCCGCCTTCGGCACGGTGCGCAAGATGACGAGACGCCCGACCGGCACCATCATGGCCCCGCCCATGCCCTGGATTACGCGGAACAG
>DATLXW010000185.1:0-6771 GCA_035575415.1 Methyloceanibacter sp. | reverse complement strand
GCAGGAGGCCGGGAGCGAGCAAGCGGCCTGCGAGCGCGCGCTCGAAGCGGCGCGAGACGCGCGGAAGCGGCTTGCCCTTCTGCGCGACGGCGGGGGCGAGCGGGCGAAGGACATCGAGTTCCGCGTCGGAGTGCATTTCGGCGATGTGGTATTCGGCAATGCCGGCACCGCCGAGCGGCTCAAATTCGGCGTGATCGGCCGCGCCGTGAACGAAGTCGCCCGCACGGTCGACATGGCCAAGATGCTGAAACGTCCGATCGTGGTGAGCGAAGCTGTCGCGAAAAGGGCGAGCGCACGCTTCGCCGATCTCGGCCTGCATCATTTGCGCGGCATTCCCGAGCCGCGCCGCCTCTGGGCGCTCGATCCCTGACGACGGTTCCAATCAAGACGGGTCCCCGCGCCCGCTCTCTTTCCGGGTGACGGACCTCTCAGGACGGCTCGGTCTCGCGGACGGCGGATTGGGGTTTAGGTTCGGCACATAACGCCGCGTCGATGGCCTCGCGATAACCGAAGCGGTCGATATAGGGCTTCAATCGTTCGGCGATTTTCCGCTTCAACGAGAGCGGCATCTCGTAGCGGGAGACTTGATGCTCGGCGCGTTCGGCAAGGAAGGCGCGCATCGGCGCTTCGGCCTGTTCGAAACCGGCAAGGTCGAGACGGCGGTAGATGTCACGCATCGCCTCGACCGGGTCCTTGACGAAATCCTCGTAGCGAAGCTCGACCAGCCGACCCTTCGGGATCAAATGCCGGTCTTCCTCATAATCCTCGGTAAGCCGCGCGTACATGTCGAGCACGTAGTCGTCGAGCCAGGGATCGAGAAACGGAGGATTGTGCAGGCCCTGTACCGAATAGAGCGCGCGCCAGAGCTTCACCGTCGACGGAAACACGTTGAAAGGGTTGCGGGCCAAATAAACGTAGCGGGCGTCGGGAAAGAGTTTGGTGAGGAGCTTGAGCCGTGCGGCGTTGGCCGGCGTCTTCATCACCAGCCGCTTGCCGCCATGCTTGAGCAGCAGCCGCCGGTAAAACCACATATAGGCGTCGGCCCATTTTTTCTTCTCGGCCTCCGGCACACCCTTGAAGTCGAGATAGTCGCTATCGGCGGGGCCGAAGCGCGGCCAGGCATGGGTGATATAGGGCGTGCCCTCGCCCAGCATCATCATGCCGAATTCCTCCTCCTGCGGACGATCGAAGCCGACCGGCACATCGTCCTGCGGTCGCTTCTTCGGCAATAGTCCCTTCATCACCTTGGGCAGCACGGCTTCGGTCAAAAGGAAATGGTGCGGGAAGAAGCACTCGTAGGTGGTGGGGTAAGCGAGATTGGGATCGACCGAGAAGAGATCGTGCAGAAGCGTGGTGCCGGTGCGCCAATGGCCGATGACGAAGATCGGCGCAGGCTCGAGTGGAAGCGATTCCGCCTTGCGGCGATAGATCGCTTCCGAAATCCAATAGAGAATCGAGTTCCACGGCACCCAGAGAAACAGGAGCAAAGTGTCGGGGATGCAGTTGAGCGTAAAGGAGTAACGTCCGCGCTTGAATAACTTCAGCAGCGCGCCCATACGCATGCCGAACCAGAAATAGATGAGCCTGCCGCCGTAGCGCTCGATGGTGAGCGCAGGCATGCGCGGCTTGGCGCGGCGGCGGCGCGTGAATTTGCCTTTTTCTTCTTCCGGTACGACTTCGTAATCCGGCACGCGAACGCTCCAAGTCACAGGCTAGTTAGGCTGCGTGTTAGACGCGATCAGTGGCAAATGAAAGGCCTTTGGTGAAGCGTCCAGGCCGCTTCCCCTCTCCTGGCCTTTGGGCGATGGTAGGCCACACCGTCGCCGAACCACATAGATAGCCGGGAATTATCCTTGCAGCGCGGCCTTCACGGCGGCGGCCAGTTCCTTCAGATCGAAGGGCTTCTGCAGGAACATGAAATCCTCGTTCTCGGCCAGATGGCGGCGGAACGCGTCCTCAGCATAGCCGGAAATGAAGATCACCTTGAGATCGGGCTGCTCGCCGCGGAGTTTTTCGAACAAGGTCGGGCCGTCCATCTCCGGCATTACCACGTCGCTCACTACGAGATCGACGTCGCCCTGATGTTTGGCGAAGACTTCGAGCGCCTCGGCGCCGGTGGTCGCTTGCAGCACGTGATAGCCGCGCTGGCCGAGGGCGCGGGCGGCGAAACTGCGCACCGCGTCTTCGTCCTCGACCAGGAGTACGGTGCCGCGGCCGGTCAAATCTTTCGGTTTTTCGGCGCGCCGCTCCGGCTTCTCCTGCAAAGCCTCCCCGCCACTCTCGATATAGCGCGGCAGGTAGACGCGCATCGTGGTGCCGCGCCCGAGCTCGCTGTCGGCGAAGATATAGCCGCCAGTCTGTTTGACGATGCCGTAGACGGTGGACAGTCCGAGGCCGGTGCCGCGGCCGATTTCCTTGGTGGAGAAGAAGGGCTCGAAAATCTTCTGTTTTACCTCCGGCGACATGCCGGTGCCGGTGTCGGCGACCGCGATCATGACATATTCGCCGGGGACGAGTTCCGGATGGCCGAGGCTGCGCGATTCAGCCTCGCTCATATTGGCGGTGCGGATGGTAAGCTTGCCTCCGTTCGGCATGGCGTCGCGCGCGTTGACGGCGAGATTGATGATCACCTGCTCGAATTGATGCAGGTCGGCCTTTACCGGCCAAAGGTCGCCAACCTGATCGAGGGTGAGTTCGATATTTTCGCCGAGCAAACGCCCGAGCAGGATAGAAAGCTCCGACAGCACGTCGCCGAGCTGCAAGACCTGCGGGCGGAGGGTCTGCTGGCGCGAGAAGGCAAGCAGTTGGCGCACGAGACCGGCGGCACGGTTGGCGTTCTGCTTGATGTTCATGATGTCCTGGAAAGCGGGATCGGTCGGCCGATGATTCATCAGCAGGAAGTCGGAAAAGCCGATGATCGCCGTCAGCATGTTGTTGAAGTCGTGAGCGATACCGCCGGCAAGCTGGCCGACCGCCTGCATCTTCTGCCCTTGCGCGATCTGCCTTTCGAGCGCGCGCTGCTCGGTGGTGTCGATGGCGTAGGCGATGGCGGCTTCTTCGTCGCTGTCGGTCTGCTCGATGGGGCTGAGATAGATTCTGCCGCTGCGCGCCGGATCCGCAGCGAAAGCGATGTCGACCGGCTCGATCTGACTCTGGCCGGCGATCGCCTTGTCGAGCGCGCGGCGCAGCGGCAAGCGATTGGAGGGCTCGACCAGATCTTCCAGGCTGAACTCGCGGCCCTGTTCGGCGGCGGCGGCGAATAGCCGGCTGAAGGCGGCGTTGGTGGCGCTGATCAAGCCGTGCTTGTCGACCGTGGCGATGGCGATCGGCGCCGAATGGAACAGCCGGGCAAAGCGCAACTCGGCGGCCGCGGCCTCTTCGGCCTCGCCCGGGCCGCGATTGAGGACCAGTATATGGGCGAGCGCGCCGCCTTTGGGCAGCCGATGCAGGATGCGCACGGGAAGGCTCGTTCCATCCGCCTTGACGAGATCGATGTCGAAGCGGCGCGGGGCGCCCTGTCCTGGCGAACGGCCGGCGCCGGCAATCAGTGCGGCACTGTCCGCCGACATGATGGCGTCCAGCCTCAGGACCCGCCCCGCGACTTCGGACAAGTCGAGGCCGAGCCATTGCGCCAGCGTGGCGTTGAGATACTCAATCTTGCCTTCAGCGTCGGCGGCGAAGAAACCGGCGGGCGCGTTGTCGAGATAGGCGATCGCCGCTTGCACCTTGGCGAAGCTCGCTTCCTCGCGCGCCCGGTCCATGGTGATTTCGTCGAGCTGCCAGACGGTGAGCGCGCCCTTGCGGCCGGAGCGCGGATCCGGCGGCATGGGCTGCACCGAGATGCGGAACCAACGGGGCGAGACGCCGGCCTCTTCCTCCGCTTCGCCCGGCGGAGGCAGGCGAAATTCCTCTCTCAGGCTCCTCCCCTGCTGGGCGGCGCGCGAGAGGCGGAAGATCGCCTCGGCGAGATGCGGGTTGCCGCCGAAGGCGCGGTCCGGCGCCGGCACCGCCGCATCGGCATCGAGCCCGAGCAGGTCGCGATAGGCTTCGTTAGCATAAAGCACGCGCCCGGCCTGATCGGCGATCAGAGCGCCTTGCGGCAGATTATCGACGAAGGCTTTGGTAAGGTCGTTGCGCGCATGCCCGCCGCCGAAATGCAGAATGCCGACCGCGCCGGCGAACAGGCAGAACACGCCGACGACTGCGAGCGCGGCGAGAATTGCGAGCACGATCGGTTCGGCGATCTCGCGCGAGACCATGGCGAGAGCGACCGCCGCCAAGGCGAGCGTGAGCGCGAGCGCGATGACGAGGCTTACGCTCCCGTCACGCGCGGGAGCGTCCGCGGCGGGGGGCGCATAGCGCATCGGCGCGTCGATGTCAGTCATGGCGATCTGCAAAATAGCCGATTCGATTGACCTTGGCCGGAGAATTGCCCGGCCCAGGGAACGCCCGGGCGTCGCGCCTCGCCGCCAACGAGGTCGTGCGAAGCAACGCTTGCCTTAATCGTACCCTGGCCTGTGGTTAATGCGCTATTAACAGGAATTGTCTAGGACCGCTTGGCGATGGTGAATCTCGATACGCTGGTGCTGGCCGTGGCGGCGATCCTGTTCGTGGTCGCGCTCGGCGCTCTCACCGTGTGGGCATTCCGGACCTTCTTCGGACGTTCGGGACAGCACGGTCTGTTGCGGCCGCGCGAGAAGCGTCTGGCGGTGATTGAGACCGCCCAGATCGACGGGCGCCGCAAGCTCCTCCTCATTCGCCGCGACGATACTGAAATCCTCGTCATGATCGGGGGCCCCGTCGACATGGTCTTGGAGACGGGAATCAAGGCCAGACTGCATCTCGAGCCCCCGCTCGAAGACGTGATCATCGCCAGGGCCGAAACGCGGCCAGTCCCCGATTTCAGCAAAAAATAGAGGAGACTTGGCCGATTTTCGTTGACTGTGGCTGAATTACCACGGTCGGTTTCACTTGTGGCGAAGGGCCAATTGAGGTAAACAAAGAATCGAGCTTACGGCGGCCCTGTGTATGTGGGGCAGGCGGGTGAGGACGCCGGTACTCTCAGCCGCTCTTTGCTGTAAGGTCACCGGCAGTTCCCTGCTAATGGTCCGACACCGACTGGCCAAGGCCAGTCATGTCAGTCCCCCAAACCTCTCCACTCCCCGCCCCCAAGCGGGGAGTTTTTTTGTCTCCGGGTCGGTAGCTAAACTTGCCCATGGCGCACCGGTGCATCGCTTCGTTTTTGATTAGCTTGCTGCTTCTCCCGCAAGCGCAAGAGGTGCTCGCGGATGGCGAGATGCCGGAGGACTTCGTCTATCTCCGCGACATCGATCCCAGCATTCAGCAGGACATGCGTTATGCGGGCCCGAATAATTTCACCGGCGCGCCGGTGCCCGGCTACGGAGCGGCGGAATGCGTGCTTGTGCGGCAGGCCGCCGAAGCGCTGAAGGTAGTGCAGGCCGAGCTCAGAGAGAAAGGGTTAGGCCTGAAGGTCTATGACTGTTACCGCCCCGCCCGTGCGGTCGCTGCCTTCGTGGCCTGGGCGAAGACGGCCGATGACCCGAAGCTGAAGGCGATCTACTACCCCAATCTCGCCAAGAGCGCACTCTTTCCCGATTACATTGCCACACGCTCGGGCCATTCGCGCGGCGCGACGGTCGATCTCACCCTCGTGCCGTTGGGTGAGAGCGGCACGCCGGGCGATCCTGCGGCGCAAGTCTGCACGGCGCTGCAACAAGACCATGCGCCGGACGGCAGTTTGCCGATGGGGACGACATTCGACTGCTTCGACCCCAAAGCCAATCTCGGCGCGGAAGGCTTGAGCGGGGCCGAAGAGAAGAACCGGGAGACGTTGCGTGCCGCCATGCTGGCGCAAGGGTTCAAGGACTACAGCCCCGAATGGTGGCACTTCACGCTCGCGAACGAGCCCTACCCGGACACCTATTTCGATTTCCCCATCGCCCCGCGCTGAGCTGCAGCACGGGCTAAAGGTCGAGATCGCCGGCATCGAGGGCGGTGACGCCCTTGACCAGGAGCTTGAAGTCGGCGCGGGCGTCGCCGTCGATATCGCCGGAAACGATGACGGCGTTGGCGCCAAATTTCTCGTAGCGCAGCTCGCCCTTATGCCCGCCGAATGTGGCCGTGCCGATGAAAGTGAAGTCCTGGTTGCCTGCGCCCGAGCGCGCATCGATGCCGGAGAGATCGATGAGATCGTCGCCGCGCACGAAATCGAGAATCTGGTCCCCAAGTTGTACGGCGGCGCGGCTGCTGCCGGTCAGATGACCGCCGAGATCGGCGAGCGAATTGAACTGGAAATGATCCTCGCCGTCGCCGCCCCCGAGCTTGTCTCTGCCTCTGCCGCCAATCAGCGTGTCGTCGCCGTCAAGGCCGGATAACCGGTCGTTGCCGCCCCTGCCCAGGATCGTGTCGTTGCCGGCGCCAGGCAAAGGCTGCCCGCTCACCGTCTGGCCCGCATTGACCGTGTCGGCCTTGCCGGTGCCGACGATGACGACGCCGAGAGCCTGCAATTCGTAGGCGCCGAGATCGGCCGCAGACCCGTTCGCATTGGCAATGTTGGTCTGATCGACGCGGGCGTTGCCGCGGGCATCGGTCGTCGGCGCGCTCGCGTCAGAGGCATCGAGCGCAGGATTGGCCGCATCCGCCTTCAGCGCGATGGTCTCGACCGGCCCGCCATTGTCGGCCAGCACGCCGGCGAGCACCACGCCCGCGCCCAGGTCGATATCGACGGTCTGGGCGAACACCTGCGCGGCC
>DATLXW010000184.1:0-2340 GCA_035575415.1 Methyloceanibacter sp. | reverse complement strand
GCCGGACCTGCTCCTGCTCGACGAACCCTTCGTTTCGCTTGACGAGCGCACCGCCGACCGCTTGCGCCGTCTTTTGCTCGAAATCTGGCAGGCGCGGCCCACCACCGCGATTCTTGTGACCCACAATGCGCGCGAGGCGATACTGCTCGCCGACCAGCTCGTGCTTCTCGCCCCGCGCCCCACCAAAGTCGTCGCGGTGGAGACGATCGCGGTGCCGCAATCCGAGCGCGACCCGGCCATGATCGAGAAGATCCACGCCGATCTCGCCCGCCGCTATCCCGCCAATTTCTCGATACGCTGAGGCGCCTGCCCGGCCCTCACCCCGTGACCGGCACGGCGCCCACCTTACGCTGCTGAATGCCGAAGGACGGATCGTAGGCCCACACCGACAGCGCCAAGAACACGAACGTGCAGGCGCCGACCACGCCGAGCGCAAACCAGTTAACCTGGAGATAGAAGGCGAAGCGAATCAGCTCGACGGCCCAGGTGAACGGGTTGTAGAGACAGATGTAATAGAGCCAGAGGCTTCCTTCCTTCATCTTCCACAACGGGTAAAGCGCCGAGGAGGCGAAGAACATCGGGAAGATGACGAAGTTCATGATGCCGGCGAAGTTCTCAAGCTGCTTGATCGTTGAGGAGAGCAGCATGCCGAGCGCGCCGAACATCAGCCCGCTTAAGATGAGCGCCGGCAGCGCGGCGAGATAGCCCCAGGGCGGCAGCTCCACGCCGCAGAAATAAGCCACCAGCAGGAAGGCATAGACCTGGAACAGCGAGACAATGACGCCGGCGAACAGCCGCGCGACGAGCAGGAACCAGCGCGGCAAGGGCGTGGTGAGCAAGACGCGCATCGAGCCCATCTCGCGGTCATAGACCATCGACAGCGAGCTTTGCATGCCCTGAAACAATTGGATCATCGCGAGCAGGCCGGGCGTGATGTAGATGTCGTAGGTGATGTAGGTCTCGTAGGGCGGTATGATCGAAATGCCGAGCGCGGCGCGGAAGCCCGCTGCAAAAATAATGAGCCAAATCAATGGCCTAACTAGCGCGGCCAAAAACCGCTCCCGCTGCTGGAGGAAGCGCAGCATCTCGCGCCAGACGATGCCGTAGAACGCGCGAAGGTAATGCATCATGCGGCGACGTCCTCTTCCGCCTCGCCGCCGATCAAGAGCGTGAAGGCGCCGCCGAGATCCTTGGCGCCAGTCTCGGCCACCACATTCTTTGCCGTTCCGCGCGCGACGATGCGTCCGCGGCTGATCACGAGGAGATCGTCGTCGGGCTCGACTTCATCGAAAAGATGCGTCGCCCACAACACGCCGATATTGTCGCGCCGTGCGAGCTCGTGCACGTGGCGCACGATGGCGCGTCTGGTCGGATCGTCGAGGCCGATCGTCGGCTCATCGAGCAGCAAAAGGCTCGGGCTGTGCAACAGACTGCGGGCGATCTCCACCCGCCGGCGGTGGCCGCCGTTGAGCGAGCGCACGCGTTCGCCAATGCGTTCCTCCATGTCGAGCGCCTTGAGCGCGGCGAGCATGCGCTCGTCGGCATCCTTGCGCTTCAGCCCGCGCAACGCGGCAAAGTAGCGTAGGTTCTGTTTCACGGTGAGATCGAGATCGAGCGTTGGCTGCTGGAACACGACGCCGAGCGGGCCGAGCGCCTTGGCGCCGACCTTCGCCGCCGACTGCCCGCAAATCTCGATATGGCCTTCCGGCGCGTCGAACAGCCGCGTGATGAGGGAGAAGAGCGTCGTCTTGCCCGCGCCGTTCGGGCCGAGCAGCGCCGTCACCTTGCCGGGGTAGACCTCGAAGCTGACATCGTCGAGCGCGCGTTTGGCGCCGTACCAATAGGACACGTCCTTGACGGTAAGGACGGGCTTACGGCCATCTTTGCCGGCTTCCTTCTGCATGCGCTCGCTTCGCTGATGGCGGCCATCGCGCAAAATGTTGCGGACAACCGCATTTCCTCGGCCTTGTCGCCTGACAGATAACGCCGCTCGCGACCTTTCACAACCCTCGCGCCTTGGTGCGGCTTGGCAATTAATCTTCCTGTCATGTCCTGTTCGATTCACAGTTTCCCCCTCCCTTCGCACCTTCCGCGCGTGTGCTCTCCCCAAGGGGGAGGGCGGGAGTTTGCCGCTCGTGCTTCGTGCGACATTTCTCCTCTCCCCTCTGGGGAGAGCGGGACGTTTCGACCTTGCGACTGCGACAAGGCGTGGCTCGCCGTTACCGCGGCGCTCATCGCGTCCGGTTCAATTCTCTCTTTCTCCCCTCAGGGCATGAGGGGTGGCGCGCCGAAAGGCGCAGTCCATTATGGTGTCCGCGATCCTTGCGGGACCGCGGCGGG
>DATLXW010000183.1:0-13694 GCA_035575415.1 Methyloceanibacter sp. | reverse complement strand
CACCGCCTCACCCATTACGGCATCGTCGCCAATCTTGTGGCCGCTCCTTTGGTTAGCCTTCTCATCATGCCCATGGCGCTGCTCAGCTTAATCGCCATGCCCTTCGGGCTTGAGACCGTGCCGCTCAAAGCCATGGGGTTTGGCATCGACCTGATGGTTGCAGCCGGCAGGGAAGTCTCTTCTTGGCCCGGCGCGGTTTCGGCGCTGCCGCAAATCTCCGGCACGGCTCTCGTCCTCCTCGTGCTCGGCGGACTCTGGCTTTGCCTATGGCATACGCGCCTTCGCGCGCTCGGCCTCGTGATTGTCGCCGCAGGTCTTGCGCTCGCACCGCGAGCCGAAAGGCCCGACCTACTGATCGACCGCGAAGGCGCCACGGCCGCACTACGCTCGCCCGGCGGCGATCTCGTTTTTCCGCCGGCCACCGCGGCCGGCTACAGCGTCGACAATTGGCTGCTGGCCGACGGCGACGAGCGCAACGTCGCCGCAGCGAGCGATGCAAGCCTATTCCGCTGCGATAGCCTCGGTTGTGTCGGCAAGGTCAAGGGCAAAACCGTGGCGCTCATTCGCGACGCCGGGGCAATCGAGGAGGATTGCCGCAAAGCCGAAATCGTCATTGCGCCGTTTTCCCTCGCCCGCAAATGCCGCGCGGCGCGCGTTATAGTCGACCGCCGCATGCTGAAGGCGCGTGGCGCGCATGCGCTCTATATCGAAGGGCTCTCGATTCGCACCGAAACCGTGGCCGGAACGCGGGGGAGGAGACCTTGGACAGCGGACCGCGCCGTGGTCACGGCGGCTCCTCCTCCGCCGGAAGTCGAACCCGACGGCTTCGCCGGCGACGATGCCGCCAATTGAACTAATAGCGGCGAATGAGCCCGACCAGGCGCCCCTGCACCCGTACGCGGTCAGGACCGAAAATGCGGGTCTCGTAAGCAGGGTTGGCCGCTTCGAGCGCGATCGAATCGCCGCGCCGACGCAGACGCTTCAACGTCGCTTCTTCCTCGTCCACCAGCGCCACGACGATATCGCCGTTATTGGCGTCGTCGCATTTCTTCACGATGATCGTATCGCCTTCGAGAATGCCGGCGTCGATCATGGAATCGCCCTTTACCTCGAGCGCGTAGTGCTCGCCCTTGCTCAGCAATTCAGGGGGCACCTCGATGGTGGAAAGGCGTGTCTGGATGGCTTCCACCGGCACGCCAGCAGCGATCCGGCCCATGACCGGCACGGCGACGGTCTGGGGCGGACTTTCCCCTTCGGCCACTTGTGGAACCCGGCCGAGGCTTCCCTCGATCACACTCGGCGAAAAGCCGCGGGCGCGGGCTGCAACGCCCTGCGGCACCGACTCCGGCAGCCGCACGATCTCCATGGCCCTGGCCCGATGCGGCAGGCGCCGTACGAAGCCGCGCTCCTCGAGCGCCGTGATCAACCTGTGGATGCCTGACTTCGACTTGAGGTCGAGCGCCTCTTTCATCTCGTCGAAGGATGGCGGCACGCCAGTCTCCTTCAACCGTTCATGGATGAACATGAGAAGCTCTTTTTGCTTCGGTGTCAGCATCTGGTCCTCTTCGAGCGGATTTGCCGTTCGTTCGACGCCTTAAGGTTGACCGGTCCCGCTTGTACAAATCATGAACAGTTTAACTGTTCTATTTGTGTTCCGCAAGGAAAAATGCCCGGGGATTGGGCGCCCGAGGCCGGAGACCTCCGCCGATTCGGGTTTCCGGAGACTTAATCGGCATTCAGCGGCAGAATTTTCACCGCAGCCCCGCCGGCTAAGGCAGGAGCGTGCGGGGCCCGCACGATCAGGCAGTCGGCCTGCGCCAGCGCCGCCACCAGGGAGGAGTCCTGCGAGGGCAGGGGCCGCACCACCCGCATGCCATCCCCGCGCCATACCGAAGCCGCCCGCATATAGTGCTCGCGCTCGCCATTGGCCGGAACGGCCTCGCCCAAAACCGCCTCCTGCAGGCGCAACGCGCTCTCAGGGCGACCCAGCATGCGGTCGAGCATCGGCACGAGAAATACGAGCGCCGTGACATAGGCCGAGACTGGGTTTCCCGGCACCCCGAGAACACGCTGGTGCCCGAGCCTGCCGAAGAAAGATGGCTTCCCCGGCCGCATGGCGATCTTCCAGAAGTCGACCTCGAGCCCTTCCTGGCGCAGCGCGCGCGCGACGAGGTCGCGCTCGCCGACCGAGGCGCCGCCGATGGTCATGAGGATATCGGCCGCGCTTCCGGACCGGGCGAGGGTGATAATGCTCTCCATCTCATCCTTGGCGATACCGAGGCTCATGGGCTCGCCGCCGTGCCGCTCGATCAGCGCAGCGAGCCCGACAGGGACGGAGGAAACGATCTGATCGGCCATGAGCTCCGTTCCCGGCGGCACGACCTCATCACCGGTGGCGAGAATGGCGACCTTCGGCTTACGCCGGACCGAAAGCTCGGCCTGGTTGGTTGCCGCCGCAAGCATGAGTTCGCGCGGCCCAAGCTCGGTCCCTGCCGCAAGCAGCACGTCGCCTTGCTTGAAGTCTTGGCCGCGGCGGCGAATATGATTGGGCGAACCGGGGCGCTTGACCGTGACGGTCCCGCCCATCTCTTCGGCATCTTCTTGAATCACGATGCTGTCGGTCCCGGAAGGCACGGGTGCGCCAGTCAAAATGCGCACGGCCTCGCCTTGCCCGACGCGGCCCTTGAATCCGGCCCCCGCCGCCGACGCTCCGATCAATTTGAGTCGGGCTGGAAGTGTCTCGATATCCTCCGCGCGCACGGCATAGCCATCCATGGCCGACGCGTCGAAGGGCGGCTGGGTGAGGGTGGCAATGATGTCCTCGGCGAGCACCCGCCGTGCCGCCCGATCGAGCGTCACGCGCTCGGCCCCAAGCGGGCCAATGCCGGCGGTGATACGAGCTAGCGCTTCGGCGACGGAGAGCAAGGCATCAACGTTTGAAATGGCCGGAGCGGCCGCCCGACTTTTCCAGGAGGCGAATGCCCGAAAAGGACATAGCCCGGTCCACCGCCTTCGCCATGTCATAGATGGTGAGGCAGGCCACCGAGACCGCGGTAAGGGCTTCCATCTCCACCCCGGTCTTGGCGTCGACCTTACAGGTTGCCTCGACGCGAATGCCGGCCGGATTGCGCATCGGCTCGAATTCGACCGTCGCCTCCGACAATGGCAAAGCGTGACACAAAGGGATCAGTTCATGCGTGCGCTTGGCCGCCAGTATCCCGGCGATACGCGCAGTCGCAAGCACATCGCCTTTCGGCGCGTTGCCGGAAAGGATCAGATCGAGCGTCGTCTCCTTCATCGAAACGAAGCCCTCGGCGCGCGCCGTGCGGGAGGTGACATCCTTCCCCGAGACGTCGACCATGCGCACCTCGCCCTTCGCGTTGAGATGGCTGAGCCGTGCCGTCATGGGGCCGCCTCCGCCCGCGCAGGCACACCGGAAAGGAGTGCGCGGGTGGCCGCGGCGACATCCTTCTGCCGCATCAGGCTTTCCCCCACCAGGAACGCTCGCACGCCGCAGGCCGCAAGCCGTTCTACATCCGCATGTGTGAAGATACCGCTCTCGGCAACAACCAAACGGTCCGCAGGCAAACGTGGGGCCAGCCGCTCGGTCGTGGCGAGCGTGGTCGAAAAAGTCTTAAGATCGCGATTGTTGATGCCGATCAGCTTGGTGCCGAGCTTGAGCGCGCGGTCGAGTTCGGCCTCGTCGTGCACCTCGGCAAGAACATCCATGCCGAGGTCCTGCGCCGCATCCGCCAAACCGCGCGCTGTCTCGTCGTCGACCGCGGCCATGATGATAAGGATACAATCGGCGCCGAGCGCCCGCGCCTCGATTACCTGATAGGGATCGATCATGAAGTCCTTGCGTAGAACGGGGAGGGCGGCCGCCTCGCGCGCGACCGTCAAATACTCGGGACGCCCTTGGAAGGAAGGCGCATCGGTCAACACTGAGAGACACGCCGCACCGCCTGCCTCGTAAGCTTTGGCGAGAGCCGGCGGGTCGAAATCGGCGCGGATCAGTCCCTTCGATGGACTTGCCTTCTTGATTTCGGCGATGAGCGCAAAGTCCCCGCGCGCAATCCTTAGTCGCAGCGCCTCGGCGAAGGGACGCACCGGCGCCGCCCGTTGGGCCCGTGCGCGCAACAGGGCCTCGCCCAGCGCAGCCTTGGCGGCATCCACCTCTTTCCGCTTATAGGCGAGGATTGTATCGAGGACCTGGGCCATGGCTCACAGTTTATCATGGCTGAGCTTAACGAGGGCTTCGAGCACACGCTTCGCTCTACCGCTATCGATTGCCTCAGCCGCAAGCGTTACGCCTTCGCGCAACGTCTTAACCCTGCCGGCGACGAGCAGAGCGGCTCCGGCGTTGAACAGGACGATGTCGCGCAGCGGACCTCGCTGGCCTTCCAACACGGCGCGAATATGCGCCGCGTTCTCGGCCGCTTCGCCGCCCGCCAAATCTTTCAGCTCGGCTTCCGGAAGTCCGGCATTTTTCGGCGAAACTTTGAAGGTCGAGATCTTGCCCCCGTCGAGCACGGCCACATGGCTGATCCCCGTCGTGCTCAACTCGTCGAGCCCATCCGCGCCATGCACGACCCAGGCGCGCCTAACCCCAAGCCGGCCCAGCACCTCGGCGATCGGCTCAACCCATTGCGCGGCAAAAACGCCCACAACCTGGTAGGGCGTGCTTGCCGGATTGGCGAGGGGTCCCAGCAGATTGAAAATCGTGCGCGTGCCGAGCTCCTGACGCACCTTGGCGACGTGGTGCATAGCCGCGTGATGCGCCGGCGCGAACATGAAGCCGAGACCGGTTTGCTCGATACAACGCTCCACGACCTCCGGCGCGCAGTCGATTTTGACTCCGAGCGCGGCGAGCACATCGGCGGAACCGGAACGCGACGAAATCGACCGGTTGCCGTGCTTCGCCACTGGCACACCGGCCCCAGCGACCACAAAGGCGGCGCACGTCGAAATATTGTGAGTGCCCTTGGCATCTCCGCCGGTGCCGCAGGTGTCGATGGCGCCCTCAGGCGCGCGCACCTTGACCGCGCGGGCCCGCATCGCGCGCGCCGCACCGGCGATCTCGTCCACCGTTTCGCCCCGCGCGCGCATTCCCATGAGGAGCGCGGCGATTTGCACCTCGCTCGCGCCGCCCGACATGATCAGCTCGAAGGCCGCTGCCGCTTCCGTCTCGGTGAGTGTTTCGCCCGCAGCCACCTTGCGGAGCGTTGGCCGAAGATCGGCAAGCCCAGCCTCGCTCGCGAGCGCTCTTTCAGAGGGCACGGACGGCTTCCCGCGACGCCGACCCCTTCACGCGCCGCTCCACCCGGGCGAGATCGAGGAAATTCGCCAGCAACTGATGGCCATGCTCGGAGGCGATGCTCTCCGGATGGAACTGCACCCCATGCACGGCATAGTGCTTGTGCTGGAGGCCCATGATCACGCCGTCCGCCGTTTCCGCGGTGATTTCGAGCACGTCAGGCAGACTTTCCCGCTCGACCACGAGCGAGTGATAACGCGTGGCGGAGAAATCCTGCGGCAGGCCGGCGAACACACCTTTCCCGGTATGGTGCACCTTGGACAATTTGCCGTGCATGAGGGTAGGGGCGCGCACCACCCGGCCGCCATAGACTTGGCCGATGGCCTGATGCCCGAGACAAACGCCGAGGATGGGCACAGCCGGGCCTGCCCTCGCGATCAATTCGAGGCAAATGCCGGCCTTGTCCGGATCGCAGGGGCCGGGCGACAGCACAATGGCCTCCGGTCCCTCGGCCAAAACCTCGTCCACCGTCACCTGGTCATTTCGGTAGACGCGGGTCGACGCGCCCAGTTCGCCGAGAAAATGGACCAGGTTGTAGGTGAAGCTGTCGTAGTTATCGATAAGCGTCAGCATGAGGTGGTGTTACGCTCGCCCCTAACGCCGCGTCAAGGTTTCCGCACTAGCCGCGTACGTCCTTGGGCGTCATGAACAGGTTCAAAGTTCCGCTATTGACGGTGATGTTCTTCCAGAGGCCGGCCGCAAAATTGACCGCCGCGAGCGCCGCGGTCGGATATTTCGTCATCAACCTGTCGCGGAAATGCTTCGGCCCCGCCCCGACCAGATCGAGCGCGAAGGCCTGGAGCTCGGGATTGTGGCCGACCAGCATGACCCGGTTGGCGCCGGGGCGGATTCCGTGCAGGATCTCGAGCATCTTGGCCGGGCTCGCGTGATAGAGCGCCTCGTCATAGACGACCTCAGGCTCGACCTTGAGTTCCGGCAACACGAGATCGAGCGTGTCGCGCGTGCGCCGCGCAGCCGAGCACAATACAAGCTCCGGCTCGATGCCGCGCTCCGCCATCGCCTTTCCCATCAGCGGCGCGTCCTTGATGCCGCGCTTGGCTAGCGGCCGGTCGAAATCGGCAATCGCCGGATTGCTCCAACTTGACTTGGCGTGGCGGAGGAGAATCAGCGTCAACATCACTCGGAGCGGCTCATTGCCCGCGCTTCGCACGCGCGGCGAAGCGCACCGCCTCGTCGGCGGCTTGGAAAAGCGCGCGCGCCTTGCTCACGCATTCGGCCTGCTCCCGCTCAGGCACCGAGTCGGCGACAATGCCTGCGCCCGCGCGCACATACATCGTCCCATCCTTCACCACGGAAGTTCTGAGCACGATACAGCTATCCATTTCGCCGGCGGCGGAAAAATAGCCGACGCAGCCCGCATAGGGGCCGCGCGCTTCGTCTTCCAATTCGTCGATGATCTCCATGGCGCGCACTTTGGGCGCGCCGGACACGGTGCCCGCAGGGAAGCCCGCCATCAGCGCGTCCACCGCGTCGAACTCGGGCGCGAGCGCTCCTTCCACATTCGAGACGATGTGCATCACCTGGCTGTAAAATTCCAAAAAGAAAGAGTCGGTGACGCGCACGCTACCGATTTCGGCCACGCGGCCGACGTCATTGCGGCCAAGATCGAGCAGCATCAAGTGCTCGGCACGCTCCTTGGCGTCAGCGAGCAGCTCTTCGGCAAGCGCCTTGTCTTCCTCAGGCGTCGCACCGCGCGGCCGCGTGCCGGCGATGGGACGGATCGTCACTTTGCCGTCGCGCACCCTGACCAGGATCTCCGGACTCGAACCCACTACGGCGAAATCGCCGAAATTCAGGTAATAGAGATAGGGCGAAGGATTGATGCGCCGGAGCGCGCGATAAAGCGCAAACGAGGGCAGCGTAAACGGCGCCTCGAAGCTCTGGCTGAGCACAACCTGAAAGATGTCGCCGGCGGCAATATAGTCCTTGGCCCGTTTGACTTTGGCCATAAAGGCCTGCGGCGCGGTTTTCGCCTTGGGCTCCGGGTGCGGCGCACTCATCTCCGCCGAACTCGCATGCGGCAGAGGTTGATCGAGCCGCTCAAGCGCAAGGTTCAGCCGCTCGGCCGCGCGCGCATAGGCCGCCTTGGCGCTCAAGCCCGGCGCGGGCCTGACCGGCGTGACGATGGTCATCTCGTCCTTTACGCTGTCGAAGACGACAATCAGGGTAGGGCGCACCAGGATCGAATCGGGAAGCCCGAGCGTGTCCGCCTTCTCGTTCGGCAGGCGCTCGATCAGCCGTACCGTGTCGTAGCCCATGTAACCGAAGATGCCCGCGGCCATCGGCGGCAGCGACTCGGGCAATTCGATCGCCGATTCGGCCAGCAGCGCGCGCAGCGAAGCGAGCGCAGGCAGAGGCGAGGGAGCGAAGGCGTTGGGATCGGCCAGCGGCGCCCGATTGATCTCCGCCTTACTGCCGTCAGCGCGCCAGATCAGATCCGGCTCGCAGCCGATAATGGAGTAACGCCCGCGCGTGGCGCCGCCTTCGACCGATTCGAGCAAAAAACTGTTCGGCCGCTCATGCGCGAGCTTGAGCATGGCCGACACCGGCGTTTCGAGATCGGCCACGAGCTTGGTCCAGGCGACCTGCGGCGCGCCCTCTTCATAGCGCCGGGCGAAGCTCGCAAAGTCAGGCTCGATCGAGCCGCCAGCCGCCTGTGGCGCCAGAGGGGTGATCGAGGCCTTGGCCGAGCTCATGGCTCCTCGCTGCCGATCAGTTTGGCGAGGGCCGCTTGATTGACATAGACGCCGTAGCGATTTTCCAGCGCCTTGAAATATTCGGCGATGGTGTCTTCGCTCATCAAAAGGCCGACCTGCTGCTTCAGCCGCGTGGCTTCCGCCTCGGTCAACGGCTCAGGCGGCGTGATCTTGTCGACCTGGAACACGATGCGGCCTTCGCCGGCGCCGGAAGGCGCCGAGCCGAAGCCCTTTTCCGGCAAGGTAAAGGCCTGCGCCACCGCGGCAGGCAGAACGTTCACGGTCATGCCGTCGCGTTTCAAGGGATCGCTGGTGAGCACTTCGCCGTTCAGGTCCTTGGCCACGTCTTCCAATGTCTTTGCGCCGCTGCTTAGTGCATCCACCAACTCCTGCGCATATTTGGCAACGCGCGACCGGACCTCTTCTGCGCGCCAATCCTTTGTGACCTCATCCTTGACTTGATCGAACGGCTTGAGCTGCTGCGGCACGACGCCCAACACCTCGTACCAAATGATACCGTCATCCTTGGCGTCGATCGGATCGTTGTCGCCGCCTATATCGGCGGCGAAGGCCGCGGCCAGCACCTCTTTCTGCGCCGGCAGCGTCACCGTCGCGCCGTCGGGCTTGCGGCCCTCGCGGTCGACCTCCTCGATCAGCACATAGTCGAGCTTTAGCTTGTCGGCCGTTTCGGAAAGCTTGGCGCCCGAGGCGAGTTGATCCTCGATCTTGTCGTGGAGATCGAAAATCGCCCCCGAGGCCCGCTCTTTCAGCAATTTCTTTTCGATCTCGGCTTTGGCTTCTTCGAAGGTCGGAATCTTGGCGGGCTCGATCGCCGTCACGCGTAGTAAAACCACGCCGCCGAGCTTGCCGGTAACCGGCTCGCTCACTTTGTTGGCCTCGAGCTTGAAAGCCGCATCCGCGATCGCCGCGTCGGCAAGCTCGGCGCGGGTCACATTGCCGAGATCGATGTCGGCCTCGCTCAGTCCCCGTTCCTTGGCGATGTCCAAGAAATCGGCGCCTCCCTGAATCTTGTCGTAAGCGGCCTTGGCTTCGCCGAGGTCGGGGAAGGGGATCTGCTGCACCTTCCTGCGCTCTGGATTGCCAAGCTGATCCTTGCTCGCTTCGTACTCGGCGCGAAGATCCGCTTCGGTGATATTGACTTGATCCTTGACCGTCTCCGGCGTGACGGCCAACACGCCGATCTTGCGATATTCCGGCTGGGTGAATTTGCTCTCGTGGTTCTCGTAGTAACGCTTGAGTTCTTCTTCGGTCGGCTCCGGAATGCTTCCCGCCACGCTTTCTGGGATCAGCGCGTAGCGGAGCGTACGCTTTTCGCCATTGAAGGTGTTCAGGGCCTCGACGAGCACGGCGGGGCTGTTGGCGACCTTTCCGACCGTGGAAAGAACCTGCCGCCGCACATTGCGTTCGCGCAACGCGTTCAAATATGCCTGCTCGTTCATGCCCATCGAATACAGCGTCTGCTGAAAGATGGCGGGGCTGAAATTGCCGAGCGCATCTTTGAAGGCGGGGTCGTTCATGATCTCGTCGAGCAGCGCCGCCTCGGCAATGCCGAGATGCAGCTCCCTGGCGTGGGTGTCGACGGCGGCCCCGCCGACCAGCCGCTCCATCACCCGGCTGTCGAGACCGAGCGCGCGAGCCTCCTGCAACGAGAGGCTGCGCCCGACCTGGGCGCTCATGGCGCGCAGCACCTCCTGCTGGGCGCGCAAATAATCCTGACCGCTGATTTCGGTGTCGCCGACCCGGATCAGGGTTTGCCGCCCATAGCCGGTGAAGATGTCCGCAATTCCCCAGATGGCAAAGCTGACGACCAGCAATCCCATAAGGATCATGCCGAGGGTTCGGGCAGCCCCCTTGCGCAATGTATCAAGTGCCACGCTGAAAACCTTCCATTCCGCAATTGCCAAAGCCGCGCCGACGTCCGATGTTCGGACAGGCGCGCGGCGGCGGCATCATAGGTAGCAAGCAAAGGCGCGGCAAGGCAGGGACTTTCGCTGAGATCTTGGCCGAACTCGGCAAAAGGTAAGGCTGCGCCCAGACCGGACGCGATGGGGAGCGAAAGTGAGCGCAAACAGGCCGCTGGTTGCCGGAAACTGGAAGATGAACGGGCTTGCCGCCTCGCTTGGCGAGCTCAAGGCGCTGAAGGAGCGCCTTGCCGAAAGCCCAATTCCGGGCCTCGATCTTATGGTGTGCCCGCCGGCCACCTTGCTTGCCCAGGCGCGCGAGATTCTCGCCGGAAGCGGCATCTTGCTCGGCGCGCAGGATTGTCACACCGAATCCGCGGGCGCGCACACGGGCGATCTCTCCGCCGAGATGTTGGCCGACGCCGGGGCGAGTGCTGTGATCGTCGGCCATTCCGAGCGGCGCAGCGATCATGGCGAAACCGACGCGCTGGTCAGGGCCAAAGCGCGCGCCGCTCACCGCGCAGGGATGTCCGCCATCATTTGCATCGGCGAGACGGAAAGGGAGCGCGCGGAAGGGAGCACGCTCGATGTCGTGCGTCGCCAGCTCAAGGGGTCGCTGCCGGACGGCGCGCGCGCAACCGATACAATCATCGCTTACGAGCCCGTATGGGCGATCGGCACCGGAGTCACCCCAACGCCCGCGGACGTGGCGGAGGTCCACGGCTTCATACGCCGTGAACTCGCACGGCTTGTCGGCGAGGTCGAAGCTAAGTCCCTGCGCATCCTCTATGGAGGGTCGGTGAAGCCCGCAAATGCGAGCGAGCTTCTGCTCGTGCCCGACGTCGACGGCGCGCTCGTCGGTGGAGCAAGCCTCAAAGCCCCCGATTTCTACGCCATCGCCTCGGTCTATGTAGGGCGATAACCGGCTTCGAACCGGCAAAAGCAGGGTTGGCAAAGGCGCCGATCTTCGCCATTCTGGTGCGGGGACTGATTTGCCGGCGGGGAAAAGCACCGGCGGGGACACGACGATGCCGCTGCCTGGCCTGATTGCCGTGGCGTTTCTCGCCGCGAGCGTGGCGATACCGCTTTGTGCGGCCTTCGCCGAGCCGCTCGACCAAGCCGCCTGCGCCGATCTCGAGGCCGAACGCAAGAAATTGCTCACGCCGAAAATGAAGGCGGCGCTCGAACAGGGCCCGGATTGGGTGAAGGACCATCTCAACGCTGCGGATATCGAGCAGGTACGAGCTTTTCTCGTGGTGGAAGAGAAGCTTGAATTCCGGTGCCGCGGCATTAACGTCGTCGCCAAAGCGTTGAAGGAAGCGTCAACCAATCCTGACGGCGTCCCGCTTCCCGATCGGAAGCCTTCGCTGCCGCAAAGCACGGCGGAAAGCGCGGACGAGGCCGTGCGGAGCACGGCGTCAACCGCCGATCCAGAGATGCCGCTGCCCGACCGCAAGCCCGGTGCGGCAGATTCGGCCTCCGCGACCGCCCAGGCTAGCCAAGCCGTGGCGGATTCGGCTAAAACAACGCCTTCGAAAACGAAGGCGACCCGATGACGACGGTTCTTCTGCTGATTCATGTCATGGTTTGCGTGGCGCTCGTCGGCGTCGTGCTGCTGCAACGCTCCGAAGGTGGAGCGCTTGGCATCGGCGGCGGCGGAGGCAACTTCATGACCGGCCGCAGCGCGGGCAACGCCTTGACCAAGACCACCGCCGTTCTCGCCGCCGCCTTTTTCGCCACTAGTCTCTTGTTGTCGATCCTGGCCAGCCATCTGCGCCCAACGCCGACCATTCTGCCGACCGAGGGCGGTCTCGCGCCATTGCAGGCGCCGAGCGCACCCGCGCCCGCCGCGCCGCCAGCGCCAAGCGCTCCGCAAGCGCCGCAATCGCAATAGCCGCCCGGTTTCCTCCACAAGGTTAAGTCGCTGCATCCGAGCCGCGCGCTGTTTGGGGCTTACGACTCGGTCCCGTTTCGGTGTATGGTCGAGGCCCATGGCGCGGTACGTCTTCATTACCGGCGGCGTGGTTTCCTCACTCGGCAAGGGGCTCGCCTCTGCGGCGCTTGGAGCGCTGCTACAGGCTCGCGGCTTCAACGTGCGTCTGCGCAAGCTCGACCCCTATCTCAATGTCGATCCCGGAACCATGAGCCCCTACCAGCACGGCGAGGTGTTCGTCACCGACGACGGCGCCGAGACCGATCTCGACCTCGGCCATTACGAACGCTTTACCGGCCGCCCGGCCACGCAGGCCGACAACGTCACCACCGGCCGCATCTATCAGGAGATCATTACCCGCGAACGGCGCGGCGATTATCTCGGCGCCACCGTGCAGGTGATCCCGCACGTCACCGACGCGATTAAGAACTTCATCACTTCCGGCAACGAGGGAGTCGATTTCGTGCTGTGCGAGATCGGCGGTACGGTCGGCGACATCGAGGGCTTGCCTTTCTTCGAGGCGATCCGCCAGCTCGGCAACGAATTGCCGCGCGGCTCGACCGCCTTCATTCATCTCACTCTTGTGCCCTATATACCCAGCGCCGGAGAATTGAAGACCAAGCCGACCCAGCACTCGGTGAAAGAACTTCGCTCGATCGGCATTCAACCCGACGTGCTGTTGTGCCGCACCGACCGGCCTCTGCCCGGAGACGAGCGGCGCAAGATCGCGCTGTTCTGCAACGTGCGCCCCGAGGCGGTGATCCAGGCGCTGGACGTGCAAAGCATTTACGACGTGCCGGTTGCCTATCACGCCGAGGGCCTCGATCGCGAAGTGCTCGCCGCCTTCGGCATCACCACTGCGCCCGAGCCCGATCTTACCCGCTGGCGGCAAATTGCCGAGAGGATCGCCAATCCGGACGGCGAGGTGACCGTTGCCGTCGTCGGCAAGTACACCGGGCTCAAAGATGCCTATAAATCGCTCAACGAAGCGCTGATTCATGGCGGCATCGCCAACAAGGTGAAGGTGAATCTCGAATGGATCGAGTCGCAGATCTTCGAGAGCCAGGACGCCGCTGCCTATCTCGAGGACGTGAACGGCATCCTCGTGCCCGGCGGCTTCGGCGAACGCGGTTCCGAGGGCAAGATCCGGGCGGCCAAATTCGCCCGCACCAAGGGACTGCCTTATTTCGGCATCTGTTTCGGCATGCAAATGGCGGTGATCGAAGTCGCGCGCGACGTCGCCGGCATCGCCAATGCAAGCTCGACCGAGTTCGGTCCGACCGACGAGCCCGTCATCGGACTGATGACCGAATGGATGAAAGGCGACGAGCTGCAAAAGCGGCAGTCGAACGGCAATCTCGGTGGCACCATGCGGCTCGGCGCTTATGAAGCGATCCTCGCCAAAGGCAGCAAGGTCGCCGACATTTACGGGACGACCCGCATCTCCGAGCGCCACCGCCACCGCTACGAAGTCAACATGCGCTACCGCAACAGGCTTGAAGCGGCGGGCCTGCGCTTCTCCGGCCTCTCGCCGGACGGCCTCTTGCCTGAGATCGTCGAGATTCCAGATCATCCCTGGTTTATCGGCGTCCAGTTCCATCCCGAGCTGAAATCGCGTCCCTTCGAGCCGCATCCGCTCTTTGCCTCCTTCATCGGCGCCGCGGTCGAGCAGAGCCGTTTGGTTTAACCTCGCGGAGCCGGCGGAATGCCCGACAGCGTCCATAGAGGCGGGTGTGCCTGCGGCAAGGTTCGCTTCGAGGCCACCGGAGAGCCTTACCGCGTCGGCGTCTGCCATTGCCTGACCT
>DATLXW010000182.1:0-11409 GCA_035575415.1 Methyloceanibacter sp. | reverse complement strand
CTTCCAGTAATCGAACTGATCGGCGTGCATGTAGACCGGACAACCGCCGATCTCGCCGAGTTTCACGTCGTTGCCACCGATGCGGAATTCGGCGGCCGGGTAACACATCGGCGCAGAGCCGTCGCAGCAACCGCCGGACTGATGGAACATCAGCGGACCATGCTTGGCGCGCAGGCGCGCGATCAGTTCAAGCGCCGCTTCCGTGGCAAGGACACGTTCAACCATGCAATTGGCTCTTCACCCTGAGGCTGCGAGCGAAGCGAGCCTCGAAGGAGATCCCTCGATCATCGCCATGCTTCGAGGGCGGCCTTGCTGCCGCCGCCCCAGTATGACGAATTGCATCTGCGCCGCCTAGAAGAACCCCATCGCCTTCGGGCTATAACTCACCAGCACGTTCTTGGTCTGCTGATAGTGGTCGAGCATCATCTTGTGCGTCTCGCGTCCGATGCCCGACTTCTTATAACCGCCGAAGGCCGCATGCGCCGGGTAGAGGTGGTAGCAATTGGTCCACACTCTCCCCGCCTGGAGCCCGCGGCCGAAGCGGTAGGCGCGGTTGATGTTGCGCGTCCAGATGCCGGCGCCGAGCCCGTAAAGCGTGTCGTTAGCGATCTGCATGGCCTCGCCGTCGTCCTCGAAGGTCGTGACTGAGAGAACGGGGCCGAAGATCTCCTCCTGGAAGATGCGCATCTTGTTGTTGCCCTCGAACACGGTGGGCTCGATGTAATAACCTTCGGCCAGCTCGCCAGCGAGCTTGGCGCGTCCACCGCCGGTGAGAAGCTTGGCGCCTTCCTTCTTGCCGATGTCGATATAGGAAAGAATCTTTTCGACCTGGTCGTTGGAGGCCTGCGCGCCGATCATGGTGTCGGCGTCGAGCGGATTGCCCTGCTTGACCTTCTTCACGCGAGCGATCGCTTTCTCCATGAACTTGTCGTAGATCGACTTTTGCACCAGCGCGCGCGAGGGGCAGGTGCAGACTTCGCCCTGGTTGAGCGCGAACATGGTGAAGCCTTCGAGCGCCTTATCGAGGAAATCGTCGTCTTCCTGCATTACGTCGGCGAAGAAGATGTTTGGCGACTTGCCGCCGAGCTCGAGGGTGACGGGAATGATGTTTTCCGAAGCGTATTGCATGATCAACCGGCCGGTCGTGGTCTCGCCGGTGAAGGCCACCTTGGCGATGCGCTTGTTCTGGGCAAGCGGCTTGCCGGCCTCCACGCCAAAGCCGTTGACCACGTTGATCACGCCCGGCGGCAAAAGATCGCCGACGAGATCCATCAGCACCATGATCGACATCGGCGTTTGCTCGGCGGGTTTCAGCACCACGCAATTGCCGGCTGCGAGCGCGGGCGCAAGCTTCCAGGCGGCCATCAGGATCGGGAAGTTCCACGGAATGATCTGTCCGACCACGCCGAGCGGTTCATGATAGTGATAGGCGACGGTGTCGTGATCGATCTCCGCCAAAGTCCCTTCCTGAGCGCGAATGCAGGCGGCGAAGTAGCGGAAGTGATCAATGGCGAGCGGGATATCGGCTGCCGTCGTCTCGCGGATCGGCTTGCCATTGTCGATGGTTTCGACCGAGGCCAGCACTTGCAGATTCTCCTGCATGCGGTCGGCGATCTTGTTCAGGATTTCGGCACGCTTGGCCGGGGCGGTGGCGCCCCAGGCGTCCTTCGCTTTGTGCGCGGCATCGAGGGCAAGCTCGATGTCGGCAGCTTGCGAGCGGGCGACCTGGCAGATCGGCTTGCCGGTGATGGGGCTGATATTGTCGAAATATTCCCCGTCCACGGGCGCGACCCACTTTCCGCCAATGAAATTGTCGTAGCGTGTGCGCAAAGCGACCCGCGCATTCACAGTTTCGATGACTTGGTGAAGCATGAGACTCCTCCCTGAAACTTAGCTGTTCTTGAAATAATCCTTCCTCCCAGCCTTGACCGAGGTCAAGCACAACCGCAATGGTCTCATGGCGCCTGGTTGTATGGAACGGAGCCGGGCCGCAGGGCGTTTGTCGAATAATCAATAGGTTAGGGAGTGGATCAGATGCGCAACGTCAATCCGGTACTCGCCTTCCTGCTCGGCGTGGCGGTGGTGGGGCTCGGTGTGCTCGGTTATATGCTGTATGAACGGCAGCACCGGCAGGTGCTCAAGATCGACGTGCCCGGTTTCCAGGGCGAGATCACCAAAGACAAGGGCATCGACATCGAGGTCGGCAAGGAGCGGTAGTCCTGGCCGCGCGGGGGGCAGTTCTCCCAGGGCCAATTTTTCCCTTTTGTTCACCTGGCGCAAACCATTCCGTGCTAGTCGCTCTCCGGGGGGCACCTTCTAGAGGTGGCTCTCATGATTGAGGCAAAGGAAGAGCGCAGGCGCGAAGTGCGAAGACGCACCTTCAAGAGCGCGCGCATTGTTTTCAACAGCCGCCAGTCGACGATCGATTGTATCGTTCGCAACCTGTCCGAACACGGCGCGCTCCTAGTTGTGCCGACATCGCTTGGCGTGCCGAAGGAATTCGAACTGTGGTTCGACGATGTCACCCACCTGGCTCGCGTCGTTTGGAGAGCCGGGGACAGGATGGGTGTCACGTGGAGCCAATAGGTCTTGCGTCGAGAACCTCGTCGCGCGATCAGGGAATGAGCACGGCGGCGCCGGTGAGTTCGCCGTGGCGGAGCCGTTCCAGCGCCTCGTTGGCTTGGACGAGCGGCATCGGCACGACCGAGGTCTTCACCGGAATGGTCGGCGCGAGCGCAAGAAATTCGCGGGCATCTTCGCGGGTTAGGTTGGCGACCGAGCGGAGCAGGCGCTCCTCCCAAACAAGGGCGTAGGGGAAGCTCGGGATGTCGCTCATATGAATGCCGCCGCAAACCACGACGCCGCCTTTGCGGACGGCCCGTAAGCTAGACGGCACGAGCGCACCCACAGGAGCGAATATGATGGCCGCATCGAGCGCTTCGGGCGCCGCTTCGTCGGAGCCGCCGGCCCAAACGGCGCCGAGCGCGCGGGCGAAATCCTGCGCCTGCCGGTCGCCCGGCCGGGTGAAGGCGTAGACCTCGGCCCCTTGTGCGCGCGCGACCTGCGCCACGATATGCGCCGCCGCGCCGAAGCCGTAAATGCCGAGGCGCGAGAGCGCGCCCCTCAGCGGCTCGCGCGCGAGCTTGAGCGAACGATAGCCAATCAGTCCGGCGCAAAGCAGCGGCGCGGCTTCCGCGTCGTTATAGCTTTCGGGCAGCTTAAAGACGTAGCGCGCGTCGGCGACCGTGTATTGGGCATAGCCGCCGTCGATGTGGTAGCCGGTGAAGCGGGGATTGTCGCAGAGATTTTCCTCGCCGGCGCGGCAATAGGCGCAAGTGCCGTCGGTGAAGCCCAGCCAAGGCACGCCGACGCGGTCGCCTAACGCGACGTCTCTCACCCCATCGCCCAGCGCCTCCACATGACCCACGATCTCATGCCCGAGAACGAGAGGCAGCTTGGGGCGGGGAAGCTCGCCGTCGAGAATGTGCAGATCGGTGCGGCAGACGCCGCAAGCCGCGACCTTGATCAGCACCTGGTTGTCCTTGGGTTCAGGCGTTGCGATGGCGCCCGGCTTGAGCGGGGTTCCCGCGCGCTCGAAAAGCATCGCCTGCATGGTATTGGGCGGCATGAGGCCATCGTGCCGCGAAGTCCGATTTAATCAAGCGCGTTGTTGGCTGAGTCTTGGTTAGCGTGTGCGGTATTTGCTGGCGTAATGCTTGCCGAGAATCTTGCGCGTCTGCTCAGCAAGGCGCTTATTGCCCGAGGCGTGCGGGGCCTTGGCTTCCTTGCGGGGTTTCGGCGGGGTCTTATCGGGCGTCTTTTTCATGCGCGCACCTAAGCCGTGCGGCCGGCCTCCTTGCAGGACACGGTCTCGCCGAAGGAGGCAAGCGTCACCTCGCCTTGACGGTCGGGCGGTAGGAGCACAAGTACCGTTGCCGCCACGAAATTATAATAGGCCGCGGCGAACAAGGTCCTGTCCTTTAGCGAACGGAAGCGCGCCGAGCGTTCGATGTTGTCGATCTGGGTGAGCGAGACCTTGATCACGTCGCGTAAGGCCTTAGCCGCGTCCCCGGAAAGCGATTTCGCGGCCTCATCGATCAGGGTGTCGACCGCGCTCATGTCGAGCTTGACAAGAATCCGGCAGTCGTCCCCGGCGAGATAGGCTTGATAGGCAGGAACGGCCTTGAGCGCGGCAAGAAGGTTCCTCTGCGCCTCGACGATGCGTGCTGCGAGCGCGCGCGGATCGGGGCCCTCGCTTGCATAGGCGGCAAGCGCCGCCACGACGGCATCGCGATAGGCCTGCCATTGCGCGGGCGCAAACGCCATCGGACCATCCTTGGCGGCAAAGGTCACGATATCGCTGCCCTCGATATTTTTGAAGGCAAGCGCCGGGTTCGCGCTCAGAATCAGCGCGAGCCCGGCAAGCAGAAGAAGGCGAGTTTTCACTCGATGCTCTTGCGGATTTGCTCGAGGAGAGCCGACCGTCTGGTCAGCGGGTTCAGCTCAGGCCGATGATAGCCGAGCATGTCTTTGATGCGCTGATATTGTATCGGCGTGAATTCCTTCATGCAGGAATCATCGGAATAATCCATGTAGTTCTGGACCGGGTTGAAACGCGTCTCGCCCTCGCAATCCGAAGGCTGGTTGAGCGGACAACCGGCGGCGGGCCTCGCTTCGAAGGCGGTGTCATCGACATCGTCGCCGGGCGGCTGGCAGCCGTTCTGGAAGGTATGGTAGAGCCCGCACCAATGGCCGATCTCATGCACTGCGGTCATGCCTAGGTCGAAGGGCCAGGGCTGATCGACCCAAGGCCTCGAGGCCTCCGGCAGACTGGCGTGATGCAACACGACGCCGTCGAGCTGCGGAGTGTCCTTGAGCCACCACGGGAAGGTGGCGTAGCCGAGCAGGCCATTGCCGGGCTCGGCGGTATAAATATTGAGCGAGCGCGTTGGCTCCTTGCCGAGCTCGGTTTTCATCTCGATTTCCTGCTCCGAACCGGGCTCGTGGCGGAACCAGGCGCTGTTCTCATGCAGGTTTACATCCACGATCTCGAAAACCACCGAGGCGGGCTCGTACACGCGATTGAGCAGCTCGACCTGCGCCTTGAGCTGGCGGTCGGGGAGGTAGCCTTGATCGCCTTCATGAATGATGTGGAAGCGGATCGGCACCGTCGTCGTGCCGCGGAAGACCACGCGGTGCGCGCGCAAGGCCGCGACGACGCGGCGCGATTGAATTTGTTCGGACGGCGTCGGGAGCGGCGTGCCGCAACGGTATCTGATCTTCGGCACGGGCGGAGCGTCTTGCGCCAGTAGCGAGCCGATTTTTGCCGTCGCCGTTGCAAGACAGGCGCAGGCCGAGGACATGAGAAAATTCCGGCGATTCACGATTACCTCCCGCGTTGTTCGAACTGTTGTTTGCCGATAGCGAATCTTGGCCCGCCCGCCAAGTTTCCGTGCCTTATCCTGCCGACATCGAAGCCTGGCTTTGCCTCCATCTTCTTCCTGACTATGGCCGTCGAGGTCTTGGCGGATACGGTACAGCGCGCGCATTATGGCAGAGCCGCGGGACTTTGCGCCTTACAAATCCGCAATTCGTGAAGAGCGGACTCCGGCAATATTTCCAATGGCCTAGGACTTACTTGCGACGAGGCGGCGCGCGCGGTCGAGGAGCATGTCCTCGATCTGCTTGATCCAGGTCCCGTCTTCGCCGCGGGATGCACGCATGTCGCGGATCAGCGACAGATTACGCGCTGTCGTCTCCAGTTCCCAAGGCGCGCGGGCCACGGCAAGCGCCTCGCTCAGCCTGTCGTGGGCGTCGTTGAGGTCGCGGGCCAGCACAGCAAGCTCGAGCAGCGTGGCGTGATCCCAGTAATCGGCGGCCTTTGCCGCCTTGCGCGCGGCGGAGTAGCGCACGACGGGAAGGATTTCGGACTGACGGGGGTCCGGATTCGGCAGCATCTCCATCAAGGTGACGGCGTTGACGCCGGGATAAGCGTCGCGCCAATCCGCCTCGAAGCCGGCGAGATAAGTGTCGATCGCATTCTTGAGCAACGCGCGTGCCTCGGGAAGCCCCTCCTTCTTGGCGGCATCCCAGCGGTCCTTGTAGACGCGGCCGAGAATCCCGTTCGTCTCGCTCGAAGGGCCGAATTCGTCGATCACTTCCTTCAACACCTTCTCCGCTTCCTCAAAGCGGCCCTCGCGGTTGAGCGCGAAACCAAGCTGCTCGCGCATCATCTTGGCACGCTGCAAGGGAAGCGGCATGCGCGCATAAAGCTCGACCATGGCGGAATAAGCCTTCACGTCGCGCAGCGACAGGAAGAGATCGACGACTACGCCGGCCTCAACTTCGAGCAGGTTGGCGAGCGCGGGCTCGCCCGCGATTCTCTGCACGGCGTCTGGGCCCTCCCGCACCGCGGCCCGCAGGCGCTCCTTGTAGCGCTTCGAATAGCCGGCGGCCTGGCGAAAAATATCTGTCTTGGCGTGATCGACTTCCCAGCGCGGCACGCCCTCGACGAGCTGAAAGATCGGGCTGTCGTCGTGCGGGTTGCCGCGTGCGGCGATGAGCTGCTTGGCGATCTGGTCGCGCGTCTGCTCGGCATCGACCGGCTCGCCCGCGGCGTCGGTCTTATAAGCGAGTCCGCGCACGAGAGCGATGTCGAAGGGAAGCACGGTTCCCTCCCCGAACACGATCACGGTCGAACGCGGACGCATGGCGTGGCGGATGCCGAGCTCGTAGAACACGTTAGGGTTGGCGCCGGTGATGTCGGCTACGGCGTAATGGCACAGCATCAGCCGCTCGAACATCGGTTTATGGATGGTGCCGCCGATCTTCTCTTCGTCGGCGCGGATCGGCTCGAGGCCAGCGCGCTCGACGGCGGGCGCGATGATCTTGGCGTAGACGGAATCGAAATTAGTGACGCGGCCGGCGGCATCCATCTTCTTGCCGAAAGGCATCAGCACGAAGCAGAGCGGGGCCAGTTGTTCGGGAGTGTCCACCGGGGTGATCTATCCTTCTAGCGCGCGGGCCGCCACGCGCCAGCGGATGGTATCATGGAACCTAGTGGCGGATGAGCGGCCAACCTTGCAGGATCGGACGCAGCGCCGCCGGATCGACCGAGGGATCGGCCGCCTGTTCGTAGGCGCCGCAAGGCCGGGCGCTCGCCGGCCCGATCAAGCGCCGTGCCGGTACCTCGACCGAGCAGCGCCACAAAGCGGCGAAGGACCGCTGTCCGAACGCCACCGACTCGCCCGCGCCGTCATCGAAGATGGCGAGTGCGTTGCGCTTGTCGGCTTCCCGCCGCATGGCGTCGCCCGACCAGCAGGCCAACTCGCCAAACGTGACCTGTTCATGCGCGTCGAGCAAACGCGGATTGCGCGCCCAGCGGATCAATTCATGCGGCGGCGATTGCGGAGCGAGTTCGGAAAGGGAAGCGAAGAGCTGCTTGAGATCGCCTTCCGGATCGAGTTTGGTGAGGATCACTCGCGCCGTGATGCCGGCGCGTTGTAGCGCGCCCTTCATGCCGACCAGGGCTTTGGCAGCATCGGAATCCGCGGAGCGCAGAATCATGCACAAGGCCGCGCCTGGTTTCGCGGAATCGATGAAGCGCGACATCATCTGGAGGTGCTGGCGCAGGCCGCACTCGCGTCGATCCACCACGTTCATCGGACCCCTCGCATGTTTTCCCCGCCGATCTTCGGAAGTCGGACCGACGCTATGTCGCCGGCGCCGACCTCGCCATCCATAGCAAGAACAGAGTTAAGGAAGACTTGAAGCGCGTGCCTTTTCCGCACGCGAGCGATCGGGTCCGCCGGGTTAAGCTTTCGCTAAACTCGGTTAAATTGCGGCCAAGCATCGAGACAAACGCCGCTGCGCTTGCGCCAGACGGCGCAACCGAAGAACAAGCTCTATGGGATCCGGGGCTGATGCCCGGACGGCGCAGCAAGGGGAGCATACTCGTTACTCGAACGCGACTAGGACCCTCTAAAAGCCCCGCCCGTCATAACCCCGTGGACGGGCCTCCCCCGCAAATATCTGGCGCTTGAATTGTGTCGGACTTGCGACAAAACCTTGGGTCATCCTTTTCGTTGCAAGGGGTCTGGCCAAGTTATCCCCGCTATCCCACGCGCGGTTATTCGTATTGGCCTCGTCCATCGAGGGGCGTGCTCTAGAGGCGTCTTGATTGCGGGACGAGCTGCGGCGCCCACGCGTTCGGTTCGCAGCCGGCACTCGGGCCGGGCCGGGGCTAACCCCGGGCCACTATGTGTCCCGCCAGGAGCTGGCTGACGACTTGGCCTTGCGCTCGGCCAGCCTTTCGTCTTCCGCGCGCAGCAAGACCAATCGAAAGCAGGGCCCGGCGCTCGCAAGCCGCCGCGCGGCGCGCCGGAAGGCGCCCCCGCCGCATCCAGCAATGGACGTGGAGACCATAACTGGACTGCGCCTCTCGGCGCCACCCCCTCATGTCTTGAGGGGAAAAGGAAAGCATAAGCCGGACGCCATCGCGCCGCGGTAACGTCCGGTCATGTTCTCAGGCGATGTGCAATGCGGGTTGGTGAATTCACGCTCCGTAAGGAGAAGGAACCCACTATCATGCCCGCCCAAGAGCGGGGGGAGAGAGCTGTGGTGCCATGGCTTGTGCTGATCGGAGTAGCGCTCGTGCCGAGCGCGGCACTGCTCCTGTGGGGCTGGTACGCCTCGCGTAAAGACGTTTCCCTGATGCGCACCACCGAGACGACGCCTGCGGCGGATGTGGCCAAGCTGCCGCCCGGAAGTCTGGTCGAGGTGAAGGGCAGGCTGCGCTGCGCCGAACCGGTCACCGGGGAGTTGTCGAAGCTGCCTTGCGCGCATTTTACCGCAACCGTCGAGCGCGACTATGAAATGTTGGAATACGATCCCGGCTGCAAAGCAGCCTACCGGGTACGGCGGACGGCTTGCGAGCTTGCCAGCAGCGCCTCGGCCCTCTTCGAGATCGAAGATGTAAGCGGAAGGGCGGCCGTTCTGCCGGAAGGGGCCATCATCGAAGGCGTCGAGGCGGTAGCCCGTCAGGAGCAATCCGAGGCGGGCGCCGCATGTGCCGGCGCGATCGGCGAAGATGTGACGCTCTGCCGGCGCTACAAGGAGACGCATTTGCCGCTCGACGTGGAAATCTATGTGCTCGGCGTGGTCGGCGATGAGGGGCGCATCGGCGCCCCTCCGCCCGGACGTAAGGACCAACGCTTTCTTATCAGCGTCAAACCGGAGGAAGCACGCAGTGCCGAGCTCGGCAATAGGGGGAAATGGATGCTTGGCGCCGGCGTCGCCTGCTTGATCGGCGCGGCGATTTCGCTTGGATCGGCGTCCTGGCTGACGCTTGCAAATCTCGGACGGTTCGATCCTCCCCGCGAAGTCCTGCAAGGGAACAGCTTGTGGTAGGACCTCGCCACGAAACGCATGGCGGGGACATCTGTAACGTAAGGAGGATCGGACATGGCGTTCTATCTCGTCTCGGCCGTTCCGCGCCATGGAGTGATGGAGGAGCTTTCGCGGCGTCTTTCCGGCGACGAATTCTCGCAGATGAAACCGTTTGGCCAAGCGCTCACCCATTCGCTGAAGCATGCGCGCATCCGATGGGACGGCGTCGCGGTGTGGGAGGAGGAGGATTATTGCCGCCCACCGCTCGCGCAGGAGCGCCTAGCGGTCCTCGATACCTATTTCATCGACCTCAGAGTCGAGCCGGTCGAGGAAGGCGAGGGCTGGGAGCGCATCGAGGGTTTGCCGCGCCTTTTTCCCGAATTCGATGCTTAAGGTCGCGGCGAGGCCATTGGTGCGCGCGGAAAACAGGCATACATAACCGCCATGACGGAACTGCTGACCAAGGAGCGGGTGCTGGAAGCGCTGCGCGCCATCAAGGCGCCGGGCAGCGCCAATGACATCGTCGCGCAGCGGCTTGTCTCGGAGATCGTGATTCACAAGGGCAAGGTCTATTTTGCGATCTCGGCCGATCCGGCGCGGGCGCATGCGTTTGAGGCCGTGCGCGAAGCCGCCGAGCGTGCCGTGAAGACCCTTCCTGGCGCGGAATCCGTGGCGGTGACGTTAACGGCGGATCGGGCGCCGGGCGGGGCGGCATTGGAGGGGCGCGCGCAAGGTGCGGCCTTCACCCGGCCGGGGGCTGCGCGCGATGCGCGTCATCGTCCGGGCGGGGTTCCCGGCGTTGCCAATATTGTCGCGGTAGCCTCTGGCAAGGGCGGCGTCGGCAAATCCACCGTGGCGGTCAATCTCGCCCTCGCGCTGAAAGAACGAGGGCTCAAGGTCGGCATTCTCGACGCCGACATTTACGGTCCCTCGATGCCGAGGCTGTTGGGGCTGAAGGGCCAGCCTCAACAAATCGCCGGCAATCAACTCGCTCCAATGCAGGCCTATGGGCTCAAGGCGATGTCGATGGGGTTCCTCGTCGACGAGGAGACGCCGATGATCTGGCGCGGACCGATGGTCATGTCGGCCCTGTCGCAGATGCTGAAGGATGTCGCCTGGGGCGAACTCGACGTGCTTGTGGTCGATATGCCGCCCGGCACCGGCGACGCTCAGCTCACAATGGCGCAGCAAGTGCCGCTGGCAGGCGCCGTGATCGTTTCGACGCCGCAAGACCTCGCCCTGATCGACGCACGCAAGGGACTGAATATGTTCCGCAGAGTGAACGTGCCGGTGCTGGGACTGGTGGAGAATATGAGTACCTTCGTCTGCCCGCATTGCGGCAAGCCGTCGAACATTTTCGGGCATGGCGGCGCGCGAGCCGAAGCCGAACGGCTGGGCGTGCCGTTTCTCGGCGAAGTGCCGCTCACGATCGCTTTGCGCGAGATGTCGGACGAGGGGAGGCCGGTGGTCGCGGCGGATCCGGGGTCGGAGGCGGCGAAGGCCTTCCGCGAGATTGCCGAGCGGACCTTTGCCGAACTTGAGCGCAATAAGCGCGGCGCGCGGCAGGCACCACGCATTGTGATGGAGAGTTAGGCGCTTGCCTAAGAGGGTGCGACTCAGATATCTCGATGGCGGCGTAGCGAGTGCATTCCACGCAACTTTCGCTGTCCGCGCCCAGTGCCAAAGACGCCACGCACCGTGCCGGTGTTCTTGATCTATGCCGGCATAATCCATCTCATCGGTCTCGCCTTGCTTCTGCCGATGATCGTCACCTTGCCGGGATCGCTGGACAGGGCGCCGCCAAGGGCCTCCGTCATCGACGTTAAAGTCGAAATTGTGCCGGACGGCACTGCGCCCGGCGAGGCCGGCACAACCGCGGCGTTGCCGAAGCCAAGCGAGGCGTCCGGGGCTGAGGCTGCGGCCGGAGCGGCGGCCGCACCGGCGGCGGAGGCTTCGCCCGAAACCGCGCCCGCTGGTGAAGGGGAGCCCAAACCTCCCGTCGACGAGGATGAGGAGAAGGAT
>DATLXW010000181.1:0-17203 GCA_035575415.1 Methyloceanibacter sp. | reverse complement strand
AGCTTCGCCACGATCGCCATGCGGATCAGTTCGGAGAGGCTCTTCGCCTCCATTTTCGCCATCAGATTGGCGCGATAGACTTCGACCGTGCGGGGGCTGATGCCGAGATCGTGGGCGATGGTCTTGTTGGAATGGCCCGCGATCAGGCCTTCGAGCACTTGCCGCTCGCGTTCGGATAGCGAGGCGAGCCTCGCCGCGATCGATGAAACTTCCCCGCTCCCTTTTTCGCCGCTTCGTTGCAACGCGGTTTCGACCGCGCGCAGGATCGCTTCTTCGTCGAAAGGCTTCTCGATGAAATCGACGGCCCCGGCCTTCATCGCCTCAACCGCGAGCGGAACGTCGCCGTGTCCGGTGATAACGATGGCCGGGAGCGCGCAAGCCTTCGTCTTCAGCGCATGCAAAAGTTCGATGCCGCTCATCTCGGGCATGCGAATATCGGTGATCAGGCATCCGGCTTTGACGCCGGACAGTGCGCCGAGAAAAGCCGTCGCCGAGTCGTAGAGGCGCACCGCGTGACCGGCCGAGCTCAACAGGAAGGCAAGCGACCGGCGGACGGCCTCGTCGTCGTCGACGATATGGACGACTGCCTCAGGCATCGGCGCCCTCCTCATTGGCCGATTGAACAGTGAAACGGAAAATCGTGCCGCCGCCGGAATTGGGTTCGGCCCACAGCTTGCCCCCATGCGCTTCGATGATGCGCTTGGAAATGGACAGTCCGACGCCCATTCCGGCCGGCTTGGTAGTGACGAAAGGCTGAAACAGGCGTTCCGCGATCTCCTCGGAAAGCCCATGTCCCGTATCGGCGACACTCACCTCGATCATGCCGTCCCGCGCCGCCGTAGACACAACCAGCTCCTTGCGCTCGCAACCGTGCATGGCCTCGATGGCGTTGCGCATCAAATTGAGCAGGACCTGCTGAACCTGCACCTTTTCGACCAAGGCGGTCTCGGTGTGGCTGGCGAAACGGAACACCGTTTTGACGCCTTCTTCCTTCGCGCCCACGAGTGCGAGCGCGCTCGCTTCTTCGATGAGCTTGCTCACATTCTCGGGACGCTTCTCCGTCTCGCCGCGGGCGACGAATTCGCGGAGCTGCCGAATGATATGGCCCGCGCGCAAAGTCTGCTTGCCGGTTTCGGCCAGTGCTTCGCGGATTTTCGCGACATTCGGATGCTGCACCGGCTCGAGCAGGCGATTGCAGCCTTGCAGATAATTGGCGATTGCCGAAAGCGGCTGGTTGATTTCGTGCGCCAGAGTCGAGGCCATCTCGCCCATCGCGGTTAGCCGCGACAAGCGCGCCAGCTCGGTCTGCAATTCTTGGAGCTGCCGTTCGGTCTCTTGCCGTTCGGTGAGATCGCGGATGAAGCCGGTGAAGAAACGATGTTCGCCCGACCGCATCTCTCCGACTTCGAGCTTGACCGGGAAGGTCGAGCCGTCTTTGCGCTGGCCGGTCACCACGCGGTCGATGCCGATGATGCGCTTCTCTCCAGTGGCGAGATATCGGGCAATGTAGCGGTCGTGTTCATCGCAATAGGGCGGCGGCATCAAGATAGACACATTCTTGCCGACGGCCTCCGCTTGCCTATAGCCGAACAAACGCTCGGCGGCGGCGCTGAATGACTGAATCACGCCCTTTTCGTCGATGACCACGGTCGCGTCGGGTACCGAATCGAGGATGGATCGGAGATGCGTTTCCCGCGCGCGCAGGTCCTCGGTCAGTTTGCGGTCGCGAACGCGGCCACGGCGCAGTTGCTCGCCAAACAGACATATCCCGATGCCAACGATGGAAAAGATAACCGCGATGAGCAGTTCGTGCGTATCGATCCCTCCGATTCCGGACATAAGCAGGCCGAAGACCAGGCCGAGCGCGGTGGCGAAAAGGCCGGGGCCTAACCCGCCGAGAGCCGAGGCAAAGAGGATCGCCGGGATGAAAATCAGAAAGGAGCCGCGCCCCTGGAGCCAGGGATAAAGACCCCAGGCCAATAGAAGCAGGACGCCAACAGCCAGAGCGGCGGCAAGATAATGGTGCCGCACCGCCTCTGGATCGACGACGGACGCCATGAACCGTTCCGCGCGGGCCGGCTTAGAATGCGTGCCGATCGGGCCGTGCATGGACGAAGTGTAACCGGCCGCCGGCGCTTGCGGAACCTCGGCCTATCAATGCTTTAGTCTCCCCCAGTAAGATAGGGCTTGGCTTGGGCCCAGCTCCGCGGCCGTACGATAATGTGGTTGTTGACCGAAACCACCCCCGGCGCATTTTCCGCCGCGACCCCGGCGGCCGTCTTTTCCTCCGCGCCATCGGCGATGCCCCAGAGATCGACGACAGCGTCGTGGACCGTGACGTTGAGGAGCCAGGGGCGCCATGGCGCAGCTTTGAGCCTGGCAAGGACTTCTTCCCGGATCTCGGCGTCTTTATCGGCCTTAGGCGCCGGCTTCGCCAAGGTCAGCCCGGCAAGAGCCTGAAGTAGATTGGCGCGGGCGACGATGCCGACAAGCCGGCCATGGTCGAGAATGGGCACGCGCTTGATACCATGTTTCTCCAGCAGCAAGGCAATTTCATTGAGCGGCGTATCCGGCGCGGCCGTGATCACTTTCCGCGTCATGACCTCGCCGACTTTGCGCCCATGCGCCTTCGCGTAGTCCGTCGCCAAATCGCGATTTGCGGTGAGAAGCTCGAGCCACCAGGAGCGCTCCCGCTCGGTGCCGAGTTCGGCGCGGCGCATCAAGTCGCCTTCGCTGACGATCCCGACCAGTTTACCGGTGCGGTCGACCACGGGAAGCGCGCTGATGTGGTGGCGCAACATGAGTGCGGCCGCTTCCTGGACGGTCGCGTCTTCGTCAACGGTGACGACATCGGCGGTCATGAGATCGGCGGCACGCATGGTATTTGTCGTCCCTAATGGCGCGGGAACATAAAGTAAACCTAGAGGCTTGACGCCTTGATCAATCTCAATCGTCTGCCCAACTCTGATCCAGGTACTTGATTTCGGTCAATTCGCAAACACGCCTTGACCGGCAAATTTGCGGCCGAGCCGAATTTGCAGGTACCCCGAAGGCTTAAGGAGAATGCCAATGCCCGCGAAAGACGCCGAAATGCCGCCGCATCATGCCTTGGAGGGCGAGATCGAGGAAATCGCCAAACATCTCGCCGCGCTGCGCAAGGATATCGACGGGTTAAGCGGAGCGCTGGCGCGCGCCGGCGGTCACCAGGCGGAACGCGCCGAGGACGCCGTGAAAGAGGCGCTCACGGCCGTGGAAACTTCCGTCCGGCGCAATCCGATTTCGGCGCTCGGAATCGCGCTTGGCATCGGCTTCCTGTTCGGCGTTATCCTCGGACGGTAGGGCATTTCGGCGGAGGAGGCAGCCGTGCTGACTCGGGAGGACATCAGGCGCCTATGCGGAGAGCTTCCCGAATGGAAGATCGCAAGGATTATCGCAAGCGAAGCGAATTACGCCGAACTTGAGACAGCGGCCGAGTGGATCAAGGGTGAGGACCTTGGGCCGGATCATCGCCCACTTGAGGGCAAGATCGCTTATCTCTTCGAGATCATCAAGGCAGGAGAGGAATGGGAAGAAGATCCCGAGCGCGGTTGAGGTTGGCCTCTGCGTCGATCAGGCGAAGCACCTCACCGCATTTTTAGAGGCATATAGCAAGTAGCACCAGGTCCGGAGTTGAAGGATGCAAATTCCCTTACAAATCAGTTTTCGCAACATGGAGCCCTCGCCTGCGATCGAGGAACGCATACGCAAGAAGGCGGCGAAGCTCGAGCGGTTCCATAACCGCATTATTGGCTGCTCGGTCGTGGTGGAGGCGCCCCACCGGCATCAGCACAAAGGCAAGCTCTACACTGTGCGCCTCGACATCAGCGTGCCGGGGAAGGACGTCGTGGTCGATCGGGCCAAACCGATCGATCAGGCGCATGAGGACATTTACGTCGCCATCCGCGATGCGTTCGATGCCGCGGCGCGGCGGCTCGAAGACCACGCGCGCAAAATGCGCGGCGAAGTGAAAAACCACAATCGTCCCGAGCTCTGATTCAGGTTTTCCAGAACGGCTTGACCGCGGCAAAGCGCGCAAAGGCCTGTTCGGCCTTCTCGAGCAGCGCTTCGGCTCGTTCTTCGGCAACGAGATGCGAAGGCGCAGACCCGGCGGACGACCCCGCATGATCGGCGATCAAGGCGCGATGCGTCGCAAGATCGTTAAGGCCGCCGAGGCTGTCCTGCAAGTCTTTGAGCGCTTTCAAAGCTTCGTTCCGCAGCTTTTCGGCTGCGGCGCCGGAAAAGGTGCCGGCGAAGAATTCCGTGGCGTAGCGCAGCCGCTTTGCGGCGATGCGCAAACGGTGCTGCTTGGCTACGCTCAGATGACGAAGATCGGCGCCCTTACGCTTGATCCTCTTGCGTAGCTTGGCGAGCTTCGTGCTCGCGTGTTCGGCGACCGGCACCGCTACTTCACGAAGATGCGCTCCGGTCTCGATCCATTCGGCGATGTCGAGAATGGCGGTGCGGAAGCGGTGAGACAGAATCGCCTCGACGGCGGTGGTGTAGGCGGCTTTGCGCCTTTCCTCGAAATCCCGCGCAAGGGTGGTTGCGCCTGGAATCTCCGGGCCGGATCGCAGCGACGCAAGCACATCCGCGGCGAACACGTCGAGCTCGCGAGCCGGACCGAGCTGGCGCATAATCCAGCGAAGCTCCGTTTTCACCTTCCTCGACGCCTCACCGTCGACGAAATCGGCGAAGATCGCGATCGCTGCACGCAATCGTCTTACGCCGATGCGCATCTGATGCAATGCTTCGGCCTGACCCGCGCAGACCGCAGGTTCGTTGGCGACGATCTGGCGCAGACAACTCAGGGCGATCAGGCGGAAGGCTTCCCCCGCCGGCGTCGCAGGGGGGATGTGGACCGGAATCGCCTTCTCCGGTTCCAGCCGCCGTTTGGCATAAAGTTCGAAGCCGCGTTCGGCCTTGGTCTTTATTTCGAGCCTGAGCGGAATATCGTTTGCGACGGCGCGTGCAACGCGAAACAGGTCGCGCTTTTGGCCGCGTTTTAGCTCGAGCTCCAATTCGCAGATCGGGCACATTTGGTCCCTTGTACTGATATCACCGCGATCGAAGGCCGCCTCGATCTCGACATCGCCGCTGCCGAGGCGATGCGTGCGGCGTCTGATGCGCGTTTCGAAGACCGGTTGCAGAGCGGCGCGGATCTCGGCCGTCAGCAACGGCTCGAGCGCGGTGCCTTTGGCAGCGTCAAGATCGGGCTGGCGACTAGGGAGTTCGCGTTCCCATTCGAAGCGTTCGAGCGGATCGATCCTGCTCTTTGCGGTTTTAATCGTTTGCAGGAAACGGCCGCCGACCTCTCTCACGCGAAGATAGAAGCCGGCCTCGTGCAGCGCGCAATTGGGCGTGTCGAAATAGGTCGAGACCAGGACGCGCTCTTCGGGAGGTGCGAGATTCGGCGTCAGCGCCTGATGCGAGACCAATCGCGCCATGTCGGCCGGCGAGAATTCGAGCTTCAGCTCGACCTCGCTTGCGTGCTGCGAGAAACGAACCGCGGCAACCATACCATTGTCCCTTGCCCGATCATGGTCTTCCCGCGCGGGACTCTTAATCCAAGCGGTCGCGGACAGAGGCTACATATTATTGTCACAATCAAGTGGGTTGTCAGGCACGCAGTTTGGCTGGCTCAATTTCGGTGAAATCGAAAAGCGATGCGCGGCGCGCATAGCGGATCGCCGCTTCCATCTCGGCCAGTGGATTGGTATCGTCGGGACCGAGAAGTTCCACCCGATTGCGTCCGGCGCGTTTGGCGACATAGAGGGCGGCGTCGGCACGGCGGAAGAGCGCGCTGAGGTCTCCGGCGACGAACGGCTCCCAGGCGACGCCGATGCTGACGGTGGCACCGACCGGAAGGCCGTCGACGAATGAAGCGTCTTTGGCAAAGGCGAGACGAACCGCCTCCGCCGCGCCCATAGCCTCGAGCGGGTCGGCGCAGGGCAAGATCGCAGCGAATTCCTCGCCGCCCAGGCGCGCGACGATGTTTGTTCCCTCGAGATGCTTGCGTGCCGCCGCCGCAAACAATCTGAGGACGCGGTCGCCAACCGCGTGGCCGAAGCGGTCATTGGTTTCTTTGAAGTGATCGAGGTCGAAGATAAGCACCGATATGGCTTGGCCGTTCAAATCGCGGGCTTGGCTTAAATTGTCGGCCATTTCGAACAGGGCGCGCCGGTTGGCGAGGCCGGTGAGAGCGTCGGTCAGAGCTTCGATGCGCCGCTCGCGCTCCCGGCGTTCTTTCGCCATCGACAGCACGGTAAATGCGAGCGCGGTGCGTAAGAGGACAGTTAGGAAAATGGTCGCCGGAAACCAGAAGCTTACCATCACCCATTGCGCCTCGCGAATGGGCATCGCGAAATTGAGGGGCAACCAGGATAGATAGCTGAGACCGACGGCTATGAGCAGCACCACGGCCGGCGCGCGTGAGGTGATTTGCTCATCCAGCATGCGTCCCAGCTCGAATGCTGCGGCGAAATTGTAGGCGCCGAGAAGCGCGCAGACGGCGTTCAACTGCGCATCGAAGGAGCGCAGATAGCCTAACTGTACGGCAAGCAAGAAGCCGACCGGTCCTGCGAGCAGCCAGAATAAATGCGCCTTGCGGCGCGCGAATTCGCGCGATGCTTTCCACTTGAGAGCGTCGCCGAAGACGATCGATGCCGTGCCAAGGTTCAGAAGCTCGGGGGTATCCCCGGTCGCGCTGGCCGCGAGAAGCACGCCCCCGGCTTGGATCAGAAGCGCGAGTCCCCATTGGCCAACGAAAGGGCTGTCATGTTCCCTAAGCCAAGTGAACAGCAACACGCCCCCGAGGACGGCCGTCACCGCGACATTCACGGCCGACATCGTTTGCATGTCGAGATGCATGCCAAACCCCCGAGAGACCCGTTGGCGGGGGACGTTACTCAGGCTTCATCACGGCAGGGTTTATCGGGGCGGATGCATTTCAGTGAAATTTGAGCGATTGGTCGTGCTTTGGGGGCGGACGCGTGCATGAAACATCGCGTGGGAAAATTTGATCTTTGGCGGAGGCCTGCACATCGCGGAGCCGGCAAGGGCGGGAATGGGCGCGAAATTGGCACCGCTTTGCCGTCAGACTTCCACTTTTGGGGTGTAAAGAGGGCGAACCCATGTGAAGCGCGTGACCTCACATGCGGCAGAGGGCGGCTGCGCCAGCGCTGTAAGAGGAGGTGCAAAATGACGGAAACCAGGAGGATGGCCGAGGAGGCCAAGCGTATGGGACAGGATTTTCAAGAACACGCCAGGAACATGGGGCAAGAATTCCAACGCGCGGCCGAAAACGGGTTCGAGGTGGCCAACCGCTCGTTCAGCGAAGCGAATAAGGGATGGCAGGCCTTCGCCGCCGAGATGACCGACTATTCGAAGCGGTCCTTGGAGGACGTTTTCCGCGCCTGGGAGCAATTGCTTGGCGCGCGTTCGTTCGGCGAGGTCGTCGACATTCAGACGCGCTACGCGCAAAAGGCTTATGACAGCTATATGTCGCAAATGTCGAAATTGGGGGAACTGTCGCTCAACTTCACGCGTCAGGCCGCGCGTCAAGGCGAGCAAACGGCGAGGAGAAGCGCTTAAAGCAAACTCGATTGCCAATGGGTGCAAGACCTGGGCCTGGCCCAGGTCTTTTTTTGCCTGGCGCAAGCCCTTCGAGGCGGTCAGAAATGCTAGGCCGGGAGGCCAAATTCGCTGAAGGGTATGAAGGCGACAGGGTCGCCCTCCCGCACCTCCTCCACCTCTTCCGCCATCTCGATCAGACCGTCGGCCTCGCGCAAAGAAGTGATGAGGCCGGAGCCGTCGCGCGAAAATTTCGCGGCGCAAAGGCGCCCATCGGAGTCCCGCACGAGCCGCCCGCGCCAAAACTCGCGCCGGCCAACCTTCTTGCGCTGGGAGAAGGCGGCAGGCAGGGGAAACCGCCGAGCCTCGGGCCAGGCGCCGCCGGCGAGCCGAGTCAGCACCGGACGCACATAGATGACGAAGCACACGAATACCGCGACGGGGTTGCCGGGAAGGCCAAGCACCACGCAATCGCCGATCTGGCCGAAGCTCATGGGGCGCCCCGGCTTGATGGCGATCTGCCAAAGATGCCGCTTGCCGAGCGCATCCAGCGAGCGAACGACATGATCCTCGGCGCCTTGACTTGCGCCCCCGGACGTAACAATGGCGTCGTAGGCGCGGCTCGCTTCTTTAAGCGCAGCCTTCACTTGCTCGGCCCTATCGGGGAGCACGCCGAGATTGACGGCGGTCGCACCGGTGGCGCGCAGTAGCGCTCCGAGCATTGGCGCATTGGCGTCATAGACTTTGCCGGTCGCGAAGCTTTCCCCCGGTCTAACGATCTCGTCGCCGGTCGAGAAAATGGCGACCTTGAGCGGCGCGTAGCAGGACACACGGTCAATCCCGGTCGCTGCGGCGGCAGCGATCTCCTGCGGCCTCAGTTTCATGCCAGGTTCGGCGAGCACCGACCCTTTTTTCGCGTCTTCTCCCGCAAGCCTGCGGTTGGCTCCCTGTTTGAGACCTGGAGGAACGAACGCCCAGATCTCTTCGCCTGTCTGTTCCAGACGCACGTCCTCCTGCATCGCCACCGTGTCGAGGCCTTGCGGCATGACCGCGCCGGTGAAAATGCGCACGGCGCTATCAGGCGGAGGAACGGCACCGAACGGGTGTCCGGCCGCGGCTTGGCCCACGACCTTGAGCTTTGCTCCTCTCTCTTTATCGTAGGCGGCATAGGCGAAGGCGTAACCGTCGACGGCGGCGTTGTCGTGCGCAGGGATGGCGCGCGGCGCCACGATCGGCGCGGCGAGAAAGCGGCCCATGGCCTCGGACAGGGGGACCTCCTCGACGGCTACGACCGGACGCACGCGCGATTTCAGAATTGCGAGCGCCTCCCCGTGGGGCAGCCGGTCCTTGTCGAGCACGAAACAGTCGTCGATCAGCTTGGCTGTCATGGCCGTTTGAGCCCGAGTGTGGTCACGATGAAGTCGGCTATTTTCTTGGTGTCGTCGATATGAAATGTGGGAAGTCTGTCGCCCTCCGTCTCTGGACGATCCGAGGCGACAGCGACGATTTGCGGAAAGGCGTCATATAATGGTTCGCGCGAGGCGGCGCCCTCCCGGCGAATCTCGATCTTAGGAAAATTCTCGCGTTTGAAGCCCTCCACGAGCACGAGGTCGCACGGACCGATATGGGCGAGCGCCTCTTCCAACGTCATCTCCGGAGCAGGCCCAAGCTCGCGCATCAGGGCAAAGCGCTTGGGCGAGGAAAGCGCGACCTCGCGGGCTCCGGCCTCGCGCATCTTGAAGGAGTCGCGGCCCGGGTGGTCGATCTCGAAAGATGCGTGCGCATGTTTGACCACGGCCACGGCGTATCCGCGCGCCGAAAGTTCGGCGATCAGGCGCGTCATGAGCGTGGTCTTGCCGGAGTTCTTCCAACCGGCGATGCCGAAAAGCGGCGGCGTCATCGCGCGGTCTCCACAAGCAACGCGTTCGCTTCTGCAAGCTCTTCGGCCCGATTGATGTTGAAGAACGGGTCGATGCGGCGCCCTGCGACTTCAACTTCGGCGAAAAATACTTCGATGGCGCCATGTTCGGCGACCCATTTGCCGACCTTGCGTTCGCCGCGCTTGAGCGAGGCTTCGATCGCCGGCGCCAATGCCACCGGCCAGAGCCCCATCACCGGATGCAGCCCCTCCGCCGATCGCGCGACCGCCAGCGATGAGGACCCTCCGGCATAAGCCAGCAATTTCTGGACGAGGTCGGCGGGAAAGAAGGGGGTGTCGGTGGCGATAGTCACGGCAAAGCGAAGCTCCGGGCGATTTGCCCTAACCCACTCTAATCCCGCATGAATTCCGGCGAGAGGTCCGGCGAAGCCGGCTACGCTGTCGGCGACGACGGGCAGGCCGAAGGAGGCGAAACGCTCAGCCTCGCCATTGGCGTTGAGGACCATGCAGGCGACTTGCGGGCGTATCCGGTCGATGATGTGGGCGAGAATCGGACGCCCGCCAAGGAGGCGCAGACATTTGTCGCCGCCGCCCAAGCGGCTCGATCTGCCACCGGCTAATAACAGGCCAGCGACAGGTTCGGACACGTTCATTTCGCCAATGTACGGCTACAAACCCAATGCGGTCACGTCCAAATCGGGCTCAGGCACATTCGCTTCCCTGCCATAGGCCCGTTCGATGCGGACGGCGCAATATTTGTACTCGGGTATCTTGCCGATCGGGTCGAGCTGCGGGTTGGTGAGCACGTTGGCCGCCGCCTCGACATAGGCGAAAGGAATAAACACCGCGCCTTCGCGAACGCCGAGATCGGCGCGAGCGGTGAGCTCGATCGAGCCCCTTCTCGTAGTGACGCGAACGGTCTCGCCCGGCTTGATGCCATACTCGGCAAGCGTTCGTGGATGCAGGCTGGCGGTCGGCCCCGGCTCGAGCGCGTCGAGCACATTGGCGCGGCGGGTCATGGCACCGGTATGCCAATGTTCGAGCTGGCGCCCGGTCATCAGCACCAGCGGATATTGATCGTCGGGAACTTCCGCCGGCGGCAGAATATCGGCGGGCACAAGCTTGGCGCGGCGCGATTGCGTCGGGAACCCATCGGCGAACACCACGGCCTCGCCGGGATGGTCCGGCGCAGGGCACGGATAGATGACCGAGCTCTCGCGCTCCAGCCGCTCCCAGGTGATGTTGTCGAGCGAAGGCATGGCGAGCTTCATCTCGGCGAACACTTCCGATGGATGGCTGTAGGTCCACGGCAATCCGAGGCGCTTGGCGATCTCGACGATGATCCAGAGGTCGTCGCGGGTATCGCCCGGCAGCTTGAGCGCCTTGCGGCCCATCTGCACTTGCCGGTTGGTATTGGTCACCGTGCCCGCCTTTTCCGGCCAGGCCGAGGACGGCAGCACGACATCGGCCATCATCGCCGTCTCGGTCAGGAAGATGTCCTGCACCACGAGATGCTCGAGCTTGGCGATGCCGGCGCGGGCATGGTCGAGGTCCGGATCCGACATGGCGGGATTCTCGCCCTGGATATACATGGCCTTGATCTTGCCCTCATAGGCGGCATGGACGATCTCGACGACGGTCAGACCCTTCTTCTTGGAGAGCGGCGTCTTCCACAGTTCCTCGTATTTCTTGTGCACGTCCAAACTCGTGACGTCGGCATAGTCCGGATAGAACATCGGAATGAGGCCGGCGTCGGAAGCGCCTTGCACATTATTCTGCCCTCGGAGCGGATGCAGACCGGTGCCGGGCCTGCCGACTTGGCCGCACATCAGTGCGAGCGCGATCAGGCAGCGGGCATTGTCGGTGCCATGCACATGCTGCGAAATGCCCATGCCCCAGAAGATCATTGCCCGCTCGGCGCGTCCGAAGGTGCGGGCGACTTCGCGGATGGTCTTGGCGTCGATGCCGGTGATGCCGGCGACCGACTCGGGGCTATAGGCCGCGAGATGCTCCTTCAGCTTCTCGAAATTCTCGGTGTAGGCCTGGAGATATTGGACGTCGTAAAGCCCCTCCTCCACGATCACGTGCATGATGGCGTTGAGCAGGGCCACGTCGCTCGCCGGCTTGAATTGCAGCATATAAGTGGCGTGCTCGCGCAGCGCCTGGCCGCGCGGATCGATGACGATGAGCTTGGCGCCCCGCTTCGCCGCCTGCTTGAAATAGGTGGCGGCGACAGGATGGTTCTCGGTCGGATTGGCGCCGATGATCATCACCACGTCGGCGTGCTCGACCTCGTTGAAGGTCGCGGTCACGGCACCCGAGCCGATGCCTTCTATCAATGCCGCGACCGACGAGGCGTGGCAGAGCCGCGTGCAGTGATCGACATTGTTGGTGTGGAAGCGCGTACGAATCAGCTTCTGGAAAAGATAAGCCTCTTCATTGGTGCATTTGGCCGAACCGAAGCCGGCAATGGCTTCGCCGCCATATTTCTCGGCGGCCTTGGCGAGGCCGCTTGCGGCGAAATCGAGCGCCTCCTCCCATGTCGCCTCGCGGAAATGCGTATAGGGATTGGCCGGATCGACATTCACACCCTTCGGCATTCCGGGCTTGCGGATCAGCGGCTTCATCAGCCGCTGCGGATTGGTGATATAATCGAAGCCGAAGCGGCCCTTCACGCAGAGCCGGTTCTCGTTCGAATAGCCGTTCCGCCCCTGCACGTAGGCGATCTTCTCGTCCTTGATCTGATAGGAAATCTGGCAGCCGACGCCGCAATAGGGGCAGACCGAGTCGACCACACGGTCGACCTCGCGCGTTCCGCTCAGCGTCTTGAGATCGACAATCGACTTCGGCATCAAGGCGCCGGTGGGGCAGGCCTGCACGCACTCGCCGCAAGCAACGCAGGTCGAGGCGCCCATCGGATCGTCGAAATCGAAGACGGGCATCGCCTCGAAGCCGCGGAAGGCCATGCCGATCACGTCATTGACTTGCACCTCGCGGCAGGCGCGCACGCAAAGCCCGCATTCAATGCAGGCATTGAGGTTGACCGCCATGGCGGGATGAGAGAGGTCCGGCTTGACCTCGCGGGTTTCCGGGAAGCGCGAATGGGTGACTTTCTGCGCTTCGGCCCAATGCCAGAACGGCGCTATACGGTCTGGCGAGTGTTCGCGCGAAGGCTGGTCGGCGAGCAAAAGCTCCATCACCATGCGGCGAGCCTTGACCGCGCGTTCCGTCGCGGTCTTCACCACCATGTTCGGGACCGGCTTGCGGATGCAGGAAGCGGTCAGCACCCGTTCGCCCTCGACCTCGACCATGCAGGCGCGGCAATTGCCGTCGGCGCGGTAGCCTGGCTGCGGCAGCCAGCAGAGATGCGGGATGTCGATGCCTTCGCGTTTGGCGACTTGCCAGATGGTCTCGCCGGGTCTGGCGCTCACGACTTTGCCGTCCAGGGTGAAGAGCAATTGATCCGTCATGCGTCTCATCCTCGGGCTCTTACAGGCCCATATTCAATAATATAGGCGCCTCTTCGCTCTTAGGCACGCCCCGCAACGTCCGCGCGCACCGGAGTGTCGAGGAAGAATTGCATCGCCGAAATGAAGGCGTTGGGCGCCGCCTGCCCGAGGCCGCAAATCGAAGCGTCACGCATTGCCTGGGCAAGCTCGGTGAGGAGTTCCTTGTCCCATTCCTCGCGTTGCAGGAGCGCCACCGCCTTGTCGCAGCCGACCCGGCACGGCGTGCATTGCCCGCACGACTCGTCCTTGAAGAAACGCAGCAAATTGATGGCAATATCGGCAATCTTGTCGCGCTCGGAGAAGACCACGATGGCATGGCTGCCGACGAAGGCGCCGTATTTGTCCAAGGTACCGAAATCCAAGGGAATATCCCCCATGCTGGCAGGCAGGATGCCGCCAGAGGCTCCGCCCGGCAAATAGGCCTTGAAGGTCTCGCCGTCTTCCATGCCGCCGGCAAGCTCGATCAGTTCGCGGGCGGTGATGCCCGCCGGCGCCAGGATCACGCCCGGTTTCTTCACGCGGCCGGAAACGGACCAGGAGCGGAACCCCTTGGCGCCGTTCTTTCCTTGGTCGGCGAACCATTTGGCGCCCTTCTTCAAAATCTCCGGCACCCAATAGAGGGTCTCGACATTGTTATTGAGGGTCGGCCGGCCGAACAGTCCGATTTCGGCGATATAGGGCGGGCGGTTGCGCGGATAGCCACGCTTGCCCTCGATCGATTCGATCATCGCCGATTCCTCGCCGCAGATATAGGCGCCGGCGCCGCGGCGAAGCTCGATGAAGCCTTTATCGATAATGCCGGCCTTCTCCAACGCCGCAATTTCATGCGCAAGGATGTGCAGCACGGCAGGATACTCGTCGCGCATATAGAGATAAATGCGCTCGGCCTCGACAGCCCAGGCTCCGATCAGCGCGCCTTCGAACATTTGATGCGGATTGCGCTCGAGATAATAGCGATCCTTAAAGGTGCCGGGCTCGCCCTCGTCGCCATTGATGGTCATCAATCGCGGCCCTTGATAGGAGCGTACGATCTGCCATTTGCGTCCCGTCGGGAAGCCGGCACCGCCGAGGCCGCGCAAGCCGCCGTCGCTCAATTCCTTTATGACGGCATCGACGGTGAGTGCGCCTGCGCGGCACTTCTCCAAAATCTGATAGCCGCCTTGGGCGCGATATTCGGCGAGCGTGATATATTTCGGAATTACCGGCTCGCGCTTCCCGCTTTTGATCACGGCCTCGACGCTCTCAGGTGTCGCGTTGTCGACATGATAATGACCGACCTCGGCCACCGGAGCGGTATCGCAGCGTCCCATGCAGGGCGCGTAGAGGACTCGCACTTGTTTCGGATCGGCGCGAGACTTCAGCGTCTCGTAGATGGCGCTGGCGCCTTTGATGGCGCAGGCGATCGAATCGCAAATGCGAACGGTGGTGGGCGGAGGGGGCGTCTCGTCCTCCTTCACGACGTCGAAATGGGCGTAGAACGTCGCCACCTCGTAAGCTGCGGCCTGCGGCAGCCGTAACTCCTCGCAGAGCGCCTTCAAATGCCGGGCGGAAATGTAGCGATAGCGGTCTTGAATGAGGTGCAAATATTCGATGAGGAGATCGTGCCGCCGTGGCCGGTCGCCGAGCAGCGCGCGAATCTCGTCGAGTGCCTGGATGTCGAGCTGGCGTCCCTTGGGAAAGGCCCGCGCACGCTTGCGCGAGCCGGCATGTCTTGCCGGCCTGTCGGGACCGCCATTCGTCGGGGTCTTTTGCTCCACGCGACCTGTCCTTTCCAGTTGAGACCCCAAGCGGTCTTCGTCCCCCTGCCCTGCCCCAGTCGAGACTCGGGCCGTGTGGTTGATACAGCGGCAGACCTAGGCCGGCAAGTCGGCCCCTATAGTGCCAAAGCGGTCGAGGTCTGCGGCCAAGGGGCGCGCGCTCGTTAGCGCTTTTTTTCGCGAGAATCCCGGTCTACATAACGTCGGAAACCCGGGGCTCCGCTCCCCGCTAATATAAGTATTGCCGGTCGCCTTCCCATGGCCGATCTGACTGAGGCTTTTCACACGGCTTTGCGGCTTATCGCCACGCTCGACCCGGATTTGATCGGGATCGTGCTGCTGTCGTTGAATGTCAGTCTGGTCGCCGTGACGATCGCAAGCGTCATCGGTTTTGCTGCCGGAGGCGCGCTTGCGGTCTACCGTTTTCCCGGCCGGGGCGCGGTAACCGCCGCGATCAACGCTTTGATGGGCCTTCCCCCGGTTGTGGCCGGCCTTTTCGTCTATCTCTTGCTCTCGAATACCGGGCCCTTGGGCGTGCTCCAACTCCTCTACACGCCAACGGCGATGATCATCGCCCAGGTGGTGATCGTGGTGCCGATCGTGGCAGCGCTTAGCCGCCAAGCCTGCGAAGATCTGCTGGAGGAATATGACGAGCAGCTTCGCTCGCTCGGCGCGTCCTCGACCGCCATTATCCGCACTCTGCTGTGGGACGGCCGCTACCGCCTCTTAACCGCAGTGCTCGCTGGCTTCGGGCGGGCGATCGCGGAAGTGGGCGCAGTGATGATCGTGGGAGGCAATATCGATCATGTAACGCGGACCATGACCACGGCGATCGCGCTCGAAACCTCGAAAGGCAATATCGCGCTCGCGCTCGCCCTCGGCATCGTGCTGCTCGGCATTGCGCTCGCCGTCAACGCGGCGCTGATGGGCGTGCGCCGGGTCGCGCTCAGGCTCGATTATGCTTGATCCGAAAGCCCCGGCCGGACGGTTTGCGCCGGCGCCAGGCCGGGCGCACAGCCTGTTGCCGCTGGACTTGCGCCGCCTCACCTATGAGGCCAACGGCAAGCGCGTGATTGACGACGTCACGCTCACGGTCGCCGATCCCGGCATCACCGTCATCATGGGTCCGAACGGCGCGGGTAAGAGCGTGCTGCTTAGGCTCATGCATGGATTGATCGCGCCGACAAGCGGCGAGATCCTCTGGGGCGGACGGCCGATGGACCGCGATATTGCCCGCAGGCAAGCGATGGTGTTTCAAAAACCGGTGCTGCTGCGCCGCTCCGCCGCAGCCAACATTTATCACGCGCTTGGCTTGCGCGGGATCGAACGAGGCGAGCGGGCGGCGAAGGTCGTGGAAGCGCTGAAGCTGGCCGCTCTCGAGGGCCGCGCCTCCATGCCGGCGCGGATCCTTTCCGGCGGCGAGCAGCAACGGCTGTGCCTCGCCCGCGCACTGAGTCTCGAACCGGAAATTCTCTTTCTCGACGAGCCCACCGCAAGTCTCGATCCAGCCTCGACGCTTGCCATCGAAGGTTTGCTGGTCGACGCGCGCCATCGCGGCATCAAGATCGTCGTGGTCACTCACGATGTGGGCCAAGCGCGGCGGCTGGCGCAGGACATCGTCTTTTTGCATCATGGACGCGTGGCCGAGCATCAGCCGGCGGAAGATTTCTTCGCCGAGCCCAAAAGTGAAGCGGCCGGGGCCTTTCTTGCCGGCGGACTCGTGCTCTGATGAAGGAGAGGTTCATGACCGCAATCTTAAACCGCAGAGTCCTTCTCGCCCTTGTTTGGGGACTTTGCCTTCTCGCTCTTCCCGCTCAGCTTTGGGCCGGCGAGCGGTTCATCATCGTGCAGTCGACCACTTCGACGCAGAATTCAGGGTTGTTCGAACATATTCTTCCGCTCTTTACCAAGAAGACCGGCATCGAAGTGCGCGTGGTGGCGGTGGGCACGGGCCAGGCGCTGAAAAATGCTCAGAACGGCGACGGCGACGTGGTGCTGGTACATTCGAAGCCGGACGAAGAGAAGTTCGTCGCCGATGGGTGGGGCGTGAAGCGCCACGACGTGATGTATAACGACTTCGTCATCGTCGGACCGGCCGATGATCCGGCCAAGATCGCCGGGGGCAAGAACGCCGCGGACGCGCTGAAGGCGATCGCCGAAGCCGAGGCGCCGTTCGCCTCACGCGGCGACGACTCGGGAACCCACAAGATGGAACTAAAGCTGTGGCAAGAGGCCGGCATCGATCCCCATCCTGACAGCGGCAAATGGTATCTCGAAACCGGCTCGGGAATGGGCGCCACGCTCAACACGGCCGTCGGTAAGCGCGCCTACACGCTCACCGATCGCGCCACCTGGCTCTCCTTCGCCAATAAGGACGATTTCAAGATCCTGGTCGAAGGCGATCCAGAGCTGTTCAATCAGTATGGCGTGATCCTGGTCAATCCGGCCAA
>DATLXW010000180.1:0-3582 GCA_035575415.1 Methyloceanibacter sp. | reverse complement strand
CCGCCACTCGAGCAGCCAGTCGGGCTCGCCCTTCTTGGCCGAGATGAAGCGAATGACGTCCTCGTCGAGGCCCTTCGGGGCCTTCACCGACTCGATCTCGGTAAAGAAGCCGTACTTGTATTTGTCGACGTCAATCTCTTTGACGCGGGCGACGGTTTCTTGCACAGCAGGCATGCTCTACTCCAAATGCTTGGCGATGTTACGCCGCTACTCTTGGCCGCAGCCGGCTGACAAGCTCGGCGAAGGCCTTGAGGAACTTCTCGATATCGTCACGCTCGGTCGCAAAACCAAGGCTTACGCGAATGGCCCCTTGTGCGATTTCTTCCGGCGCGCCCATCGCGCTTAGCACGTGCGAGGGTTCGACCTTGCCTGAAGAGCAGGCGCTGCCCGAACTCACCGCGATGCCGGCAAGATCGAGTCCGATGACCAATGTCTCGGCCTTTACCCCCGGAACAGCGATACAGCTCGTGTTCGGGAGCCGTTTCGCCTCGGCCGAGAAGATGATTGCCTCCGGCGCGACGGCGAGGACGCCACGCTCAAGCTCATCTCGCAGCCGTTCGATCTCGCCTGCCTTGTCCACATCCCGAGCGGCAAGCTCCGCCGCAACGCCGAAACCCACGATGCCGGCAACGTTCTCGGTTCCTGCACGCCTCCGGCGCTCCTGACCTCCGCCCTTGAGCAACGGCTCGACCGAAACGCCGTCGTTAAGGACGAGGGCCCCCACACCTTTCGGACCGCCAAGCTTGTGCGCCGAGAGGCTGAGCATGTCCGCACCGAGCTCGCCAATGTCCAGCCTCAGTCTTCCGGCAGCCTGAACGGCGTCGGTGTGGAGAAGCCCGCCAGCGCTGTGGGCGATCGTTGCAGCTTCCGCAACCGGCTGAAGAGCGCCGGTTTCATTGTTGGCGGCCATTACAGATACAAATGGCCTCCAACCCTCTAGATGGTGTTTGTCGAGTTCGCTCGCAAGGATTCCAAGGTCGATAACACCGTCGGCGGCGACAGGGATCACGGTCGTCGTTTCGCGGTAGAACCGGCCGCCAGAAAGTACCGAGGGGTGTTCAACGGCAGACATATAGCAATGCCACGCAGCACCGGGCTGCGCGGCGAGGGCAAGGGCATTGGCCTCGGTGCCGCCGCTTGTAAAGATCACATCCTCGCTTCGAGCCCTGACGAGCGCCGCAACCTTGGCGCGCGCCTCTTCGATGAGGGCGCGCGCGGCCCTCCCTTCGGTATGAACCGACGAGGGATTTCCATAGACACTCAAAGCGTGGGTAACGGCTTTGCGCACTTCGGGGCGAAGCGGCGCCGTGGCGTTATAGTCGAGATAGGAGCGCTGGTTCATGTCAATACGACGCTCGCGGCGAACTGCCGCCGGTTAATGCTTGCGCGAGCCCCGGTCACGCGTGTTATGAACGCGGCCCGCGCCGCCCGAGTGCCCAGCGCGATCCCGGAGCGGCCTTGTTTGGAACAATTCTAATCTTAAGTGTGTATAGGTTTGAAGCGCGGCAGAGTCAAGTTTTGCGGCTGCGGCCGAACGCGCCACCTTGCCAAAGCCATCTTGCTAAAAGAGAACCGTTCTCAGTCAGCTGACCATACTACCACGTGTGTCGAGGCCAATCACCGATGCCTGAAGTCAATATCAGCGGTCCGGCCGGCCGAATCGAGGCCCGTTATCATCACGAACCTGGGCCAAACTCGCCGGTAGCCCTTATCCTGCATCCCCATCCGCAATTTGGCGGAACCATGAATAACCAGGTGGTCTACCACCTCTATTATGCCTTCCAGAAGCGCGGCTTCTCCGTCTTGCGCTTCAATTTCCGGGGCGTAGGCAGGAGCGAAGGACTGTTCGATAATGGTCCCGGCGAGTTGGCGGATGCGGCGACGGCGCTCGACTGGCTTCAGGCCTACAACCCCGATGCGCAGACCTGCTGGATCGCCGGGGTCTCGTTCGGCGCCTGGATCGCCATGCAGCTTCTGATGCGGCGGCCGGAGATCGAAGGCTTCATTTCCGTCGCGCCTCCCGCCAATCTCTACGACTTTACCTTCCTCGCCCCCTGCCCCTCCTCTGGGCTGATGGTGAACGGCGCCAAGGACCGCGTGGTGCCGACCGAAGCCGTGCGCGGGCTTGTCGAACGCCTTAAGACGCAGAAAGGTATTGTGATCGAGCACGCCACTGTGCCCGACGCCAATCATTTCTTCGAAGGCCGCATGGAGGGGCTGATGGAAGTCGTCGACGCTTATCTCGACAAGCGGCTCGGCAAGGCGAAGAAAGATAAAGAATCGGCTGCTTGAGGGGCTTGGCGCTGGGTCGCGCGTTGCGCCTAAACCTGCTACAGGCTCTGGCGACCGAGTCGGCACCATGGGCACTTTCAAATCGGATTTTCTGAACGAGCTTCAGTCCCGGGGCTATATCCATCAAGTCACCGACGAGGCCGGCCTGGATAAGCTCGCGCGCAGCGAGCGTATCACCGGCTATATCGGCTTCGATTGCACTGCGCCGAGCCTGCATGTCGGCAATCTCGTCAGCATCATGATGCTGCGTAAGTTGCAGCAGACTGGGCATCGCCCGATCGTGCTTATCGGCGGCGGTACAACGAAGGTCGGCGATCCCTCCGGCAAGGACGAGTCGCGCAAATTGCTGAGCGAGACCGAAATTGCCGCCAATATCGCCGGCATCGAGCACGTGTTCACGAAATTCTTGAGCTTCGGCAACGGCGAGACCGGCGCGCTGATGGTCAACAATGCCGATTGGCTCGATACGCTGAACTATATCGATTTCTTGCGCGACTACGGCCGCCATTTCAGCGTCAATCGCATGCTCACCTACGATTCGGTAAAATTGAGGCTCGAGCGCGAGCAGCCCTTGAGCTTCATCGAGTTCAATTACATGGTGCTGCAGGCCTATGACTTCGTCGAGCTCTACCGGCGCTATGGTTGCCGCCTGCAGATGGGCGGATCGGATCAGTGGGGCAATATCGTGAGCGGCATCGAACTTGGGCGCCGTACTGACGGAGGGGAGCTATATGGCTTGACGTCCCCCCTCCTCACTACGTCTTCCGGCGCCAAGATGGGAAAGACCGCTCAGGGCGCTGTGTGGCTCAATCCCGATTTGCTCTCTCCTTATGACTACTGGCAATATTGGCGAAATAGCGAGGACGCGGATGTCGAACGCTTCCTCAAGCTGTTCACCGAGCTTCCTCTCAAGGAAATTGAAAAGCTCGCGAAGCTTAAAGGCGCGGAACTGAACGAGGCGAAGAAGATCCTTGCGACTGAGGCGACTGCTCTCGTCCATGGCCGCGACGCCGCCGATCGCGCCGCCGAGACGGCGCGCGCCACATTCGAAGAGGGCGCGATCGCCGCAAGCTTACCCAGCATCGAAGTGAAGCGCGCCGAGCTTGAGAAAGGCCTCGGCGTGCTAAACGCCAGTTTGCTTGCCGGCTTCGTGCACTCGACCGGGGAAGCGCGGCGTCAGGTGAAGGGCGGCGGCCTCAAAGTCAACGACAAACCGGTTGCCGATGAGCGTAGGCTCCTCACGCTTTCCGACCTCACTCAAGATGGCGTCATCAAGCTCTCACTCGGGAA
>DATLXW010000179.1:0-2180 GCA_035575415.1 Methyloceanibacter sp. | reverse complement strand
GACCGGGATCGGACGGAAGTCCGGGATGGATCACGCGCGCAACTTCAGGACGTTCGGAGAGCCAACGCGCGAGCTCGAGCGCTGACTTCTGATGCCGCTCGAGGCGAACGCCGAGGCTGCGTAGGCCCCGCAAGCCGAGATAGACGTCTTCCGGGCCAGGGCAAAGCCCAAGGTCCTCGTAGGTCTTCTGGATGGCTCCTGCGGTCTTCTCGCTGGCGCTGATTGCGCCGAGCATCGCATCGGCGTGGCCGACGATGTATTTGGTCGCCGACTGTATCGAAACGTCGACCCCGCGGGCGAACGACTTGAAATAGAGCGGGGTTGCCCACGTGTTGTCCAGAATGACGATGGCGCCCTTGGCATGCGCGGCTTCGGCGATGGCCGGAATATCTTGCACCTCGAAGGTTTGCGATCCGGGCGACTCGGCGAAGACGACGCGCGTCTTTTCGCCCATGAGCCGGGCGATGCCTTTGCCGATCAGAGGATCGTAATAGGTGATCTTGACGCCCAGCCGGGCCAGCACCTGGTCGCAGAAACGGCGCGCGGGACGATAGATCGCATCCACCACCAACACCTCGTCGCCCGCCGACACGAACGCCAAAAGCGCGGTGGCGATGGCGGACAGGCCGGAGGGCGTGAGAAAGGTGCGGTGCGCGCCCTCCAGTTCGGCAATTGCCGCTTCGAGCGCGCGTACGGTCGGTGTGCCGACGCGCCCGTAAGTGTAAGGCTGCTCGTTTGCCTCGAGCGCCGCCACGGTGGGAAACAGGACCGTGGAGCCGCGATAGATCGGGGTGTTGACGAAGCCGTGCTGGTGCGCGGGTTCCCGTCCGGCATGGGCAAGCCGGGTCAGGGCTTTTTCTTTCCCCCTTCGCTTGCTCACTTGCCGGTCTCGATGGGAAGGCTCTGGTCTGCGCCCCACTCGGCCCAGGAACCGTCATAGACCGCAGTCTTGCGGTGGCCGATCTGCGCAAGTGCGAGCGCAAGCACGCCGGCGGTAATGCCCGAGCCGCAACTTGCGACCACCGGCTTCGATAGATCGACGCCGGCGTCCTTGAACAAGCTCTCGATCTCGCGCGGAGATTTGAGTGTTCCGTCGGCATTGAGCAGCTTGCCATAGGGGAGATTGTGCGCGCCGGGAATGTGCCCGGAGCGAAGTCCCGGCCGTGGTTCCGGGGCTGTGCCGGCGAAGCGTTCCGGCGCGCGTGCATCGACGATCTCCGCCGACTTGTCCTTGATCGCCGCCTTGACGTCCGAAACGTCGCGCACCAGGTCCGCATTGCGGCGAGCAGTGAAATGCCGCGTGGTGCGGTTTCGCGGCGGACCGCTTTCCAGCGGCCGCCCCTCACGCTTCCATTTCGGCAGGCCGCCATTCAGCACGCTCACGTCGTCGACGCCCATGACGCGGAACATCCACCAGACGCGCGCGGCGCTGAACAGTCCGCGCGAGTCGTACACCACGATGCGCGAGCCGTCGCCGATGCCCATGCTACGCATCCGCGAGGAGAACTTCTCCGGCGGCGGCAACATATGCGGCAGGCTGCTCTTGGTGTCGGCGATCTCGTCGATGTCAAAGAAGATGGCGCCGGGGATGTGCTCTTCGAGATATTCGCCGTAGGCGTCCCGGCCCTCGCTTGGCATGTGCCAAGAGGCATCGATGACGACTAGGTCGGGCGCATCGAGCTCATGGGCAAGCTCGTCGGTCTCGGTCAGCCAAGTCTTGGTCTGCAGCAAGGCGCAATCTCCATTCCGTCTAGACGAATACGCGGGGGCTTTCCGCCCCCGCCTGCTCGAGCCATGGCGGCACGGGCAATCCCTTCTCCCGCAAGAATTTGGGGTTGAACAGGCGGCTTTGGTAGCGGGTTCCGTAATCGGCGAGCACTGTGACGATGATATGACCCGGGCCCATGTCGCGGGCAAGGCGGATGGCGCCGGCCACATTGATGCCGCTCGAGCCGCCGAGACAAAGCCCTTCCTCGCTCAGCAAACCGAAAATGATGGGAAGGGCCTCCGCGTCGGGAATTTGATAGGCCTCGTCGATCTTGGCGCCTTCGAGATTGGCGGTGATGCGGCCTTGGCCGATGCCCTCGGTGATCGAGCTGCCTTCGGCCTTCAATTCCCCATGCTTGTAGTAATTGTAAAGTGCCGCTCCCATCGGGTCCGCAAGCCCGATCACGACGGCC
>DATLXW010000178.1:0-4197 GCA_035575415.1 Methyloceanibacter sp. | reverse complement strand
CGGCGATTTGCGGCGGCTTGCCGGTTGCCGCTAGAATTGCTGTGATAGCGGCGGCAAAGCGTAGCCGCTTCTTGGCAAATGACGAGCTACACGCCACATAGGCTGACGATGGCGCGGAACGGCGATCCTCGCCGGGGCGATGACACCGGCACCCATATCATCACCAAGACGCGGCCGAAGACCAAGCGGCCGAGTCTGTACAAGGTGCTATTGCTGAACGACGACTACACGCCGATGGATTTCGTCGTGTATGTGCTCGAACGCTTCTTCAACAAGCCGCCGGAGGAGGCTACCCGCATTATGCTGCACGTCCACCAGAAGGGCGTCGGCATCTGTGGGGTCTACACATATGAGGTCGCTGAGACTAAGGTAGCGCAAGTGACGAGCTTCGCGCGGCAGCACGAACACCCGCTGCAATGCACGATGGAGAAAGAGTGAGGATTTAAGTGGCTTCGTTTTCGACCAGTCTCGAGCAGGCACTCCGGCGCGCTCTGCAATATGCCAATGAGCGCAGCCACGAATATGCGACATTGGAGCATCTGCTCCTGTCGCTGATCGACGATCGCGACGCGGCGGCGGTGATGCGCGCTTGCGATGTGGATCTCGATCTCCTGCGCGACAAGCTCACCGGCTATATCGACAACGAGCTGTCCGGCTTGGTGCTCGACACACACGGCGATGCGCAACCCACCGCCGGTTTCCAGCGGGTGATTCATCGCGCGGTGGCGCATGTGCAGTCTTCAGGCCGCGAGGAAGTGACGGGCGCCAACGTACTGGTCGCCATTTTCGCCGAACGCGAGAGCCACGCCGCTTTCTTCCTGCAAGAGCAGCACATGACGCGCTTCGACGCCGTGAACTATATCAGCCACGGCATCGCCAAGCGGGCCGGCATGTCCGAGCCGCGTCCGGTGCGCGGCGTAGACGAGGACGCCGCGACGGTCGAAGGCGGCGACGAAAAGAAGCGCGGCGCCGATGCGCTCGAAGTCTATTGCGTCAACCTCAACCAGAAGGCGCGCGCCGGGCGGATCGATCCGTTGATCGGGCGTACGCAGGAGATTCAGCGCACAATCCAGGTGCTTTGCCGCCGGCAGAAGAACAACCCGCTATTCGTCGGCGATCCGGGCGTGGGCAAAACGGCGATCGCCGAGGGATTGGCGCGCCGCATCGTCATGGGCGACGTACCTGAGGTGCTGGCGGATGCCACCATCTTTCAGCTCGACATGGGCGCGCTGCTGGCCGGCACGCGCTATCGCGGCGATTTCGAAGAGCGGCTGAAAGCGGTGATGCGCGAGATCGAGGCCTATCCCGGCGCCATCATGTTCATCGACGAGATCCACACGGTGATCGGAGCCGGCGCGACCTCGGGCGGGGCGATGGACGCATCGAACCTGCTCAAGCCCGCGCTCCAGTCCGGCACGCTGCGTTGCATCGGCTCGACCACCTACAAGGAATACCGCCAGCATTTCGAGAAGGACCGGGCGCTGGTGCGGCGGTTCCAGAAGATCGACGTGAACGAACCCTCGGTGCCGGACGCGATCGAAATCCTGAAAGGGCTCAAGCCCTATTTCGAGGATTTCCACCGCGTGCGCTATACGAGCCAGGCGATCAAGTCGGCGGTCGAGCTATCCGCGAAATATATCCATGACCGCAAGCTGCCGGACAAGGCGATCGACGTGATCGACGAGACTGGGGCGTCGCAGATGCTCTTGCCGGAACGGCAGCGGCGCAAGACCATCGGGGTGAAGGAGGTCGAAGCGACCATCGCCACCATGGCGCGGATTCCGCCGAAAACCGTTTCGAAGTCGGACGCCGAAATCTTGCGCAATATCGACCGCGATCTGAAGCGGGTGGTGTTCGGTCAGGACAAGGCCATCGACGCGCTGGCGGCGGCGATCAAGCTGTCGCGCGCAGGCCTGCGCGAGCCCGGCAAGCCGATCGGGTGCTACATGTTCTCGGGGCCGACGGGCGTGGGCAAAACCGAGGTCGCGCGCCAGCTTGCGCTCCTGCTCGGCGTCGAACTGCTCAGATTCGACATGAGCGAATATATGGAGCGGCACACGGTGTCGCGCTTGATCGGCGCGCCGCCGGGTTATGTCGGCTTCGACCAGGGCGGCCTGCTCACCGACGGCGTCGATCAGCATCCGCATTGCGTACTCCTACTCGACGAAATCGAAAAGGCGCATCCGGACCTGTTCAACATCCTGCTGCAGGTGATGGATCACGGTAAGCTCACCGATCACAACGGCAAGCGGGTCGACTTCCAGAATGTCATTTTGATCATGACCACCAATGCCGGGGCGAGCGACCTCGCCAAGCCGGCGATCGGCTTCAATCGCGCGAAGCGCGAAGGCGAGGACGAGGAGGCGATCAATCGCCTGTTCTCGCCGGAGTTCCGCAACCGGCTCGACGCGGTGATCCCCTTCGCCAATCTCACGCCCGAGGTGATCGCAAAGGTGGTGGAGAAATTCGTGTTCCAGCTCGAGGCGCAGCTTGGTGATCGCAACATCACTATCGAACTGACGCCGGAGGCGAACCAGTGGCTCGCCGAGCGCGGCTACGACGACAAGTTTGGCGCCCGCCCGCTCGCGCGCGTGATCCAGGAGCACATCAAGAAACCGCTGGCGGAGGAGATTCTGTTCGGTGCGCTGAAGGATGGCGGCATCGTGCGCGTGCTGGTCAAGGAAGATGGCGGGGAGAAGTCACTCGCCTTTGAGTATCTCAAGGCTGACACGCCGGTCCGCCCGCGCGATGCCGAGGACAGCGATCCGGAAGGCGGAGGGCCCGATGGCGATGGGCCGAAAGGTACGCCGCGGCCGGGCGGACCTCGGCCCGGCGTAAGACGCGCGCCACGCAGGCCGCGAACGGTCCGTGCCCGCAGCATCGGTGTAAGCCTCGTGCCGAAGGTGCCCCTCGGCACGAAGTAGCGACTGCTTTCTGACAGACGCACTCTCATCGCCCGGCTTGACCGGGCGATCCAGTAACCCCCGCATGTGCACAGAACATCTTCCGGGGCTGCTGGATGCCCGCTTTCGCGGGCATGACAAACTCCTTGGTGCGACAACTAGACCTTGAGCGCCTTCCGGATTTTCTCGGCGGTGGCGGCGAGCTTCGCCTTGTCCGCCATGACGCCGGCATGCGGCTTGAGAGGCTCGCCCTCTTTGCGCGGGATGATATGGACGTGGAGGTGAAATACGGTCTGGCCTGCGGCCGGTCCGTTGAATTGCTGGATCAGCACGCCTTCCGCCCCCACGGCGTCGCGGATTTGCGGCGCAAGCTTCTGCACCACCGCCATCAGCTTGGCGAGCGCCTCGGGGGAAACATCGAAGAGGTCGGACGCCTTCTCCTTGGTGATGACGAGCGTATGGCCCTCGCTGCGCGGCATGATGTCGAGAAAGGCAAGCGTGTCCTCGTCCTCGTAGATTTTGTGGCAGGGGATCTCGCCCCGCAGCATCTTGGCGAAGACATTGCTGTCGTCATAGGCCATGACATCCGCTCCGGTTTTTCCGAGTCATTTCGAATCCTTGCAGGTTCGGCGTCAACCTGAGAATTAACCGGACTTTGCGCCTTTGACCGGCGTCAAGGTTGTTTGCTCGGTATTCCGTAGGCTGCGAGACCCAAGGACCGGGCGCCGCTCGGCCCCGGCCGCACCAATGAAATCTGTGGAGGGTCAAATGTCGATGCTGAAAGTGATCGAGGTCTTGTGTGAATCCGACAAGAGCTGGGAAGACGCCGCGCAAACGGCGGTGGCGCGCGCGAACGACACTTTGCGCAACGTCCGTTCCATTTGGATCGACAATTTCGAGGCGACGGTCGAGAACGGAAAAATCAAGAAATACCGGATCAACGGCAAAATCTCCTTCGTGCTCGAAAGTTAGCCGCCTCGTTTGAAGGGCGCTTCCTCGGCGAGGAGGGCGATGTCGCGGGCGACCGCAACACGCTCGCGCTGCAAATAGTCGGCGACGGCCCGGCGAAAGCCGGGATCGGCGATGTAGTGGGCGCTATAGGTCTCGCTCGGCAAATAGCCGCGGGCGAGCTTGTGCTCTCCCTGGGCGCCGGCCTCGACGCGGGCAAGCCTGTGGGCGATGGCGAACTCGATGGCCTGGTAGTAGCAGACCTCGAAATGGAGGAACGGGTGGTGCTCGATGCCGCCCCAATAGCGGCCGTAGAGCGTGTCGGCGCCGATGAAGTTGAGTGCGC
>DATLXW010000177.1:0-2985 GCA_035575415.1 Methyloceanibacter sp. | reverse complement strand
TGATGATCCCGCGTTCTTCTTTGCCATCACGCTGCACACGGTCGAGCTTGTTTCGCCTGCGGTGGCGACCTGGTCGAAGCCGCTCATTCTCTATTCGGCGATGCCCGCGCCCGGCGGCGACAAGCAGGACTTCGCCACGGCGCTCAACCGCCGCACGCAGGAAGCTGCGCGCAACATCCTGACGAACCCGGCGCTCAGGGGAAAAACCGTGGTGATGGTGTGGGAGCACAAGCACATCGCCAACGAAGAGCTGGAAGCGAAGTTCGAAGGCGAGCAGGTAACGCTGCGCCAACTTCTCAAGCTCGACATTCTGCCGGGAGTGCCCAAGACGTGGCCGGACGAGACCTACGATTATTTCTGGATCGTCGACTTCCCCGACAATTCCAACGTGCCGGCGAAATTCTCGATGGTGAAGCAGGAATTCGGCGCTTCCTTCCCCAAAGTGCCGAGCAACGATTGGGGCGCTCCCGACGGCCTCGACGCGGCGAGCGGCTGCCTGAAAAAAGCCGACGACTAACGCGGGACGTCGATCAGATCAGGTCGCCGAGATAAGGCCTGCGCGAGATGCAGCCCTTGTAGCGTGCTTGGCAACGGGAGAGACAGGTCTGCGCCGGCCCCGGGCAGCGGGCGAGGCAGATATTGTAGCGGCGCTTGCAGAAATTTTCCGCCGCCTCGGCGGAACGCGCGCCAAAGGCGAGCGCGCCGAAACAGATCATGAGCGCCGGGACCACGAAGGCAATGATGAGCTTCATCTTGTGTACCCTCGGCCGATTCGCATCCGAGCATAGGCCAGGAAAGCGCCCGGCAGAAGAGCGTTGCGGCTAGCTGACGGTCATATCGAGCGCTTCCGGCGAGAATTTCCCCTCTACCCGCGTTAGCTCGATCAGGTGGTGGCGGCCGCTTGCGTCCGGGCGAAGCTCGAAGAAGCGGTCGTGGAAGGCAACCAAGCTCGATCTGTGGCCGATCGAAACGATGGCCGAATCGGGCAGCCGCGCCACGAGCAGGCGATAAAGCTCGGCTTCGGCGGCTTCGTCGAGCGCGCTTGTCGCCTCGTCGAGAAAAAGCCAATGCGGCTTTTGCAAAAGCGCCCGGGCGATCGAAAGCCGCTGCTGCTCGCCGCCCGAGAGCTTGTCCGCCCAATAGGCGGTCTCGTCGAGCTCCGCCTTCAACGAAGATAGTCCGGCCGCATCGAGCGCATCCTCGATCTCGGCCTCCGTGAAGACGCTCGTTGTGCCCGGATAGGCGAGCGCGCCGCGCAGCGTGCCGAGTGGGAGGTAAGGCCGCTGCGGCAGCACCAGCACGTTTGCGCCTTTCGGCACGCGGATCGAGCCCGCCCCAAACGGCCACACCCCGCCGAGCGCGCGGAACAGGCTCGTCTTGCCGGCGCCGGAGGGCCCCATCACCAAGACCCGCTCGCCGGGTCTGATCGTGAGGCCTTTCAGCCGCACGATCTCGCGCCCGTTGGGCAGTCCAATCACCAGCTCTTCGACCTCAAGTACCTGCGCGCCGTCGCCCGCGAATTCGATTTTCGGCGCCGCGCCGCCGAGGCTTTGCGCCCAGTCGATCGAGGCCTCGAAGCCTGCGAGCCGGTCGACCACCGCCTTCCACTCGGCGATGTCGCTATAGGCCTTGACGAAAAAGGAGAGCGAGCTTTGCACCTGGCTGAAGGCCTGCGCGATCTGCATCAGCCCGCCCAAGGTGAGCGCGCCGAAGAAATAGACGGGACTGACCACGAGGAAGGGAAAGATCACCGCCACCTGGTTATAGCCGGCGGTGAGAAAGGTCAGCCGCTTCATCCGGCTCATGATGCCGTACCAATTGCGCACCACGTTGCCGAAGCGGTCGCGCAACCGCTCCTCCTCCGCGGGCTCGCCGGAGAGCAGGGTGACCTCTTCGGCGTTTTCGCGCAGCCGCACCAGCGAGAAGCGGAAGTCGGCCTCGTAGCGCTGCTGATCGAAATTGAGCTTGATCAGCGGGCGGCCGACGAGATGCGTCACCCAAGTGCCGAGCACGGCATAGATCAGCGCCGCCCAGACGAGGTAGCCCGGAATCTCGATCGAGCTCTGTCCGACCATCAGCGGCGTCGCCGCCGACAGATTCCACAGAATCACGACGAACGAGACGAGAGTGACGATCGAACCCAACAGCGCGATGCCGATGTCGAGCGTATAGTTGATGAACAGGCGGATGTCGTCGGCGATACGCTGGTCGGGGTTGTCGGCCTGATCGCCTTTCAGCCGCATGCGGTAATGCGTGCCTTGGCCGAGCCAGCGGCCGAGATAGGCATGCGTCAGCCATTTCCGCCATCTGATCTGTAGCCATTGCTGGAGATAGAGCTGATAGACGGCGCTGACGATGAACAGAGCGGCGAGCAGGCTGAACACGCCGAGCTGCCAGATGAAGGTGTCCCAGTCCTTGTTTTGCAGCGCCGTGTAGAAGGTGTTGTACCAGGCGTTGAAGCGGACATTCAGCCAGACCTGGAACAATTGCAGTCCGATCACCACGAGCAGCAGCCCGCGCCCCGCCCACCGGTCCTCCGACCGGAAATAGGGGAGCGCGATGCGGTTGAATTCCTGGACCGTGGTCTTGAATTTGGCCATGTGCCGGGGCGTCTCAAATCCCATGCCGGAACGCAAATGCGGGGCCGACGATAAGGCGAAATCGCGCCGCGCGGGAAATTACCTTTGCGTAAGCCGCATGTGAATGCGGGGGCAGGCCCGTACAAAGAAGGAACAAATATTCGAACCCTTACCGGCCTCGGTCGCCTCTAGCAACTCTCTCGCAAAAGTTGCAAAATTGCCAGTGAACTGGCTTCCCCCGGGAGGATCTGGGAGCCGAGCGTTCTTCAGAAATCGGCAGCGTCGGACCAACTTGCCATCCCACGCCAAGATAGTCATGAACAAGAGCGGCAGTAGGTCGCAGGTCCCGCTCGAGACCTTCTCTGCGGTCGTCGAGGCGATCTACGATTGCGCCCTTGAGCCCGAG
>DATLXW010000176.1:0-3379 GCA_035575415.1 Methyloceanibacter sp. | reverse complement strand
AATCAGCGGGACTTTTCGCCTCCCCCTCCAGCCTAAGCGCGACGTTGAGAAGACGCACCGAGCCGCGCTTCAAATGCGACAATTGCTTGAGGCTGAAGCTCACCGCGGCGAGCCATTGGTCTTGCGGCGGAGCGCCGTCGGCGACCTTGAGCCGGTCCTCGACTTCGAGATCGGGGAAATGCGCCTTGATTACGCCGAGCAGGGTACGACGGTCCTCGTCATTTGGCACCGAACCGCGCAGGCGGATCCCCGATTCGATGCGGGTTGCGGACCAGACATAGCCGCTGCGTTGGTTCGAGGGTTGATCGGCCGCGAGTGCGACATTTCCCGACGTGTTGCCGGCGAGCCAGTCGCCATCGACACCGAGTGCAATCGGCACAGCCGCGGCGACGAGACAAAGCAATAATCGTCTCGGCCAGGATTCCGCCATTGAACTCGTTTCCCTCTTCGTGCGACGCGGCGGGCTTGGGGTTTCCCTTAGACCAAACTAAACTTTGGCCGCTCTAGCCCGCGATCGGCGGCCAATGCGGCTGAAGAAACGGGTATGCGCCCCAAACCCTTTGCCAGTTAGCCCTTCGACCCACCACGACCGAGGCAAGCTTCGCAGGGGCGGCCTCGAAGCAGGTCCATGAGCATGAATGAGCGAACTATAGGCTATCGGTGGCGGCGGTTCCAGGACCTCGTGCCCGTTTCGGTAGTTAATGAAAACCCGGCTTGCTGACCGAAGCGCCAATTTTGGCGGCAAAAGTCATGCTGCGCGCCGGTTGCACTACTGCAAGTGGTGCGACAACCCAATGATGCCGATCGCGATCAGATAAATGGCCACGACGTAGTTCAGCAGACGCGGCATCAGCAAAATCAGAATACCGGCTACCAAGGCGATCAGCGGACTCACCACGACTGGATCGATTGTCATTGCTGCTTTCCCCGTGAGATGGACCCGATTCGTCGGTCGGGGCGGGAGCATAAGCCATTGGCGGAGTTTTGTCCCAAGCCGAGACCCTGGGCGCGAAATTCTCCTTCCGCCTGCGGACATTGGCGCATCTCTTGCCTTCAATCTTGACGCAGAACGCTTATATCCCGTCTTGCCCTTGCCGTTTTTCACGGCAATGGCTATCGCGGCGGCTGGCTGAATAGGGCGAGGCCTCGGGGGGAGGGCAAGCAGAAGTAATGATCGCAGAGCAACCTGGCTTTTGGCTGGCCGTCGTCCAGATCATTTGGATCGATATCCTGCTTTCGGGCGACAATGCCGTGGTCATCGCCCTCGCCTGCCGCAAGCTGCCCGGGCGCCAGCGTGTTTGGGGGGTCATTCTCGGCACCGCAGTGGCGATCAGCCTTCGCGTCATCTTCGCCGGCGTCGTAACCACCTTGATGAAGGTCGCCTATCTCAAGCTCGTAGGCGGCCTGCTCTTGTTGTGGATCGCCGTCAAGCTGCTTACCCCCGAGGAGAACGGCAACGGCAAGAACGGCGAAATCGAACCGGTCGAGAATCTTTGGCGCGCCGTCAGGATCATCGCCATTGCCGACGTGGTGATGAGCCTCGACAATGTCATCGCCATCGCCGCGGTCGCCGAACGCTTCGACGCGCCTTACAACATTGCGTTGCTCATCTTTGGGCTCGCGGTCAGCATTCCCCTGATCATGGCGGGCGCAACGCTCGTGCTGGCGTTGCTCGACCGCTTCCCGATCATTGTGTGGGCGGGTGCAGCGTTGCTCGGCTGGATTGCGGGAGAGATCATTGCCAAGGATCCGCTGTTTACCGGCAGTATCGATCCGGCCATGGCGCATACGGTGTGGATAGTTGGGGCGACGCTCGGCGCCTTATTCGTGATCGCGGCCGGACTGGTGCGCAGGCGCCTGCTCCGGCGTAGCGCTCCGGATCAAGCTTAGCCGCCGGCTTTCGCTCGTTCGGGGTGGCCAGCGACTTCGCTTTGCGGATGCCCGGCGTCGTACTTTCCCCCAGCGACGTGGTCGGCGACGAATGCTCCACGCTTGCCCATCGGGCGCGGATCTCCGCGCGTCGTGTCTTCCGCCGTCTGCAATTCGAGCTCGGCATTGATCTCGGCCCCGAGCAGAACGATGTAGAAGGAGAGATAAAGCCAGAACAAGAGCACAATCGCCGCTCCAAGCGAACCGTAGGTTTTGTCGTAGTTGGCGACATGCGTGACATAGAACGAAAAGCCGGCGGAGGCGGCAAGCCACGCGGCTGTCGCGAAGACGGAGCCGACGCTGACCCAACGCCATTTGGCGCTGCGGCGGCAAGGTCCATAACGATAAAGCAGCGCAAGCACGAAAAGCACGAGAAGAGCCAAGAGCGGCCAGCGGGCGATCCTCACCACCGCCTCAAAAGCGGATGAATAGCCGGCATAGGCGAAAATGAAGGGCACATAGACGATGGCGAGCAGCATCAGCGTGCCGCTTGCAATGCCGAGCAGCGCAAAGCCGAAAGCGCTCAGATAGAAGCGGACCGTGCTACGCCGTTCCGTCTCCTCGTAGGCGATGTTCAGAGCCGCGAACAGCGTCTGGACCAGATTGGCGATGCTCCATAGCGCGAGACAGAGGCCGATCGCCAATCCCCAACCGAGCGAACGGCTGGACGCCCCGGCCAAGCGCTTGATCTGATCGATCACTGCCTCATAGGCAGCCGGCGGAAGCACGTAACTCAATATGTCGAAATGGCGCTCGACTGCGGCCGGATCTGTCGCCAGGCCGTACAGGGCGATAAGCGCCGAAAGCGCCGGGAAGGCGGCGAACAGTGCGTAGAAGGCGCAGCTCGCGGCGACGAGGGAGAGATTGTCGCGAGCGCTCTCGTTTATGACTCTGTGCGCGATTTGAACCCAGCCCGCGTCGCGGCCATAAGGATCGGGTTTGGCGCTCATGGGATCATGGACATTCGAATCACAGGCGCCTAATTCTCCCTCCATCGGCTTGGTTCCGCACACCCGCATAAGACAATGTTATGCAGGTCGAGGCTTAACTTGTGCGCGTTGGACTGACTGCGTACGCCGCGCTTGTGCCGGCGGGCGCCGCGGACTAAGGCATCCCCCATGGATGGGTGGCCGAGTGGTTGAAGGCACCGGTCTTGAAAACCGGCAGACGCGCGAGCGTCTCGAGGGTTCGAATCCCTCCCCATCCGCCAAAGCTATGACTGGCGCTTCCGATTATACGTCAAGCGCACACGCCCCCGGCATGAACGCTGAACCCCGCTTACACGTCGAAGCGGCGCGGCCCTCGCCCGCGCGCTATTTCAGCGGCGGCAGCGGTTGCGGCTGGACGATGGCCTGATTGTGGTGGAAGAAACAGCCCCCCAGCGTCACGGACGCTGCAAGGACCGCCAAAACGGCGATCACACGCATACGCATACTAGCCCCCTAAAAGA
>DATLXW010000175.1:0-2144 GCA_035575415.1 Methyloceanibacter sp. | reverse complement strand
TGATCGTCACCGTGCTCGGCTGGCTGCTGATCGTGAGGGGGGCGATCAATCTCGTGCTTCCCGGCCTCGCGCAGACACTCGGCGATCGCATCGTGGCGAGCCCCGCCGGAAGCGTCGCTGGCGCCGCGATCGCCTTTGTGCTTGGGGCCATTCTCTGCCTCATGGGCTACGAGGAATGGTGGGAGACGTGGTGGAAGCAGAAGCCTCGCCGGCAAAGCCCGGCGAGAACCGCCGGAACGCGCACGCGGAGCGCAACGCGCCCGCGCCGCAAACGCGCCTGAATTCAGCGGAGGCACCTTATTCTCTGCTCTCCCCCTTGGGGGAGAGGAAGAAGGGCCGAGCGTGATTTGACAGCGCGGCGCATGGGTCTAGACTGAGGACGTTCCGAGGGGAGCCCCAGGCAAGGGGCTGAGAGTCCGCTGCCTCGAAATGAGGCCCGGCGGAGACCCTTCGAACCTGATCCGGGTCATGCCGGCGAAGGGACGGGAACTTTAGCCATCCGCTTCTCCGGTATTTCCCTTTGCCTCCGGAGGACCGCGATGAACAAGCCGCTTTCACCCAAGGACGTGGCGCCGGTTGATATCACCACCGGACCTCTGCCCAGCAGCCGCAAGGTCTATTCCGCGCCCGAGGGCTGGCCCGATCTCGCCGTGCCGTTTCGCGAAATCGGGCTGAGCGACGGCGGCTCCTTCCGCGTCTATGACACGTCTGGGCTTTATACCGATCCGCAAGCGGTGATCGACGTGAAGCGCGGGCTGCCCCGCCTTCGCGCGCCCTGGGTCGAAGCGCGCAAGCGTGCCGGACTCCCCGTGACGCAACTTGAGCTGGCGCGGGCGGGGATCGTCACGCCCGAGATGATCTTTATCGCGCACCGCGAAAATCTTGGCCGCGCGCGCGCCGCGGAGGAGGCGGAAGTGCGGCTTCAAGACGGGGAGAGCTTCGGCGCTTCGATCCCCGCCTATGTGACGCCGGAATTCGTGCGCAGTGAAGTCGCCCGCGGCCGCGCCATCATTCCGGCCAATATCAATCACCCGGAATCCGAGCCGATGATCATCGGGCGGAATTTCCTCACCAAGATCAACGCCAATATCGGCAATTCCGCCCTCACCTCCTCGATTGAGGAGGAGGTGGAGAAGATGGTGTGGGCGATCCGCTGGGGCGCCGACACGGTGATGGACCTCTCCACCGGCAAGAACATCCACGAAACGCGGGAATGGATCATTCGCAATGCGCCGGTTCCGATCGGCACGGTGCCGATCTATCAGGCGCTGGAGAAAGTGAAGGGCGATCCGGTCAAGCTCGATTGGGAGGTCTATAAGGACACGCTGATCGAGCAGGCCGAGCAGGGCGTCGATTATTTCACCATCCATGCCGGCGTGCGGCTCGGCTACATCCATCTCACCGCAAACCGCGTGACCGGCATCGTCTCGCGCGGCGGCTCGATCATGGCGAAATGGTGCCTCGCTCATCACAAGGAGAGCTTCCTTTACGAGCGCTTCGGCGAGATCTGCGACATCATGCGCCGCTACGACGTGTCCTTCTCGCTCGGCGACGGCTTGCGTCCCGGCTCGATCGCCGACGCCAACGACCGCGCGCAATTCGCCGAGCTCGAGACGCTCGGCGAGCTTACCCGCATCGCTTGGGACAAAGGCTGCCAGGTGATGATCGAGGGACCTGGGCATATTCCCATGCACAAGATCAAGGTCAATGTGGAGAAGCAGCTCGAACTTTGCGGCGAGGCGCCGTTCTACACTTTAGGCCCGCTCGTCACCGACATCGCGCCAGCCTACGACCATATCACGAGCGCGATCGGCGCCGCCATGATCGGCTGGTTCGGCACGGCGATGCTTTGCTACGTGACGCCGAAGGAGCATCTCGGGCTCCCCACCAGAGACGACGTGAAGGCGGGGGTGATCGCCTACAAGATCGCTGCCCACGCCGCCGACCTCGCCAAAGGCCATCCTTCGGCTGTGGCGCGCGACAACGCGCTCTCGCAGGCGCGATTCGAGTTCCGCTGGGAGGACCAGTTCAATCTCTCGCTCGATCCGGAGACGGCGCGGTCGTTCCACGACGAGACGCTGCCCAAGGAGGCGCACAAGCTCGCGCATTTTTGCTCGATGTGCGGGCCGAAATTCTGCTCGATG
>DATLXW010000174.1:0-38976 GCA_035575415.1 Methyloceanibacter sp. | reverse complement strand
TCGCGTTCGCCGTCGAACAGGAACAGCGGCACCGAAGCCGCCGCCTCCGCGATCATGCGCACCGAGCGATAGACGATCGGATTCTTGGCGAAGCCTTCGCGCGCGAGCGCGGTGAAGTCCCGCGGCGTCCATACCGGCTGGCCGCCCGAGGCGAAGGCGACGAGCTTCGCCGTCTTGCTCGCCTTCGCTTCCATGCGGCCGAACAGCCGCGCCAGCACGCTGCGCAAACTCGTTGGCATGATTCACCTTTCTTCTTCCCTCCCCGCGAGGGGAGGGCAGTCGCGCCCCGAATTCGCGAAGGCGAAGTCGGCTGGCGCGGCGGGTGGGGGGTGTGGGCCGCCGCCCCGCCCGGCTCGCATTCGCTTGCGCTCATGCTCGCCACCTTCCCCTCACGGAGAGGAATGAAGCGAGGCAAACCGCGACGCAAAATCTAAACCCAGCGCACGCGCGGCTCGGGCGGCGTGCGCAGCAAGAGGTCGGTGAGCGCCCAGACCAGCGCATCGACCCGGTTGGGTCTGCGTCGCCGGACAATCCAACAAAAAAGCCCGCCGAAGCGGGCCTATAAGTCTCGCTGTTCTAAAGGTCAGGCCGCTTCCAGCCAACCGTCCTCAGTTGATTGGAAAACGATGGGCTTCTCCACCGCGGGCGCATCCATTTCGTCAAGCGCCTCTAGCAGTCCCATAAATTCCTTCCGCTCCTGCTCGCTCATTATGCTGAACAGGAAAATGAACCTCAGGAGGCGATCCGCTGGCCCTTGAATACCCGATTGCCCTTTCTCCCAGCGCGCAACTTGCTGACTGCTCTGTCCCATTAGACTCCCGAGCTCTGCCTGAGTTAGCTCAAGTTGCTTGCGGAGGAAGCGCACCTCTTTTGCAGACAGCACTTTCCGGTGCTGAACCAAATAGACCCCAATCGCCTTGTGCAGTTCGTCAGCGTCTCGGATAGAAACGGCCTCGCCATAGGCTGTCTGCTCAATGCAGTAGCCATTCATCAGATAGATGTTGTCCAACCCGCACTGCTTATAGTGGAAGGGCTGGTTCTGAAGAGGCTCGGCCGTGTGGATGAAATGATCTATTTCACTCATTTCAGGTCCTCCCATTCGACCGTCTTTACGAGTAACTTGGCCTCTGCAACCACTATCGTGACCACACCCAGGTCACGCGCACCTTTATTCTGCTCAACGACCTTGCACACTTGCTCGCCTGAGTTCTTTCCTGCACGAACGCTCTCTTCCATTACAAACCCACGTCTCAAGGCCCGATAGACATCAACGTCGTCGATACCTCGCTCCTCCATTCGTTCAATTGCGTGCTTCAAAAAACCGACCTTCGAGGTGTCCTGAGCCAACGTCCGAATCGTCTGTTCGAGCTTCCGAATGTCGCTTCGGAAAGCCACGATTTTCGGCGTTTCTCGGCCCCTCTTTCTAGCCATGCACCTATCAATATGATAGGTCCCAGGCGTTAGTCAATCGTAAACGACCGTGGGCCTGAGCGGTTCCCATCGACCCGTGCGAAAAGGGTCAAACCCACCTGACGCGCGGCTCGGCCGGCGCGCGCAGCAAGAGGTCGGTGAGCGCCCAGACCAGCGCATCAACCCGGTCTGGCGAGCGCGCGCCCGACAGTCCGTCGGGACCGAAATCGCTCATCTCGTCTTCGAGCGAAGGAAAGGCGCCAACATGCGCGACCCTCCCCTGCTCGTAGAGCGCCGCGACCGGCTCGGCGCGCAGCCACTTTCCCCGCATCGCCCTGACCGCCTTGACCGGCACGGAAGCATCGACCTGGCGCAGCACCGTCTCGACCAGATCGCCGCCTTGATTGGTTTCGACCACGACGCGGTCCGCTTCGAAGGCGCGGAAGGCGCGAACGGCGGCCCGAGCCCAACTGACGGGGCGCGCTTGCTCGACCGTGCGGTCGGCGAGCACATAGGCGCGGGCATCCTCGCCGAGGCCGGCAACGATAATGCCGCAGGCATCCGCATGCGGTCCTGAGGAGGCCGGCGGATCGACCGCGACCACAACGCGGCGCAATTCGGGCGCCGTCCGCACGCGGCAGGCTTCGATCAGCGCGCGCGGAAACAGCGCGTCGGGTCTGTCCTCGAGCAGCTCGGCATCGAGCTCCTGCCGCCCGAGACGCGTGCCGCGATAGCGCGCGACGATCGTCTGGAGAAACGACGGCGCGAGATTGCACGCATTCGCTTCCGTCTTAACCCGGCTCACCGCCGTCAACGGATCGGCGAGCAGCGTCTTCAACAGCGGGATCGGCCACGGCGTCGTCGTCACCACCTGCCGCGGGCGCTCACCGAGCCTAAGGCCGAATTGCAGCATGGCCCAGGTCTCCTCGGGCTTACTCCATTTGCAAAGCTCGTCGCACCAGGCGTGGGTGAATTGCGGCCCGCGCAAACTTTCCGGATCCTCCGCCGAGAAGAGCTGCGCGAGAGCACCGTTCCCCCACACGATCTGCCGCTTCGACGGTTCATAGAGCGGGCGTGCGTCCGGCGGATGCACGGCCATGAGACCCGAGACGCCCTCCACCATCACGCTGCGCGCCTGGCCGAGCGTCTCGCCGACGAGAGCGATGCGCGGCGGCACCTCCGCCTTCTCTTCCGCGATCGAGCGCACCCATTCGGCGCCGGCGCGCGTCTTGCCGGCGCCGCGCCCGCCGAGCATGAGCCAGACGGTCCAGTCCAAGCCGCCTTGCGCACGCTCCGGCGGCAATTGATCCTCGCGCCCCCAAATTTGGAAATCGTAACGGAGGTACCCGAGTTCATGCGGACTCAGTCGCGCCAGAGACGACTTAATCGTCCTGCGTGCCGCCAAGCCGCGCAATGCGTTGCGCAAGTTCGCGGCGGAGTCGGTCCGCATCTTCCTTGGTCATCCCTGCGGCGCCTCCCCTCACCGTCTTGTTCTTGCGCGCGGCTTCATCTAGCTCGACCACCTTGCCGTAGACCTGCATGATCAGATGGAACGAGCGCGCGTCGCGCTCGGTGTCGGCGGCGCTTTGCGTGCCGCTTGCGGCCTGGTCCTGCATCCTCTTCTCGATCTCCTTGAGCTTCTGATCGATCAGCACGAAAAGACGGCCGACAATATTTTGCCGAAGCAGGCGCGTTGCGCGCTCGAACCGTTCCGCCCGCATCTCCTCTTGGCTGCGCCGCGGGCGCTTGACCGGCTTATGCTTGCGTAGCCACCCGCCCTCTTTGGTGCGATTGAGCAGTGTGCTGCGGCTGATGCCATGGCGCGCGGCAATGACCGCAAGCGAGTCGTATCCGTGCTCATACTCGTTTCGCGCGCGCGCCTCGTCGAAGGCCGCACGCTTGCCAGCCATCGCTCTTCGCCTCCTCGGATTGGGGCATCCCTCCCTGCAAGGAGGGCTGACGCGCTCAAGTGATGCGCCGGCTCTAACTCCCTCTCCCGCTTGCGGGAGAGGATGGCGAGGTCCGAAAAGGACCGAGCCGGGTGAGGGCGCCCAAGGGAAAGGCGCCGGCCCTTCCGGACGGCGCCTCCTCCGCGCACCTGTCGCGTTATAGCTGAACCCTAACCTTCGAGCGTCACGCTGTCAAGGACTTTTTTCCTTCCGTATACAGTGTATCACGCCCTTCACATCGCGCCGGAACTTCCTAACTCAAGGGCAGGAGGTCTTGCCATGAAACAAGGCGTGTTCGAGCGCTTGAAGGACTTCCACCTCGGGAGGCCGATCGATCAGCCGGTGATCTTCGCCATCCTGCTCGTGCTGATTTCCATCACGCTCGCCCTCATCTTGCAGATGTGACGCCGGGCGTGCAATTCGGCGCCCAGCTCCACTGCCCGCGCTGATCCTCGTCCTTGCAGGCGGGCTTGGCCTCGGCGGGCACCAGCTCGACCGGCGCGCCGAGCGGATCGAAGCAGAACACATGCCCGGTCACCGGGTTGATCTCGGCCTTGCGGCATTTCGCTTGCCCCTGCGCGCTTGCTCCCTCCTCGGCCAGCGCCCCCGCGATGGGCAGCAGCACGAGCAGCGACACGGTCAAGACAACAAATCGGTAGCGCAAAGCGTGCCTCACTCAGGCTTCGGGCGGCAGGGAATGCCGGTGGCGAAACATTTGGAATAGAGCCCTTGCTTCACGCATTGCATGCTGGGCTCCTTCGCCGCCGCCCAGTCGGCGTCGGGATAAATCGCCTTCGCCTTCTCGGTCCAATTGGCGCGCGCGGCCTGTTCCGACTCTTCTTGCGAGCTCTTGAAACCGGGCCCGCTGCCGGTAAGCGGCTCCTTCTGGCATTCGAGGGTCTTGGGTGCCGGCGCGGGCGCCGGCGCCTGCACTTGCGGGGCGTCGGCCGGCGCGGCGCTTGCCGGCAAAAAGAGCCATAGCGCGGCGAGGAACGCCGCTCCGGCCATCCACCGGCCGGTTGCGGCGATTGGGAAATCTTTCCGGACCATCTGCAATCTTCCGTCCAACATGCTCCATCCCCTGAAGGCGGCCGGAGCTTAGCAAGACTTGCGCCAAGCGCGAAAGGGCGCCGGCAAGCCTGCGTCTTGGCTTCGTGCCGGCCTTTCGGGCAAACGTCTATGCCGCACCCGCCGCCAAGATTCGGAACCGGCGCGGCCACGCCGCGGTCACAACCCCACCTTATGCCAATGTCCGGCGCCCGCTATCGCCCGCTGCGCGGTTCTTGCGGAGAAGGCGCTCGCCGAGGACCTGAAGGGAATGCCGCCCATGCCGCTTTCGTCCGCTGCCGACATTCGCCCTTCCTTTGCGAAAGGGCGGCAAGGAAATGCCACCTTGCGTAGCCTCTTCCGGCGGGCATAGGCTTGGTCCCGGGGGAGTGGTCGCGATGAGGCGGGGATCGGCGATCTTGGCCGTTGGCCTGTCGGCGCTGCTGGCGCAAGCCTGCAGCCAGATCGAGCCCTCGCCCAAGGCCTTCACCCAGGTCGCCCACGTTTCCAGCAAGGCCGAAGACAAGGCGCAAGATCCGGCAAAAACGCTGCAGACGGCCGAAGAAGAATGTAAGGAGGAAACCAAGAAGAAGGGGATCAAGTCGATCGCCGCGATTTTCTCGCGTCTTCGCCCCGGCGCCGCCGACCAAGACTATGTCGAATGTATGCGGCGGCGCGGATTTGAGGTGAAGTCTTAACGAGCGCGGCCCCTCTACAAAAGGCCTCAATCAAGGTGTAATTTCCCGTGCAAACCCCGTCCGGGCAGACTGGGAAGGCCGGTTTGCCGGGACGATTTCGCGCGCGAGAGGTCGGGGCAAGTGCGGGACTTCCTTCAAGGCGGCGGCCGCGGCAAGTTCATCGATTGGCTGAAGATCGATTCGTGGATCGATTCCGGCCTCTACGCCGCCTGGACCGGCTTCCTCGATTGGTGGGCCGGCTACTCCTCCTTCTTCAATCGCTTCGAAGTGAAGGGTCCGCTCCGCGCGCTCAACGAGCTTGCTTGCGAAGGCCTGACTTTGAGCGTCGGCGGTCTGCTCGTGCTCGCCACCTTCGCCCTCCCCGCCTTCGAGATCGCCCAAGGCAAGATCAATCTTGCCGACGAATATAGCGTCACCTTCCTCGACCGCTACGGCAACGAGATCGGCAAGCGCGGTCTCTTGCGCGACGACTCCGTGCCGCTCGAAGAAATCCCCGACGTGATGATCAAGGCAACGCTCGCAACCGAGGACCGGCGCTTCTTCGACCATTTCGGCGTCGACGTCATGGGTACCTTCCGCGCCCTTGCGGCCAACGCGCGCAACGAAGCCGTGGTGCAAGGCGGCAGTTCGATCACGCAGCAGCTCGCCAAGAACATGTTCCTCACTCCTGAGCGCTCGCTCAGCCGCAAGATCAAGGAAGCGCTGATCGCCATCTATCTCGAGAATCACTACACCAAGCCCGAGATCCTCAAGCTCTATTTCGACCGCGCCTATCTCGGCGGCGGCTCCTATGGCGTCGAGGCGGCCGCGCAATATTATTTCAACAAGTCGATCCGCGACGTGAATCTCGCCGAGGCGGCGATGCTGGCCGGCATGTTCAAGGCGCCCACCCGCTACGCTCCGCACATCAATCTAGCCGCTTCGCGCGCGCGCGCCAACGAAGTGCTGACCAATCTCGTCGAGGCGGGTTTCATGAGCGAAGGCCAAGTCTATGGCGCGCGGATGAATCCCGCCAAGATCGTCGAGCGCGGCGATTCCAATACGCCCGACTATTTCCTCGATTGGGCCTTCGAGGAAGTGCAGCGGCTGATGGCCGGCAAGGAAGATCACATCCTCGTCGCCCGCACCACCGTCGATCTCGGTCTCCAGAAGGCCGCAGAGGACGCGATCAAGCAGACCATCGCGCAGTTCGGCCGGTCGCGTAATTTCGATCAGGGCGCGCTCGTCTCCATGGAGACGGACGGCGCGGTGCGCGCCATGGTCGGCGGCAAGGATTACGGCGAGAGCCAATTCAACCGCGCGACCAAGGCCTACCGGCAACCTGGCTCGTCCTTCAAAGGCTATGTCTATTTGACCGCTTTGGAGAACGGCTACAAGCCGACCTCCGTGGTCAGCGACAGTCCCGTCGCCTGCGGGCGCTGGTCGCCGAAGAACTATTCCGGCGGCTATCGCGGCGCGATGAATTTGCGCACCGCGCTGGCGAAATCGATCAACACCATCGCCGTCAAGCTGTCGCTTCAGGTCGGGCGCGAGAAAGTGCTGGCCAATCTCGCCAAGATGGGCATCAACCATCTGAAGAAGACTTGCTCGCTCGCGCTTGGCGACAACGGCATGACCCCGCTCGAACATACCGGCGGCTATGCCGTTTTCGCCGCCGGCGGCCTCGAGGTGCGTCCATACGCGATCGAAGAGATTCGGACGCTCTCCGGCGGCGATCTCGTCTACAGCCACGACCGCGACGAGCCGCCGCGCAAGCAGATCTTCGACCGCGAGGTAATCGGCCAGCTCAACACCATGCTGCAAGCCGTGGTCACGGAAGGAACCGGAAAGGCGGCCCAGCTCGACTACACCTATTCTGCCGGCAAGACCGGGACGAGCTCGGCCTATCGCGACGCCTGGTTCATCGGCTTTACTGGGCAATACGTGACGGGCGTTTGGCTCGGCAACGACGACTTCACCCCGATGGCGCGGGTAACCGGCGGAAGCTTCCCGGCGCAGACCTGGCACACCTACATGGTAGCGGCGCACGACACCGACAATATTCCGCAGATCGTGGGCCTTCCGGTGCATCCGGTGCAGGCCGCCGAGCAGGCGCGCATCGCGGCAGCGATGGCGCAGAACGCCTCGGCCAATACCGAGGTTGTCGCCGCTCCGGTGGAGAGCGTCAAGGACATGACCGACGCCACCCGGCAGATTCTGGATAAGCTGAGCGCCATGCTGCGGGACGCAAGACCGCTCACACCGAGCGATGCAAGGCCAGATCGCGCCGAGGCGCCGGCCGCGCCCGCAGGCGGCGTACAACCGGCCGCGCCGAGTCTCGCCGCCGCCGTCAATGCCGCCGAGATTTCGCCGAAATCCCCCGACGCTGGTTCTGCGGCGCAACCGCAATAACCCGCAGCCGCCGCGCATGAATGGATAGCGCCAGTCTTGACCGCCGCCGTGCAAAATTCCCCGCCCCTTCTCGCGCCCTCACACTCGCGGCCGTGGCGCGAGGAAGAAGCCACGCATTCCATGCGCTCCTTGGGCTACTTCATCGGCGCGTTCGTGGCGGCACTTTTCCTCGGCATCGGTTCTGCTTGGTACATGATCGAGCGGGGTTCGCCGCTGACGACGACCAAGGTCGGCCCTTGGAGCGGTTGGGTAAACGAGGGCAATCCCAACGCCGACCTCTACACCCGGGCTCATGTGGCAAGGAGCGGCAGGCTGCCCCTCACCTCGACCGTCGCCCGATATTTTACCGCGCGCACCGACAGCGCCGGCCGCCTCCTGAACTCCGATTGCGAATACAAGATCGAGGGCGGCCCCATCAATGCGCGCTGGTGGTCAATCGCGGTCTACGACGAGTATGGCGCGCCGCTCGACAATCCGTCCGCCCGTTACAGCTTCAACAGCGAGGAGATGTTGCGTCATGCCGACGGCTCTTACCGCATCGTTCTCGCGCGCGAGGCGCGGCCGGAAAACTGGCTGCCGGCCGGCGACGGCGGCCGGCATCTTACGCTGATGTTGCGCGTCTATAACCCGCGCGAAACCGACGCCGCCGGCATCGGTATCGTGCCCGGCGACCGGTTGCCGAAGATTGAGCGCATCGCATGCGAGTAAGGCTGCCAGGATTCTATATTGCGCTCGCCGCCGTGCTCGCCGGCCTCATCCACATCGTGGCGGTGCTTCTTTTGCCTTCGCTCGCTCCCCGCAACGCCTATGCGCGCCTGGCCGCGCTCGGTCCCGCCAACACGATGATTGAAATTCCCGCCGCAACCCCGGGCCGCCAGGCGATGCCGATGATGGCGCCCGACGTCCGTTACGCCTTTTGCCGCTTCGATCTCGCCGCCGGGCCGGTGCGGCTCAAGGCCGCCATCCCCGACGAGCTTTGGCTGATCGCGCTTTATACCCGCGAAGGCGACAATTTTTACTCCGTCGCCGGCGCCGATATGAAGCGCGCGCAGGTCGATCTCATCATCAGCACCGAGGACCAGACCGTGGAAGAAGCCGGGGTCGACGCGCCGGAATCGAGCGATGAGGTGATCGTGGTCAACTCCCCGGTAAAGGAAGGCATCGCGCTGATCCGCGCGCCGCTGGCCGGACCGAGCCGCGCGAGCTTCGCCGAGCGCGCGCTCGCAGCGACCTCGTGCAGTCCCTACGGCCGCTAGGGGTTAGACTTCGTCGGACCGCTATTTCTTGCGCCGGCGCTCGGCGCGCTTGCCGGAACCCCCCGCCCTTTCCGGTACATCGTCCGGCGCGGCGCGATACCGCTCGATGCGTACGCCCGGGAAAATGACGATCTCCCCGAGGGAGCCCTCGACGGGCCGCGTGATTCGGACTGCCGCTTCGTCGCCGCGCTTGAATTCAAGGATGATGCCCATGTCCGTCTCCGCGCGTGGCCTTTCAATCGATCCTTGGCGCTTGCCACTCGCCCGGCAGTATTAAGACGCCGGTAAGGTTAACGAACTCCTAATCGCGCCAAGGGTCAACCCTCCCTCTCGTCGTCCCTGAGGAAATCGCGCCCCGCCCGGTCCTCGATCTCGATCACCCAGAGATCGGGATCGAAACCTCTCTGCCGCTCGAGATAGAGTTTCGCCTCCGCGCTGTTCGCCGGCCCCTCGCCGAAGCAACTCACCCAGCGGCGCTCGCTGTCCCCGCCGGCAAAGCCGGCCGGTGCTGGCCCGTAAAGCTTCACCGTGCCGTCCAACCGGTCGACGCAAATGAAGATCGCGCCGGCCGCCTCGTCGCCCCGCCGTACGATCACGGCCGGCACGTTTGCGGCCTGGCAGCGCCGTAGATATGCCCTGACCCAAAGCTCGCTCTTAACCCGCATGATTGAGTCTAGAGCATGATAGCGTCCGTTGAAACCAACCGCGTCATGCTCTCCCCCACAAGGGTGAGGGACGCCGGCCTCCCGGTGGGACTAGCGTCTTGCTGCGGTCTTGGCGGGGTCGCCGCCAGTCACCCGCTTCAGCTCGGCCACGAGCTCAGGGGTGATGCGCCCGGTTTCGGCGAGTTTGCGGTCGCGCTGAAAGGCGAGGATGGCGCGCTTCGTGCTCTCGCCGAGAGAGCCGTCGATCGGGCCCGGCGCATAGCCGAGATCGGCGAGGATTTGCTGCACCGCCTTGACCTCGAGATCCTGGCGCCCCTGGCCGCCCAAGGCAAGCGAACCGGTCGCGCCCTCCCCCGCCGAATCGCCGAGCAGGATGTGACGCAGAAGCTCCTCGCTGGCGGCACCGGTGACGGGAAGGCCGTGCTTCTGCTGATAGGCCGAGATCGCGGCTTCGGTCTTGTCACTCGGCTTGCCGTCGGCGGCGCCCACGTCGTAGCCGCGTACGGCGAGCTCGCGTTGCACGGCGCGTAGCACGAGCTGCGAATCGCTTCCGCCCGCTTCGAGCGGAGGCAGATCGGTCGTGACCGGAGCCATGGGCGCTCGCTCCGCGCCTTGCGGCTTCGGCATCGCCTTGGCGAGGGAGGAACCCGGCTGATCCTGCAAATAGAGCGCGTTATAGATGATGACGCCCGTCAGCCCGACGAAGGCAAGGAAGAGGAGCCGCCCTGTCACCACGCCCATCGCTTCTTAAGCTTGCGGTAAGATAATCCCACATCCGGGCTGCCGGCGCCCCGTGCCGGGGCCTGCCGAGCCGCTGACGCATCTTGGCCGCCCGAAGCTAAAGAGTTGCTAAACGGGCTTGTCCGGATCTTCGCGCCTTACCGGCTTCACGCCGCCGAAGCCGCGGGCCGCGCCGGATGGGCGGCCGGTTCGTCCACCTGAAGCGGCAGCAGGATGGTCGCGACGGTCCCCTGGCCGAGCGCGCTCTTGAGCTCAAGCCGGCCGCCATGCAGCCGCGCCAGCCCCTTCACCACCGAAAGCCCGAGCCCGGCCCCGTCATGGCTGCGATTGTAGGAATTGCTCGCCTGCACGAACGGATGGCCGAGCTTGGCAAGATCGGCCTCGGCAATGCCGATGCCGTTGTCGGCGACGGCGATGGCGATCTCGCCGCCGGCCGCCCGCGCCGACACCCGCACCCAGCCGCCCGGGTCGGTGAACTTGATCGCGTTCGCGATCAGATTGAGCAGCATCTGCTTGCAGGCGCGCTTGTCGGCGGGAAGCTCGGGCAGCCCCGCCTCGGCGTCCGCGATCAGCGAGATTTGCCGCGCATCGGCGGTGTGCCGCATCAGCTCGCAGCAGGATGTGAGCAGCGGCGCGACCTCGAACGGTTCCTTCACGATCTTGAACTTGCCGGCTTCGATCTTGGACATGTCGAGGATCTCGTTGACCACATGCAACAGATGTTCGCCGCTCTCATGAATAAGGCGCACATAGTCGCGATAGCGAGGTTCGCCGAGCGCGCCGTAAAGCTCGCGGTTGAGAATCTCCGAGAATCCGATCACCGCATTTAGCGGCGTGCGCAATTCGTGACTCATATTGGCGAGGAACTGGGTCTTGGCCCGGTTTGCGCTTTCGGCCTCGTCGCGGGTGCGGGTAAGTTCCGCTTCTTGCGCCTTGCGGCCGGAAATGTCGCGCGTGACGGCGACCAGTCCTCCCCGCCGCTGCGCCGCATCTTGGCCCCGCACCAGCGGCCGGCAGCGCATCTCGACCCACACATAGCGCGGCGTCGCGGACACGCCGCCCCGCCGCACCCTGAATTCGACCGCCATCGGCTCGCCCTCGGCGAGCGCCCGCGACAGCGCGGTGAGATAAGCCGGCCTGTCGGCCACGTGCACGCGCTCGAACAAACCCTCGCCTACGATCTTCTGCGCGGGCTCGCCGAACAGATCGACCGCCGCGGGAGAAGCGAACACGACCCTGCCCTTGTCGTCGTGCCGCGTGATCATGTCGGTCGCATGTTCGGCGAGAAGACGGTAGCGCTCCTCGCCGGCGGCCAGCGCCGATTCGGAGCGCCGGTAGACGAGTTGCACCGTCATCGCCAGCGCCGCGGCGTAGAGCGTCGCGCTCGCGGTGCCGATCAAGGCGAGCAAAGACGGCGCAAGCGGCAGCGTCTCTGCCGGGTAGGCGTAGCCGAGCCGTTGCGCCACGGCGAGCAGCGCGAATCCCGCGCCGGCGACGAGAGCGGACCAGGCGACGATCCGCCGCTCGGTTGCAAGCGCAGCCTCGAGCGGCACCACCACCATCCACGGCAGCAGCCAGGACGAGAGGCCGCCCGTGAGCCACGCGCAATAGGTGATGAGGCCCGCCAGATTCGCCGCGGAGGCAAGATGAGCCGCGGCAAGCCGGCCTGTGCGCGAAAGAAAGATGGCGATACCGATCGGCACGAGCAGCCAGAGGAAAGCAATCGTCACATAGAGCGACGGCTTGCCTCCAACGACGAGATAGACCGGAAAAACGCAGAGCGCGATCAATCCGGCAATCAGGTGCGAGGCGATGAAGGATTGGTGGCGTGCCGCAGTCAGCGTATCGCCCTGCCCCGAGGGGTGCACGAGCGCACTGAAATAGGCGGAGAACCCGTGCAAACTTTCACGACCGAACACGCGCATCTCGGAGCGGGACAAGCGCCGCTGCGTCCCCGATTAACTTTGACCGCGATTATGCGAGGGGCGCGCTTAAGGAAGGCTAAAACCGAAGGCACAGCGAGGGGCGCCGCTTATGGTTAAAAATATCTAGCCGTCGGCTCGCCACCCGTCATTCAATTTTATGCGAATGCAGATCGCTTCTAAGCCAGAATTATTTCAAATTTTCGATCAAACTTTATGGATTGCAGTGAAACTCCCTTATTCTCTTTGCGCTAAAGTGCGCCCGCTAACGGGAAGTAAGACGGCAAAAAACGCCGCGAGGCTTCAAACAGAGAGGGCAAGACAATGCTGTTCCTTTTAAGGACGGCCTTTTGGCTGACCATTATCGTTCTGCTGCTCCCGACCGACGAACAGCAGCGCAACGAGGTTTACGGCACTGCGCAGGCGGCGGTGCACGACGTCGTAACCTTCTGTGATCGCAATCCCGAGACCTGCGCCAAGGGCAAGGACGCATTCGCCGTGTTCGTGCAGAAGGCGCAGTTTGGCGCGCGCATGCTGATGGATCTGATCGGCGGCAACCAGAATGCGGAGACGATGCCGAGCTCGGAGGCTCCGCCTTTGTTCGAGCCGGCAAACTACGAGACCTACGACACCGGCGCCGCGCACAGCATCGCCGCATCGCAAGACACTCTGAGACCTGAGGACCGCGAAGACGCTTGGATGGGACCCGATCCCGCCGGCACTTAAAGAGCCGCCAAACGAATTTCGTCTCCGCTTTTGGCAGGAAAACCTGCCGAGGGCGCGCATCTGGGATGGTTCTGCCCTTTCCCTCCCGGGCTGCGCGCCCATAGCCTTGCGTGCAGGCTCGAGTCGCAGCCTCGCCCGATACCGCTTATATTCGGCCTATGGACACTGTGACAGAGGCCCGTCCGGTCAGGAGCTTCGAGGACATTCTGTCCGACTTTGAGTTGCTGGACGACTGGGAAGACCGCTATCGCTACGTTATCGAACTTGGGCGTGCGCTCGAGCCGCTGCCCGACCATGCCCGCACGCCAGCCAATAAGGTGCAAGGCTGCGTGAGCCAGGTCTGGCTCGATACCCATGTCGACACGGCTGGCGGAACGCCCCGTCTCGCCTTCCTCGGCGACAGCGACGCCCATATCGTGCGCGGTCTGATCGCCATCCTCTTCGCCCTCTATTCCGGCAAGACCGCTGACGATATCCTTGCCATCGACGCTCCCAAGCGGCTCGGTCAATTGCATCTTCAGGAGCATCTGACCCCGCAGCGTTCGAACGGGCTGATGGCGATGGTGAAGCGAATTCGTGCCGACGCAGAAGCTGCCCTCAGCCGCACAGCGTTGCATTGACTCTCCTTGGCATTAGATAGCCTCTTCGTTATCCGGCGCGTCGAGCCAAGCATCGAGCGTAGGGCGGTAATCCTCACTTCCCCAATGCCGGATGCCGCCGCTCCGCCGTATATTTTCATCGCGTAAGAGTCCGTAATGCCGCGCGAGCCTGGTCAATGCGATCTGTAGCACGACCTTGCCTGCGCGCGCCGGCCATCCGTTTTCCTGCTCCGCTTCCTCGAGGCCCTTAAGTTCGCAGCAGACGTCCACCAGCACACCGGCGACCTCCGGCCCCACGGCCATCAGCGCCCGCAGCACTCGCTCCTTCGCTGCCAGCACTTCGTCGCGCAACGCAGCCGGATTCGACGACACACCGCGGCGCGCCCGAAGCGAGGGAACCGGTGCGGACCAGTTCGAGGTCACGCGCTGCGGTAAATGGGCGAACCAATAGTCGGCGCGCAGCCGCTCGCCGGCGGTGAACTGCTCTTCGCTGATCAGAGGCCTGCCGTTACGGTCCTTGCGGCTTCGGAGCCAGCCGAGCGGGCTTTCGGCGTCGTTGACGAGCACAGGGCGGCGCACACCTCCGGCCTCCTTCTCGGCAAAGCGCCGCACTTGGTGCCTGGCCCTGAAATCGTCTTCCGTGGTTGAAGATGATTGCCGCGCAGACGCAGACTGTTTTTTTGCCGGCCCGGTTCTGATTCGTCTCATGACTGGGACCTCCGCGCCAACAGCGCATCGACGACGGAACAGATGACCCGCTCGAGTTGTTCGAGACGGGCGTCGAACACGGGATCGTCCCTCTCGTCCTCGATCATGGCGCAGGCATGCGCGACCGTGGTCCGGTCGCGAGAGAAGATGGCGCCGACCTCGGTGAGGCTCAGCCCGAGAGCCACATGGGCGAGATACATGGCCACTTGCCGGGCAAACGCCGCCCGGCGCGAGCCCCGCGTCTCGCCATGCAAATCGCTTACTTCGACCTCGAACACGGCCGCCACCGCGGGCTCAATCGCCCGCCGGACCGGACCTCTGGGGCAGCGGCCTCGTCTGCCCGCGCGGCAGCAACGCAGATTTTCGAATGCGTCGGCCTCGCTCATCGGCTTACTCCTCTTGCTAGGATTTTATTCCTAGTAGAAGATAAGGGTGAAGACCCGGGCGGGGATAACTTTTGGGATTGCCCTCAATCCCCGGTGGTTCCGGCCGGGCGCAAAATGTCCCCGAGTGGCGAATACATGGAGGCCAGGTCATGTTGAAACGAGGGCAGTGGACGAAGCATCTCAGGGCGCCAGCGCCTGACCGGGATGCAGTCAAGCGCGTATTCGGCCCGACAGTGGAGGCCGGCGCTGTGGCGTACCTCCGCGCGAGGGATCTCCCGAAGCTCATCGCCCTCTGGCCGCATGAGCTTGCGGACGAGAGCCCTGAAGGACGGCGCAGGATTCTGGCGAAGCTGCGCCGGGCGCTAAGAGCCGAACGCCGTCGCGGGCTTGCCGCGCATTGGAGCTACGACCTCAACCGGCATATCGGGCTTCTAAGCGCCTATAAGGGGGAACTTGCGGCTTTGGCCGGCGCCGAAAAAATCGCTCAGCGGACTTGCAGGCGGGAACCGGGAGGCCGCTCATAGCGCCGCGCCTGCGGGAAGGAGACATCCTCTGACCGGCAGATTTCCGCCGAAGGACCTGGCACATCGAAACAAAGGATACGGTCGACCGTTCCCCCGTCTTCCGATAATGGCAGCCGCATCCAAAACAGGATGACGTGTTCCCGGTCTCTGGCCGGCCCCTTCACCGCGCCGCTTAACGGCACGCCTTCTCCGAGCACGCGCGCGTGGACGCGGTGCCAATAGTCCGCTTGCGTCCCGGAAAAGACCTCCGAGGCCAGCTTGCCGGTGATCTCGCCGCCATAAATGTCGCGAAGCCGCGTTCCCGCGAGCCTGATGACCGCCTCAGCCAATCCGCCCCTGACCTCGATCAGGCCGATCGAAGGAAGCAGACGGGGAACTCTTAGAGGATCGAAGTCCGAGCGCGCCGGCATCCTTCGCTCGGCGGCCGCAAGACGCCAGTAGTCGAACAATTCGCGCTGTCCTTGCGTGAGAAGCTGAGCGCGAAAGGCGCGTCCGGACAGCATCGGTCCCCCGTGTGTCGCGAGCTTGAGACCGCTCACGAATCGTTCGTCTTACCCCACTATGTGGACAAGCTGTGTATCCAGCAAGCCCAGATATTCGGATTCATAAAGAGTCACAAAGGCTTGTGGGAGGCCCGCGCGGCCGCTACCCGATCTTGCACAGCAAGCCTCAGGGCCCTGCCGCCATCGCTAAAGCTGGCAATCTTGCCTGAACTTGCTGCGGCCTTTAGCGCCGGCGTTGCCCAAGACCCATCCGCTTGGCGAGATCCGAGCGGGCAGCCGCGTAATTCGGCGCCACCATCGGATAGTCGTGCGGCAAGCCCCACTTTTCCCGGTATTCCTCGGGCGACAGATCGTAATGGGTGCGAAGATGACGCTTGAGGGACTTGAACTTTTTCCCGTCTTCGAGGCAGATGATATATTCCGGCGTGACCGACTTTTTCACGGGAACAGCCGGCTTCAGTTCTTCTCGCATCGGCTGTCCGGAAACGCTCGAAGCTTTGCTCAGTGCGTCAAACACATTGTGGATGACGCCAGGTAGGTCCGCTGCGACGACCGTGTTGTTGCTGACATAAGCCGAGACGATTTCAGCCGTAAGCTCGACGAGTTCGTTCTTCTCCAGACCCGCTTCCATGTAGTCGCTCCTTAATCCTGGCTGATTCCGGGTCCTCGGCAACACACCGCTCCAATTCGCGTTGCTTGCGCATCTCCCGGGCCCACACGACTCTTTGAGTCACTAGATTATGCCGTTTTTGTGACGCGGAGTTACAATGTTTCCGAACTAGAGACTGGGATCGACTCAAACGACCCAAGCTATTCCGCCATCTATAGGGTCTTGACAATGGAATCGCAATGCGTCTCTTCTCGCGAAGACTACAAACACATCGAATATGATAAATCGAGAGCCCGCTTTCGTTTACCCAAAGCGGTTCGCATCGCCAATTAAGTTTTGCCGATCCGTAGCCAAGCCTTTCCCACCTCAGACCAGTCTGACTGAAATCAAGCCTGTGTGAGGTCCAGAGCAACCCCTTCGGACCGGTTCCCGCAACGCCTATATTTGGGGCTGTTATTGGGCAAATCGTTGCAGGCGGAGAGTATTCCACCGATGAAGCAAGCTGACAGCGTCGGGACCGGCAAGATCGTCCTTGCTAAGGAGGAGTGGCGAAAAAGGCTGACGCCCGAGGAATTTCACGTCACCCGCGAGCACGGCACAGAGCGGGCCTTCAGTCATCCGTATTACCAGGAGAAGCGCTCCGGAATGTACCGCTGTGTTTGTTGCGGCGCCCCGCTGTTCAGCTCTGAAACCAAATACGATTCTGGCACCGGCTGGCCGAGCTTCTATGCTCCGGCCAATCGAGAGGCGGTGAGCGAGCACGACGACCGGTCCTTCTTCATGCGTAGAACTGAGGTTCGCTGCGCCAAATGTGATGCTCATCTCGGTCATGTTTTCCCGGACGGCCCCGAGCCTACCGGCGCGCGCTACTGCATCAACGGCGTGGCCTTGAAGCTCGATCCCGAAGATGCCGGCGGCAAGGACAGCGCGTAAGCTTCACAGCATGAACGATCGTCTTTCACACGCGCGCGTCCCGCGCGCCGTGCGCAAACCGTATGTATCAACGCATCACGGCATTCGCCGCGTTGACGACTATGCTTGGCTGCGCGCCTCGAACTGGCAGGCGGTGATCCGCGATCCAACGCTGCTCGATCCCGAGATCAGGGCCTATCTCGAGGCCGAGAACGCCTATTGCCGGGCGATGATGACCGGCACCGAACCCCTGCAAGAGACGCTATTCGCGGAGATGAAGGGCCGCATCAAAGAAGACGATGCTTCTGTGCCCGCGCCGGACGGGGTCTTCGCTTATTACACGCGTTTCGTTGCGGGCGGCCAGCATCCGCTCATCTGCCGCGTGCCGCGTGACGGCGGGGAGGAGCAAGTTCTCATCGACGGCAATCGCTTGGCCGAGCCGCATGCCTATTTCCGCCTGGCCGGCGTGGCGCATAGTCCCGATCATAGTCTGCTAGCCTATGCCGTCGATACCAAGGGCTCGGAGTTCTATAGCGTCAACGTCGTCGAGGCCGCGACTGGCAAGCTGGTTGACTCCCGCATTGTCGATAGTAATGGCTCGCTCGAATGGGCGACCGACAGCCGAACCTTGGTTTATATCTGGCTCGACGGCGAGCACCGGCCGCGCCGTGTGCTGTGTCATGCCGTCGGCGCAGACAGCGCCGACGTGATCGTGCACGAACAGAACGACCCTGGCTTCTTCCTCGGCCTGGGCACCACGCAGGACCGGCGCTATCTGACGCTCAGCGTGCACGACCACGAGAGCGCCGAGATCAGCCTGATCGACGCGGCCAATCCTTACGCCGCACCGCTGCTGATCGCGCCGCGCGAACCGGAGCACGATTATTCCGTCGATCATCATGACGGCAGGCTGATCATCCTCACCAACTCGGGCGGCGCCGAGGATTTCCGCATCGTCGAAGCGCCCGTCGATGCACCCGGCCGCGAGAACTGGCGCGAGATCGAGCCCCACAAGCCCGGCCGGCTCATTCTCGATGTGGTGGCCTATAAGGATTTTCTCGTCCGGCTGGAGCGGGAACATGGGCTCCCCCGGATCGTCGTGCGGAGATTCGCCGGCGGCGAGGAGCACGCTATCGCCTTCGACGAAGACGCTTACGCGCTCGGCCTCTCGCCAGGCTACGAATACGACACGCCGACTTTGCGCTTTACCTATTCTTCGATGACCACGCCGGCGCAAGTCTTCGACTACGATATGCGCACTCGCGAACGCATCCTGCGCAAGACGCAGGAAATCCCGAGCGGTCACGATCCCTCGCTTTATGTGACGCGGCGCGTAATGGCGCCGGCGAAGGACGGCGAGACGGTGCCGGTTTCGCTGCTTTATCGCAAGGAGACCAAGCTCGACGGCTCGGCCCCGCTCCTCCTGTACGGCTACGGGGCCTATGGCCATGTCATTCCGGCAGCCTTCAACGCCAATGCCTTGAGCCTGGTCGATCGCGGTTTCGTCTATGCCATCGCCCATATTCGCGGCGGCAAGGACAAAGGTTATCGCTGGTATAAGGACGGCAAGCGCGAGAAGAAGATCAACAGCTTCACCGACTTCATCGCCGCGGGCGAGTATCTCGCCGCCAAGAACTATACCTCGCGCGGATACATTGTCGCCAATGGCGGCAGCGCCGGCGGGATGGTCATGGGCGCCGTCGCCAACATGGCGCCGGACCTGTTCCTGGCCATTATCGCCGAGGTTCCCTTCGTCGATGTCTTAACCACTATGCTCGACGCGAGCTTGCCGCTCACCCCGCCTGAGTGGCCCGAATGGGGCAATCCCATCGAAAGCGAATCCGACTACCGTACCATCGCCTCCTACTCGCCCTACGACAATGTGCGCGCGCAGGCCTACCCGCATATCCTCGCGCTCGCCGGCCTGACCGACCCGCGCGTCACCTATTGGGAGCCTGCCAAATGGGTGGCGAGGCTGCGCGAGCTTGCGACGGGCGACAATCTGATCCTGCTGCGCACCAATATGGAGGCAGGCCACGCCGGCGCTTCCGGCCGCTTCGAACGCCTGAAAGAAGTCGCTCTCGCCTACGCCTTCGCGTTGAAGGTCGCGGAAGTCCCGATCGCGTGAGAAGGCTTTGCTGAGCCGCCGAATCCGGTCACATTACGCCTGCCATGCTGATCGCTTGCGACAAGTCCCAGCTCCTGATCGTCGACGTGCAGGAGAAATTGCTCCCCGCGATTAGCGGCAAGGACCGCGTGGTGGAGCGCTGCATCAGGCTGGTCCGCGCCGCGCGGCTCCTTGGCCTCCCCATCACGCTCTCCGAGCAATATCCGCAAGGTTTGGGTCCGACCGTCGATCCCATTCGCGAAGCCGTTGCCAATTCCGGGTTCGTCGCCGACAAGATCGAGTTCTCCTGTCTGCGCAATGAGGCTTTGCGCAACCGGTTGCACGAGCTTCGCCGCCAGGGCAGGACACAAGTCGTGATTGGCGGCATCGAGGCGCATGTCTGCGTGTTGCAGACCGCCATCGATCTCGAAGGCCAGGGCTTCGAGGCTTTCGTTGTCGCCGATGCGGTCGGCTCGCGGGCGAAGGCAAGCCGGAAGCTCGCCCTCGATCGCCTCTCCAAGTCCGGCGTCGATATCGTGGACAGCGAGATGGTCCTGTTCGAGTGGCTCGAGCGGGCCGGCACGCCTGCCTTCAAAGACCTCCAGGCGCTGATCAAGTGACACTCTACCTCTGTTACGTCATCGCCGGGCTTGACCCCGATCCAGGCTGACTCGGCGCGGAACTCTATACGAAAGCTGCATGCGCGGTTCATGCTGGGTTCAGGTGTCCCCCGATAGTTTCGACCCCGTCAGGCCCTGACCTGACGTGAGCGAACCTTCCTCGGCACCGGGCGTGGAGTTCAGGGGCTCCGCGCCCACCCCTACCGCATTTGGTCGCGAAAGGCCCGGCTTGCCTCCCTGGCGCGGAACCTTTAGCTTCCGCCACGCTTTTCTTGCCATCGCAAAAACCGGAGGATAGCCGTGGCTTTCGAACTCCCTCCCCTGCCTTACCCCTACGAAGCGCTTGAACCCTATATGTCGGCCGAAACGCTCCGCTATCACCACGACAAGCACCACAAGGCCTATGTCGATAACTTGAACAAGCTTTTGCCCGGCTCCGGCTTCGAGGGCATGGAGCTTGAGGACATCGTCAAGGCGAGCTACGGCAAGAATCCCGGCGTCTTCAACAATGCCGGCCAGGACTTCAATCACATCCATTTCTGGCCGTGGATGAAGAAAGGCGGAGGGGGCAAGAAGGTGCCCGGCGCCGTGCTCGCCCTCATCGACCGCGATCTCGGCGGATTCGACAAGTTCCGCAACGATTTCATCGAGGCGGGCAAGACCCAGTTCGGTTCAGGCTGGTGCTGGCTTGCCTTGAAGGACGGAAAACTTCAAGTCACCAAAACGCCGAACGGCGAGAACCCGCTCGTGCATGGAGGCTGGCCGTTGCTCGGCTGCGACGTTTGGGAGCACTCCTACTACATCGATTACCGCAACGACCGGGCGAAATATCTCGAAGCGTGGTTCGACAATCTTATCAACTGGGAACATGTCGAGGAGATGCTGGCGCGCGGCCAGAAATAGCCGCGTCTAGCGCCGCGTCCGGTTTTTCAGCGCGCTTTCCAGGACCCGCGTCAGCATCGGCACGCCGGAGCGGACGATCTGCTTCCAGACCGTGGCGCCGAAACTGTCGCTGCGCGACGCACCGGAAGACTTCGTGCCGGCAACTTGATCCTTCCTGGCAGCAGCACTCTCCTCGGGTTCGGAAGCCCATTCGCGCAGGCGTTGCTGATCGGCTTCGCTGCCGGCAGCCTTGTCGGGATACTTGCCTGCGACAGGGCTCGCCTCGATGACCGCATCACGCTCACTGCCGTTGATCGGACCCACTCGCGAGTTCGGCGGCCTAACCAAGGTCCTCTCCACGATCGACGGCTGACCTCTCTCATCAAGCGTCGACACCAGGGCCTCGCCGATGCCAAGTTCCATGATTGCCTTTTCGGTATCGAAGGCCGGATTAGCGCGGAATGTCGTGGCGGCCGCCTTCACAGCCTTCTGCTCCAGAGGACTGAACGCTCGCAGCGCGTGCTGCACACGGTTACCAAGCTGTCGCGACACGGTGTCGGGAATATCGAGCGGATTTTGCGTGACGAAATAGACGCCGACCCCCTTGGACCGGATCAGCCGCACCACCTGCTCGACTTTCTCCAAGAGCGCTTTCGGAGCGTCCTTGAATAAGAGGTGTGCCTCGTCGAAGAAGAACACGAGCTTCGGCTTTTCCGGATCGCCCACCTCGGGGAGCTTCTCGAACAAATCCGAGAGCAGGAAGAGAAGGAACGTCGCATAGAGCCGCGGGCTTTCCATCAGCTTGTCGGCGACGAGCACGCTGATATAGCCGCGCTTGCCGTCTTTCAGCATAAGATCGTCGATGTCGAGAATGGGCTTGCCGAAGAAATGATCGCCGCCTTGCTGGTCGAGCACGAGCAGCGCGCGTTGGATCGAGCCGATGGAGGCCTTGGTGACGTTGCCGTACTTTGTCGTGAGAGTATCGGCGCGCGCTGCCAGGCCCTCGAGCAAGGTCTGCAAATTGGCAAGCGTCGACAGCGGCAGTTTTTCCTCTTCGGCGATCTTGAAGGCGATATTGAGCACGCCTTCCTGCGCCTCGCTCAAATCCATCAGACGGGAGAGCAAGAGGGGTCCCATGTCGGAGACAGTGGTCCGGATCGGAAGCCCCTGCTTGCCGAACAAATCCCAGAAGATCACCGGATAGGCTTTGTAGTCGAGCGTGTAGCCGATTTCCTTGGCGCGGGCCTCGATCCAGCCCTTGGGTTCGCCCTTCTCGGCGATACCGGAGAGATCCCCCTTCACGTCGGCGCAGAACACCGGCACGCCGTGGTCCGAAAAGCCCTCGGCAAGACCTTGCAAGGTGACGGTCTTGCCGGTGCCGGTGGCGCCGGTAATAAGTCCGTGGCGATTAGCGAGCCTGAGCCAGATATATTCCGGCTTGACGCTTTGCCCGATATAGACGCTGTTATCGGGAGGCGTCGCCCTTGATTGCTGCGCGGCCTCTTTCGGCGCCGCCTTCCGTTTCGCCATCATTCCCTCCTCGTATCGGTTCCCTACTTTAGCTTTTCCCACGTTTGACCGCAAAGATGCCGCACCGCTTCCGTGCCGCTTTCCCTTCATGCTAGGAGGGACCTCGAACGAGCTAGACCTTGACACGAATGGTGGAACTTTCGCTTGCCAGCGGCTTTTCGTCCGCCGACGAGGCGGCCTGGAGAGCGCTCGTGGAAGAAGCGCTGAAGGGCGCTCCTTTTTCCACGCTGCGCTCCCGAACCTATGACGGCATCGACATCGAGCCGCTCTACGTCCCCGCGCGCGAAGCGGGCCGCATCCTCGGTCGTGCGCCGGCTACCGCTTGGGCCGTGATGCAGCGCATCGATTTGCCCGATCCTGAAACGGCCAACAAGCAGGTCCTCGAAGACCTGAACAATGGCGCCAATGCGCTTCAGCTCGTCTTCGAGGACGCAGCCGGCGATTATGGCTATGCACTGCCGGCGACGGGAGCAGCGGTCAGCGCGGCGCTCGATAATGTCTATCTCGATGCCGGCATCGCCATCGACCTCGATCTGGGCATCGAGTCGAAGGACGCGGCGGGTTTGGTCGCGACACTGGTCAAGGCGCGCGGAATTGCACCCAAAGATGTGACCATTCGTTTCGGCTATAGCCCGCTCAGCGTCATGGCGATGACCGGTGAAATCCCGCTTCCTTGGCCAGTGCTTGCCCCAATGGCGGTGGAGCTTGTCTCCGATCTCGCCGATCAAGGGTTCAGGGGACCTTTTGCGGTCGCCGACGGCCGGGTCGTGCATGCTGCGGGAGGCTCCGAGGCACAAGAGCTTGCCTTTGCGCTTGCCAGCGCCGTCGCTTATCTGCGCGCGCTGGAGGAGAACGGCGTGCCGCTCGAAGATGCAAGGTCGTTCGTCTATTTCCGCCTCGCCGCCGATCAGGATCAGTTCCTCACCATTGCCAAGTTTCGCGCCGTACGGAAGCTCTGGGCGCGCGTCGAGGAAGCTTGCGGGCTTCAACCGCGTCCTGCCTTCGTCGCCGCCGAGACGGCTTGGCGTATGATGACGAAGCGCGACCCGCACGGAAATATCGTGCGCGGCACCATCGCCGCGCTCGGCGCTGCGGTCGGCGGGGCAGATACGATCACGGTGCTCCCGTTCAGCGCCGCACTCGGATTGCCGGATGCTTTCGCCCGCCGCATCGCCCGCAACACGCAGACCATCCTCATCGAGGAGTCCAACCTTCATCGCGTCGCCGATCCGGCGGGGGGATCCGGCGCCATGGAAGTTCTCACCGAGCGGCTTTGTCAGGTGGCTTGGTCCCTGTTTCAGGACATCGAGCGCGAAGGCGGCGCGCCGGAGGCTGTCGAAGCGGGATCGATCCAGAAAGCCGTCGCCAAAATCAGGGCCGAGCGCCGAGCCAATGTCGCTTGCCGCAAGGAGTCATTGATCGGCACAAGCGATTTTCCCGATCTCGCCGAAGAAGAAGTCGCCGTGTTGGCGAAGCCGCGCCTCGCTGTGGTGCCATCCGACGAGATGACGCTTGCGCCGATGAGGCTCGCCGAGCCTTTCGAGCGGCTCCGCGACCGCAGCGACGCATATCTTGCCAAGAATGGCACGCGCCCGCAGGTCTTTCTCGCTTGCCTCGGACGCCCGTCCGACTTCATTGCCCGGGCGAGCTTCGCCAAAAGCCTGTTCGAATCGGGTGGCATTGAAGCCGTGGAAGGAAAGGGCGATAACCTCGCCAAACGATTCAGAGAATCTGGCGCGAAGATCGCTTGTCTCTGTTCCTCCGACAAGGTCTATGCCGAGGAGGCTGAGGCCACGGCGAAGGCCTTGGCCGAGGCCGGTGCGGCCCGCATTTATCTCGCAGGCAGGCCCGGCGCCAACGAAGCCTTCGAACAGGCCGGTATCGGTCCTTTCCTTTACCAGGGCTGTGATACGCTCAAATTCCTGAGAGAGGCGTACGAGCTGCTTTGATGACATATGTAACCACACACACATCCCTCATCGCCGGGCTTGATCCAGCGATTCAGGGCGCTTCGGTCCGGCAATGACTGAGGAATGAGAGGATGACCCGCGTTCCGAAATTCGCCGAAGTGAGCTTCGAGCAAGCCGCTGCCGTAAGCGGTAGGCCGGACGGCGCGCCCGCCTGGCAGACGCCGGAGGGGATCGCGGTCAAGCCCGTCTATGACGCCGGCGATCTTGCCGGTCTCGACTTCCTCGATGGCTACCCGGGCATCCCGCCTTATCTGCGTGGTCCCTACCCCACGATGTATGTGCAGCGGCCGTGGACCATCCGTCAATATTCCGGCTTCTCCACGGCTGAGGACTCCAACGCTTTCTATCGCCGCAATCTGGCCGCGGGCCAGCAGGGCGTTTCCATCGCCTTCGATCTCGCCACCCATCGCGGCTACGACTCCGACCATCCGCGCGTCACCGGCGACGTCGGCATGGCCGGCGTCGCCATCGACTCGATCTACGACATGCGTGTCCTGTTCGATCACATTCCGCTCGATCAGGTATCGGTGTCGATGACCATGAACGGCGCCGTGCTGCCCGTGCTCGCGCTCTTCATCGTTGCCGGCGAAGAGCAAGGCGTGCCGCCGGAAAAACTCTCCGGCACGATTCAGAACGATATCCTCAAGGAGTTCATGGTGCGGAACACCTACATCTATCCGCCCGAACCCTCGATGCGCATCGTGTCGGACATCTTCGCCTACACCTCGAAGCACATGCCGAAATTCAATTCGATTTCGGTGTCCGGCTACCACATGCAGGAGGCCGGCGCGACGGCTGACCTCGAGCTTGCCTATACGCTTGCCGACGGCATCGAATATGTGCGCGCCGGCGTGAAGGCCGGTCTCGATGTCGATGCTTTCGCCCCGCGTATCTCCTTCTTCTGGGCGATCGGCATGAATTTCTTCATGGAGATCGCCAAGATGCGCGCCGCCCGCCTGCTGTGGGCGAAACTGCTCAAGGACGAGTTCAATCCGAAGGACCCGCGCTCGTTTGCGCTCAGGACGCATTGCCAGACGAGCGGTTGGAGCCTCGCCGCACAGGACGTGTTCAACAATGTCGTGCGCACCTGCGTCGAGGCGATGGCGGCGACGCAAGGCCACACCCAGTCGCTGCACACCAACGCGCTCGACGAAGCGCTCGCGCTGCCGACCGACTTCTCGGCGCGTATCGCCCGCAACACCCAGCTCATCTTGCAGACCGAGTCGGGCACGACCCGCATCATCGACCCTTGGGGCGGCAGCTTCTTCGTCGAGCGGCTGACTTACGATCTCGCCGCGCGCGCCATGAAGCATATCGAGGAAGTGGAGAAGATCGGCGGCATGGCCAAGGCGATCGAGGCCGGCATTCCGAAGCGTATGATCGAGCAGGCCGCAACCGCCACGCAAGGCCGCATCGACTCCGGCCGTCAGACCATCGTCGGCGTCAACAAATACCGGCCGGAGAAAGATGCCGATATCGCTATCCTGAAGGTCGACAACCGCGCCGTCCGCCGCCAGCAGCTTGAAAAGCTCGCCCGCCTCAAGGCCGAACGGAACGAGGACGAGGTCAAGCGGGCTCTTGACCGGCTTACCCATTATGCCGAGACAGGGACCGGAAACTTGCTCGAAGGCGCCGTCCAAGCCGCCCGCGTTAAGGCGACGGTGGGCGAAATCTCCTATGCTCTGGAGAAGGTCTATGGCCGCCACCGGGCGGAGGTCTCGGCGATCACCGGCGTCTACCGGGCCGAGATGGGCCGCATGGAAGGAAGCATGAACCGCATCAAGGATTTGATCGAGTCCTTCGAAACCGAGCACGGCCGCCGGCCTCGCATCTTGATCGCCAAGATGGGGCAGGACGGGCATGACCGTGGCCAGAAGGTGATCGCTTCAGCCTTCGCCGATCTCGGCTTCGACGTCGATATCGGGCCCTTGTTCCAGACGCCGGAAGAGGCCGCGCGCCAGGCGGTCGAGAACGACGTGCATATCGTCGGCGTATCGTCGCTCGCCGCCGGGCATCTGACCCTGGTGCCGGCGCTGCGCGAGGCACTCGAAACTCTTGGCCGCGGCGACATTATGATTGTGGTCGGCGGCGTGATTCCACCGCAGGACTACCCCGCTCTTTATGAGGCCGGCGCCAAGGCGATCTTCGGCCCCGGCACGCCGGTTGCCGAAGCCGCCATCGACCTGCTTAAGAAACTCGGCGCCAAGGGCGGCGCCAAGCAAGCCGCCGAATAGCTCAACTGCCCGCGCGGGCACGAATTGGTTCGATGCGACCCAGGTCCTTTGCCTCATCTCGCGCGCGATCGAGATCGTATTGCTTCTGGAGATTGAGCCAAAAATCAGGCGTGGTCCCGAACGCCTTGGCTAACCGTAAGGCAGTGTCGGCTGTCACGCTTCGTTCGCCGTTGACAATCATTGAGATGCGATTTGCCGGCACATGCAGAACATCGGCAAGGGCGTTTGCGCTGAGTCCCAGCGGCCTCATGAATTCTTCCTTGAGGACTTCGCCAGGATGAATCGGAGACAACTTGGTCATGCAGCGTTCCCTAGTGGTAATCAACAATGTCGACGTCGAAAGCGTCGCCATCATTCCAGCGGAAGCAAATCCGCCAGTGATCGTTGATCCGAATGCTCCATTGCCCCTCTCGATCACCTTTTAACTTTTCCAGCCTATTGCCTGTAGGCGTTTTGAGATCAGCTAGGTTCGCGGCAGCATCGAGCATGCGAAGCTTGCGTAAGGCGGTCCGTTCGAAGGATCGAAAGCGATGCACCCGCTCACGCCGGTAGAGCCTCTCAGTATCCCGGTCAGCGAATGAGCGGATCACGACAGGCGGCCTTAATACGTAGTACGTAATAGATACAACTATCCTCCGGCGAGATCAACCTTGCGCTTGCGTTCGTTTCCCCCTACCCGCATTCCATGTTTGGCGGAGCCAGGGTGAAGAACGAGATCGAACAGGCCGTGAACTCGATTCGTGCGGGCGACCGGGTGGCGCTCGCCCGCGCCATTACGCTTGTCGAAAGCGCAAAATCCGAGGATCAGGCGGCGGCGCAAGTCCTCCTCGAGCGGCTGCTGCCCTATACGGGAAAGGCCATCAGGGTCGGCATCAGCGGTGTTCCCGGCGCCGGCAAATCCACATTGATCGATCAGCTTGGGCTAAATCTTCTCGCCAAGGGTCACAAAGTCGCCGTACTCGCGGTCGACCCAACCTCCTCGCGCACCGGCGGCTCGATTCTCGGCGACAAGACGCGCATGGGCCGGCTCGCCGCCGATTCGAATGCCTTTATCCGCCCCTCGCCTGCCGGCGACGCGCTCGGCGGCGTGACCAAGACCACGCGCGAGACGATCGCGCTTGCCGAGGCCGCAGGCTACGACGTCGTTCTGGTCGAGACGGTCGGCGTCGGCCAATCCGAGACCTCGGTGGCCAATATGGTCGATATCTTCGTCGTCGTAGCCATTCCCGGCGCCGGCGACGAGCTTCAGGGCATCAAGCGCGGGCTGCTCGAGCTTGCCGACATCATCGCCGTGAACAAGGCCGAGGGCGATCAGATCGAGCGCGCCAATCGCGCTGCGATGGAGTACCGCACCGCGCTGCATATACTGTCCGCCGGGCACCAGAATTGGGACCCGCAGGTGCTCACCGTTTCTGCACGCGACAATCGCGGATTGGATGAGCTTTGGAGCAAGGTCGAACAGCGGTACAATACGTTGAAGGCCTCAGGCGCGCTCGACAAGCGCCGCGCCGACCAAGCTGCGGCCTGGATGCGGGAGATCTTCGAGCAGCGCCTGCTCGCCGCCTTCAAGGGCGGCAGGCGCGCCGCGCGCCATTATCAGGAGCTCGAAGACAAGGTGCGGCAGGGGCGCATGACGCCAGGCGCCGCAGCGGAGGAACTCGCCCGCCTCGCCGGCATTAAGGACGCCGAATAAAGTCCGGCAATTTCACTTTTCTCCGGGCAACGCCGCTAGTAAGTCCATAGTCATGGCGAGGCCGCGCGTGCTCATCACAGGTTTTGGCCCATTTCCGGGGGCGCCCGACAACCCCTCTTCATGGCTCGCCGAGTCGTTCGCGGCACAAGCCGCGCTCATCGCCGACGCCGAACTTCACGCACGGATTTTGCCGACCGAATGGCGGGCGGCGGCGCTCATTCACGATCTTTACGCCGCCTTGCAACCGATTCTAACGATTCACTTTGGCCTCGACCAGCACGCCAAAGGTTTTCGCATCGAGCGCTTCGCTCATAACTCCGCCGGCGTTCGCCCCGACGCGCGCGGCGCCCTGCCTCCAAGCCCCGTCGTGAAACACGGTGGAGCGGCCCGTCTTGCTACCGCGCTGCCTGTCGCCAAACTCGTGAGACATCTCAAGACCCTTGGCCTCCCGGCCGTGAGTTCGGCGTCGGCAGGCGACTATCTCTGCAACTTTCTCTACTACCACGCCCTCGAATGGGCTGATGCCAACGGCCGCCATGCCCTCTTCGTACACATCCCGCCTGTCAAGCGTGGCAGCATCTTCGACGAGACAGCCCTCCTCCGCGGTGCGCAGGAAATCCTGCGCTTTGCACTCGGCGCCGGGCCGAGGCCCAACCAACGTGGCGGTTCGGACGTTGTTGCAGCCGCGGTCACGCTAGGGGCGAAGGGAGCCTAAGCGATGGGCGTGGGCCGCAGACAAGTCTTGCTCGGCAGCATGAGCCTCGGACTGGCTGCCGCGGTAGGTCCTCGCATCGGCTCCGCAACGGAACCGGAGGAGTGCGGCGGAGCCAGCACATATGGTGTGGTCCCGGGAGGCGGCGAGATCGACCAGACTGCGACCTTGCAGCTCGCCGCCGACCAGGCGGCAGAAAGCGGCATACCTTTTTTCCTTCCCCCCGGCATCTATTCCACCAGCCGCCTCGCCCTCAAGTCAGGAACGCACATCCAAGGCGTGCCGGGACGATCGATCCTCCGCTACCGCGACGGCGGTTCGCTTCTGAGCCTCGAAGGCGTGGAGAACGTGCGACTCTTCGGTCTCGTGCTCGAAGGCGAAAACAAGCCGCTTGGCGACGGCGGCGCGCTTCTTGCCGCGACCGCAGCGAAAGATCTGGACATTGCCGACTGCCTCTTCGTCGCCGGCAGCGAAAGCGGCGTCGTGTTGCGCAAGTGCTCTGGACGAATCCGCAATTGCGAGATCGCCGATATTCGCAAAGCCGCGCTCTTCAGCGAGGATGCAACCGGTCTTCAGATCGCGCAAAATCATATCCACGACTGCGGCGATAACGGCATCCTCGTTTGGCGCTCGGAGCCCGGCGAGGACGGCACCATCATCACCGGCAATCGCATCGAGCGCATCGCCGCAACAAGCGGGGGCAGTGGACAGAATGGAAATGGTGTCAATGTCTTCCGTGCGGGCTCCGTACTCGTCAGCGGCAACCGCATCGCCGACTGCGCCTTTTCCGCCATTCGATCCAACGCGGGTTCGAATTGTCAGATGATTGGCAATTCCTGCGCGCGGCTCGGCGAGGTCGCCCTCTACGCCGAATTCGCCTTCGAGGGCGTGGTAATTGCCAACAATCTAGTCGACAAGGCCGGCATTGGCATCTCCGTCACCAATTTCAACGAAGGCGGGCGCCTCGCCGTCGTGCAAGGCAACTTGCTGCGCAATCTGACTCTAAGAAAGGACGCCGAAACACGCGGCATCGGCATCGCTGTCGAGGCCGATAGCGTCGTGACGGGGAACGTAGTGGAAAGCGCACCCGCCTACGGCATCTTGATCGGTTGGGGCCGCTATCTCCGCGACGTGAGCGTCACCGACAATTTGATCCGTCAAGCGCATATCGGCATCGGCGTTTCCATCGACCCTTCGGCAGGCACCGCGCTCATCACCAACAACCTCATCGCCGGTGCGAAGGAAGGCGCCATTCGCGCGATGAGCGGGCCGACGCCAGTCGGACCCGATCTCGCCCGCGAAAGCGCCGAGGCCTATCCCAACCTCGCGATCTTCACCAACGTGTCCAAGTCTTAAAGCTGGTTCCAGTTATTGGCCGGCGTAGTTGAGATCGAGATCGGCGATCCCGGCGGCGAGGTTGAGGCCGATATCGCCGGTCACGCTGATCGGGTTGAGCACGACCTTGTTGCCGCCGATAAGTGCGTTGGCTCCCGCGCCGACGCCAGCGGCGACTTCGGCAGTTGCGCCGACATAATGACCCGCGAGCGCCCCGGGGCCTCTCGTGAGCCCGGGTGACAATACAGCCCAAAGCAGAACGCCGCCTTTATCCCAGCCGATATCGACCCCGATCTTGTTGATTCGTCCGGTGTAGCGCTCCGGCGGAAGGCCGCCTGCCGGGGTGAAAATGCAATCGACCTCGCGGCTCGAGCCGATGATGAACCCCATGCCGCCCGCGACTTGGCACTTCAATTGTCCGCTCGGCGGCGCCGTCTGCGCCTCCGCCGCTTGCCAGACAAACATCGCGCCGAAACCGCAGAATGCTGCCAGCCCGGCGAAGGAAGATCGTCGAAGCTTCTGGAACACCGTCGTCCCTCCCCTCACAACTTTGAGCTTTAGCTCATACTAGGCCAATAAGGCCAGCATTGTGGCCGCCCTCATCTTCTCTCATTCGCCGCATCTTTGGCGGGCGAGACTTGCCGCCTATCCAGCGCGGCAATCGCTTCAAGCAGGGCCGGCGCGGCGGCGATCCGGCCCACTTTGAGACCCCGCCAATTCAGGACCTCGCCCTCGAGCTGTTCGGCCAAGGCACTGCGTGCCTCCGGCAGGATGGCTGCGAGAACCTCGGCAAACGCACGCTCCGTGCCGCGCTTTGCCCCGTCGTCGATCTTGAGCGCAATGCCGAGCCCAAGTTCCGGCAGCGCCGCGCAATGCACGCCTTCGGCTCCGCCCTTCACGAACAGTTTCGGTGCGAGTGTCCGCATCGCGATGGTGTCGAACCGCCCCTCTCCGGCCACCAGGACCGGCTCTGCGAAACAGGCTTCGAGCAATCTCCGCGCCGCTCGAGCCCGCGCCCGCGGCATCCCCCGGCCCGTCGCGAGGCGGGCAAAGCCCTGCGCCAAAGTCGAAATGGGCAGCGACCAGGTCGGCACCGAGCAGCCGTCGATCGCCATGCCGTTCCGCGTGAGCGCGATTCCGCAAGTCTCTGAAATGATACTTGCGATCATGACTTGCAGCGGGTGATCGGCGCGCTCGTAGCCGCGCGGCTCGAAGCCGAGATGGACGGAAGCGGCGAGCATGCCTGCATGTTTGCCCGAGCAATTGTTATGCAGCGGCCTCGGGACGCGTCCGGCCTGCAACAATTCGCGCATCGTTCTATCGCTCACCGGCCAATGAGCGCCGCAGGCTAAATAGCTTTCGTCGAGTCCTGCCTTGGCAAGCAAGCTTCGCACGGCTTCAAGATGCACCCGGTCGCCGCTATGCGACGAGCACGCAACCGCAAGCTCGCTGTTGCAGAGGCCGAACGCATCGGCCGCGCCGCTCTCGACGAGCGGAACCGCTTGCAGCACCTTGACGGCCGAGCGCGGAAAGATCGGCTGCCGCACATCCCCGAGCGCAAGCAAAAGCTCTCCGTCCGCATCGGCGACGGCAATGGCGCCGGCGTGGCGGCTTTCAACGGCAGTCCCGCGCCAGACTTCGACCAAGACCGGATTGCTTCGGGACATTCCGCTCACGCGGCAGCAATGAGGACCGGTGTGCGGCGTGCGCCCCATTCGCCCGGCCGGGCTTCGAACAGGCCGGGACAGGGCGCGCCGCAAGCGCCGCAGCGCCCCTTTGCATCGAGCCGCCAATCGGTGATCGTGTACCAGTCGCGCCCGATCAGCGGCTCGCCGCAGGACGCGCAATAGGTGCTCTGACCCGCCTCGTCGTGAACGTTGCCGGTATAGACGTAACGAAGTCCCGCAGCCCGCGCGATCTGGCGCGCTCTTGTCAGGGTCGCGGGCGGCGTCGGCGGCTTGTCGCGCATCTTCCAGTCCGGATGGAAGGCGGTGAAGTGAACCGGCACGTCGGGGCCGAGTTCTCGCAGGATCCATTCGCTCAATGCGCCAACCTCTTGAGACGAATCGTTTTCGCCGGGGATGAGGAGCGTCGTGATCTCGAGCCAGGTCTCGGTCTCGTGCTTCACATAGCGCAGCGTGTCGAGCACGGCGTGGAGCGAGCCGGTGCAGAGTTTGCGGTAGAAACTGTCGGTGAAGGCTTTGAGGTCGATATTGGCGGCGTCCATGGCGGCGAAGAACTCGGGCCGCGCAACGGCGCCGATATAACCTGCCGTCACCGCCACGGTCTTCACCCCGGCTTCGCGGCAGGCCGCGGCAACGTCGACCGCATATTCGAGGAAAATAACCGGGTCGTTATAAGTGAAGGCGACCGAGCGCGCCCCATTCTCGACCGCCGCGCGGGCGATCATCTCGGGCGACGCATAACTCTGCAGCCGGTCGTCTTCCCGGGCTTTGGAGATGTCCCAGTTCTGGCAGAACTTGCAGGTGAGGTTGCACCCTGCCGTACCGAACGACAGCACGGCCGTTCCCGGCAGGAAGTGATTGAGCGGCTTCTTCTCGATGGGATCGAGACAAAAGCCCGAGGAGCGCCCATAGGTCGTGAGCACGATCTTCTCGCCTGCGCGCGCCCTAACATAGCAAAGCCCCCTCTGCCCCTCATGCAGCTTGCATTCGCGCGGGCAAAGATCGCATTGCAGGCGGCCGTCATCGAGCCGGTGCCAATAACGGCCCGGCACGACAGCACCCATATCCATGTTTTCCATGCTAGAAACATGGGCGGGCCGGGATGCGAGGTCAACGGCTTCGATGTTCGCCCACGACAAAGGTGGAAAGGTAAGGCCGCCGGCGGTGGCTGGAAGCTTCTACCCGGCCGCACCTGGCGAGCTTGCCGCAGCGGTCGATAAGCTGCTCTCGCAGGCGGCACCGTTTCGCGGCGCAAGGCTGACCGGCGTCGTCGCCCCGCATGCCGGCTATATGTATTCGGGCCCGGTGGCCGGAAATGCCTTCGCCCCGCTACGGGCGACGCACGCTCAGTTCGAACGGGTACTCCTGATCGGACCGCCGCATTATGCGCCGGTGAGCGGCATCGCCGCGCCATCTTCCGCCGCCTTCGCCACACCCCTCGGTGAAGTGGAAGTCGACGCCGAGGTTATCGCCACCCTTCTCGACACCGGGCTTGTCGCCATCGACGATCGCGCCCATGCCCCCGAACATGCGCTCGAAGTTGAATTGCCCTTCCTCCAGATCACCCTCGAAAATTTTGGGCTTATCCCCCTGCTCGTTGGCGACGCCGCGCCGCAAACCGTCGCGGCCGTCATCGACATGGCCATGAACGAGCGCACGCTGCTTGTGGTCAGCACCGATCTCTCGCACTACCTCGACGCTGCGGCGGCCGAAGCGCGCGATCATGTCACCGCTACGATGATCGAACGTCTCGCTTTCGCCCGGCTGGGGCCGCAGGACGCTTGCGGCTACGCCGCGCTCAACGGCGCCTTGTGTGCGGCCAGCCAAAAGCATTGGCGCATCGACCGGCGCGATCTGCGCAATTCCGGCGACACAAGTGGCGACCGCAGGAGGGTGGTTGGCTACGGTGCCTGGACGCTTTCCGAAGCCGAGCTCACGGTCTGAGGCTGGGCGTCAGCGCCGCGCCCGCAATCCCTGTTTCGCCGCAGGTTCCGCTGCTGCGGCAAGCTCTACGGGGATGGCTTCGGCATGTTTTGAGGCTCGGATTACGAGTGAGGTTTTCACGCTGGCGACATTCGGCGCCGCGGTCAGTTCGTGGATCACGAAGTCTTGGAACGCGCTCAGATCGGGCGCCACGCAGCGGAGCAAAAAATCGATCTCGCCGGAGAGCATGTAGCAATCGCGCACGATGGGAGAGCGCCGCGCGCGTTCCTCGAAGGCGATGAGGTCCGCTTCGGCTTGGCTGTGCAGCCTGATCATGGCAAAGGCCATGACTTCGAAGCCGAGCGCTTTCTCATCCAGAATTGCCGTGTAGCCCTTGATGATCCCCGCCTGTTCCAAAGCGCGGACCCGCCGCAAGCATGGGGGGGCCGAGATACCCACTTTGCGCGCAAGCTCGACATTGGTGATGCTGCCATTGGCTTGAAGCTCGCGCAAAATCCGCCAGTCGGTGGCATCGAGCCGGGCTTGACGCATCTCCTCTGTTCCCCTGGACGGTTTCAGGATCGCAAGTTAGAAGGCGGCTCCGACTCGCCGGAGTGCCTTCCGCGCAACTTTACGTCCTCCAGCCACAAGAATCGAAAAGAAATTGAGCGCGATTCGTTCCAAAAATTTTAGCGAAAGCACGGACTCCTGCTCTCGGGCCTTGGGGTCGAGCGGTAAGGACGCAGCCGCGCTGATCGCAGCCAGCCGCAAGGCGCGTGGCGACAAGACCTGGATTCTGACCGACGGCTCGATCGGCATGGAGGCGCAAGGTATTGCTGTGGCGGAAGCCGTGGGCCTGCCCTTCAGCCTGAAGCGTGTGCGCGTGACGGGCGCCGCACGCTACATCCCCGCGCGGCTGCAAATCTATCTGCCGGCAGAACGCCTTCTGCGCTCCGTCGCCGCCAATGAGCCGCTCCGCGCGCCTTGGCCGCGCCTCGTCATCTCGATCGGACGGCGCAGCGTTCCGATCGCACTGGGGTTGAAGCGGGTCTCAGGCGCATTCGCGCTGCACATCCAGAATCCGAGAGTTCCCCCGCATCTCTTCGACCTGATCGCCGCCCCGGTGCATGACGACTTTGAGGCGCCGAACGCAATTGCCACTTTCGGCGCCGTGCACAGCGTCACCGCCGAGCGGCTCGCCGAGGCGGCCAAGCGCTTCGCCCCGCTAATTGAGGGCTTACCAAAACCGCGTGTCGTCGTGCTCCTTGGCGGCGACAGTCAAGCCTTCAGCTTCCCGCCATCTGCCGCGACCGCTTTCGGCGACAAGCTTGCCGCACTTGCCCGCGACACCGGCGGCGCTCTGCTCATCACACCCTCTCGCCGCACGCGCACGGAGTCGATTGCGGCGCTCGAAGCCGCTCTGAAGGGCGTTCCGCACATCACTTGGGACGGCAGCGGCGACAATCCCTATTTCGGCTTCCTCGCGCTCGGCGATGCGATCGTCGTCACGGAAGATTCCGTCAACATGGTCACCGAGGCGGCCGGCACCGGTAAACCGGTCTATGTCCAGCCGCTTCCTGGACGTTCGAACCGGCTCTCGCGCTTTCACCGGCTAATGCGCGAGCGCGGCGCCACCCGCCCCTTCGAAGGCAAGCTGGAACGCTGGAGCTACGCGCCGATTAACGACACGGAATTGGTGGCTTCCGCCATTCGCCAAGCGCTTGGCCTTGATATCAAAGCTTGAATCACGTCTTCTGGAGCGCGACTTGCGCAGACACCGCCCTGTGCTTACCTGTCCTCTCCATTCTTTGCCCTGAGGAGCGAAGCCCATGACCGCCAAGCGTCACGCCAAGGTCGTCATCATCGGGTCGGGCCCCGCCGGTTACACAGCCGGCATCTATGCCGCGCGCGCCATGCTGAAGCCGCTCCTGATCGAAGGTATCCAAACCGGCGGACAGATGACCACCACGACCGACGTCGAGAACTATCCCGGCTTCGCCGATGTCGTCCAAGGTCCCTGGCTCATGGAGCAAATGCGGGCGCAAGCAGCCCATGTCGGCACCGAGCTCGTGGCAGATCACGTGATCGAAGCCGACCTCAAGCGGCGTCCGTTCTGGCTCAAGGGCGATAGCGGCAGCGAATACACCGCCGATACGCTCATTATCGCCACCGGTGCCAGGGCCAAATATCTCGGACTGCCTTCCGAGGAGCGCTTCAAAGGTTATGGCGTTTCGGCTTGCGCCACTTGCGACGGCTTTTTCTATCGCGGCAAGAAGGTGATCGTCGTCGGCGGCGGCAACACCGCCGTCGAGGAGGCGATCTATCTCGCCAACATCGCCGAACAGGTGTTGCTCGTGCACCGCCGCGCCGCGCTGCGCGCCGAGAAGATCCTGCAAGAGCGGCTCTTTGCCAACAAGAAGATCGAGATCCTATGGAACACCGAGCTCGTCGAAGTCTTGGGAACCGACAAGCCGCTCTCGGTGACCGGCGCCAAATTGAGAAGCACCCTAACGGGCGAGATCGTGGAAGTGTCCGCCGACGGTATTTTCATCGCCATTGGGCACGAACCGCAGAGCGAGCTGTTCAAAGGCCAGCTCGACATGAAGCCGTCCGGGTACATCATTGTCGCGCCCCATTCGACGGCGACCAATATCCCCGGCGTGTTTGCCGCCGGCGACGTTGCCGACGACGTCTATCGCCAAGCGGTCACCGCCGCCGGCTTGGGCTGCATGGCGGCGCTCGACGCCGAAAAATATCTCGCCAAGCTCGAGCCTGTCGCCGAAGCCGCGGAGTAACTCTCAGATATCCGCTTCACCCTTCCCCGCGAGTGGGGCAGGCGTGCCCCGAACTTCGCGAAGCGAAGTCGGCTGGCGCGCCGGGTGGGGCGAGATGCGCACCCCCACCCAGCTCGGCCTTCGGCTACGCCACTCTCCCCTAAAGGGGAGGATTTGAGTAGGCCTTCTTTCGCCGGCAATTTTCCTACGCCACGCGGAACACGGCGCCGGCCACCGAACGCGGACGCTCGCGCACACGTCCGCCATCATTGCCGGACTTTACGATCCATTGTCCGTTCGCCGCGCGTCCGGTGATGATGCCGACATGATGCGGCCAAACCACAACCGCGCCGACTTGGGGGCCTGACGGCCGTCCCCACTTCGCCCAATTGCGGGCGAGATTGAGTTCGGGACCGCCGCCAAGCTGCGTGCGCATCCACCAGCCGCACCAACGTGCCGGGCGCGGTCCAAGTCCGGACGACGCCTTGGCGAAGGCCTTTACCGTAACGTGCGCAGACGATTTGCGGCCAACGTGGGAAGACGCTTTAGCTAAGGCCCTGACGCGCTGCGTTTGCGCCGAACTCTTGCGTCCGGCATAAGCATAAATTTTTCGCTCTCCACCAGGTGTGTAGGTTTTGCCGGTGGCGCCTCTCGCGATATGCTTTCGCGAATGCTGTTTCGTCGAAGCCCAGCGTGCCTGCCGCCTCACGACCGATTTATGCGCATATGTCGCATGGATCCCCTCCGATCCATGACGCGGCTTGGCCTCCGCAACATCGAGCGGGACGATCGCTGCCACCCCGATAAGGATTGCTGCCAACAGGACGATACGCACTCCAAACATGATGCATGCTCCAAGTTTTCTTTTAGGAGGAAGTCGCCGGCGAAGCTTCGAGCCGGCCAGCGCTCTTGGCGCGCGCGCTAAATTACGGAAAAACCTGACAAAAAATCGACTCCCGGGTGGCGCGTCCTGGGCCATTCGTAGGCGTGAAAAGGCGATTTCGCGGCACGCAGAACCGTTCGCAATTCGCCGGAGGGATGCGACTCAAAATAGCAAAAAAGGAATAAATGCGCGGGTTTGTATCAACCAGGGATTAGTGGGCCTTTGCGCACAGTGCGCGTGTCAGTTCGGTGTGGCCGGAGGGATAAACATGGTGGAGCAAATGGATCGTCTGGAGCTCGATATCATCCCACCTCTCGATGCGGTCACGATCACTTTGAGCGTCAGCCCGCCCGATCTCGAGCTTGCTGTGGCGACGAAAGGCGTTTCCCTTTGTCCCGCCATGATGCGGGCGATCGTCGCGGCGATGGTCGTCAATACCGATTTGCGCGAAGCTTTTCCTTGAGTTTTCATTCGCTGCCGAAGCGCGCCTTAAAAGGCGAGCGCATCATGGTTCTGTGCTGCCGCTAAAAAAGAAGGGCGCCGGCTTCGACCCGGCGCCCTTCATGCTAGGTCGGAAGCGTTAGTAGCCGCCGCTGCTCTTCTTGCTACAGGTCTTGGAGTCGGTATGCCACATGCCCGCCGGCCTTCTCGCAATCGGCCTGGGGTGTGGCCTTCGAGACGTTACCGGCGAAGGCGGGTCCCGCAACGGCAAGCGCAACAGCCATTGCAATCGCAGAGGCGAGAATTCTCATGATGCTTCTCCCTTTTGCTGAACTGGGATGCCGGGGAGAATGCGGCTGTCCGGCGTTCGTTCCTGCGCTGCGCCGCGCCGCGGCCATCCGTCGCTTAACCGCCGGCTCCGCCGGCAACAAAGCCGATGAACTGAAGCTTCATATCGCGGCAGAGAAACTTAGCGTCCTCTTCGCTGTCCGCCTCGATCTCAACACAGAACGAGTCCTCGACCGCATAGAAGCGGACGCTTCTGCTCCGCGGCTCGCTAACGCGCGCCGTCTTGACGGCACGCAGTCCGGCTCTTTCGCTCGCAATTCGCGTCATGGCCGGCCCTCACGCTTATATGTTCCCGTTACGTTCCACAGCATTCAGCTTCTACGTGATTCGCGGCAAAAAAGAAATGCCGCTGCGGTGGAGACAGCCGCCCCGGCAAAAATGCATTAAACTCCCGTCGTTAGAAGGACCGCGCTTACCGCGAGGGACAGGCATCCAACCTTATGCTGCGCGCGGCGCGCGCGAAGAGGAGCCCATGGCAGACAAACCGTCATACGAGATTCCGCCGGAACTGCGCGACCTGGCGGAAAAGAATGTTGAACAGGCGCGTGCGGCCTACGGCCATTTCATGGATTTCCTCACCAAGGCCGTCGATGCCTGGACGAACACACCGGCCGGCGCCGAACTTGGCGGCTTTCGCGCCGTGCAGGACAAGGCGATCTCCTTCGCCAAGGAGAACGCGGAGCGCTCCTTCACTTTGGCGAGCGATCTTGCTCGCGCCAAAGACGTGCAGGAGGTGCTCACCCTGCAGAGTCGTTTCGTGCAGACGCAAATGCAAACTTTTGCCATTCAAGC
>DATLXW010000173.1:0-3958 GCA_035575415.1 Methyloceanibacter sp. | reverse complement strand
CGCCTATGGCCCGCGCTGCTGGTCGCGGCGATATGGTTGGGTTCCCTGCCGCTGGTACTACTAACGGCCCCGTCGTCTCACACTCTGAATTTCGCCATCGCACCTTCTCCCTCCTCGTCCCAATGAGGAGGGAGAATCATTTTACTGCTACTCGGCGGGGGCCGAGGGCGGCGGTCCTTCCCAGTCCTCGATAATCGCCTTGATGGCGTCATCGAGTTCGCTGCGGCATTGCGGCGACAGCTCAGCGCGCGAGATGATCTCAACGAGTGCGTTCTGCTCGCCTTTTGCGCCGAACCAAAGTCCGAGCAGGCCGCCTACGAGCGAGCCCGCCAGCGCCGCCACCACGACCGGCATCGTCTTGTCCGTCAAGAGCGCCATGATTCCGTCCTCCATCCCGCCGCTCGCGCCGTTCGAACTCGATCCTTAGAGCTTAAGCGCGCCTCTCCCTCAAAGGCGCCACTTTCAGCAACAGCAACATGCCGGGAATGGCGACGATAAAGCAGATCACGTAGAACAGCGGCCATCCCACCGCCTCCACGATGAAGCCTGTCGATGCGTTTGCGAGCGTGCGCGGCACGGCGATGAAGCTCGAGAACAGGGCAAATTGGGTGGCGGTGAAAGCTTTGCTGGTCTCTCGCGCCATGAAGGCGGTCAGCGCGATTGCCCCAAGTCCCACGCCCAGATACTCGCCGCTGACGACGACGAACAACCCGGCAAGAGTGTGCCCGGCCAAGCTCAGCCAGACATACGGAAGGATGGTGAAGAGCTGCACAAAGCCGAACAGCCAGAGCGCCCGGTTGATGCTGACCTTGAGCATGATGATGCCGCCGAGCACGCCGCCGGCGATGCTGGCCCACAGGCCGGCGAACTTGGCCACCGAGCCGATCTCGCTCAAGCTATAGCCCATGTCGATATAGAAGGGCGTGGCGAGCGCCGTGGCCATGTTGTCTCCAAGCTTGTAGAGAAACAGGAAGGCCAGGATGGCAAGGCCGGTGGTGATTCCGCCGTCGCGGCTGAAAAACTCCACGAACGGATCGATCACCGCCGACCGCAAACTGTGCGGCGCGAGCTTGTCGTCGCTCACTTCCTTCATCATCAAAGTGGTCGCGATGCCGACCAGCATGAAGGCGCCGGTGACCCAAAACACGACCGTCCAAGGCTGAAAGTCGGCCAGGATCAAGGCGAGCGAGCCCGGCACCAGGCCGGACAGGCGGTAGGCGTTGACGAAGATGGAGGTGCCGGTTCCGAGTTCGTCGTCGGCAAGCAACTCGCGCCGGTAGGCGTCGACGACGATATCCTGGCTCGCGCTGAACAGGGCGACGACGAAGACGATCGCGACGATGACTTGAAGCGAACTCGATGGATCGAATTGGCCGAGCACGCCGATCGACAGCAAGAGCACGAGCTGGGTCAGCAGCGCCCAGCCCCGCCGCCGCCCGAGGAACGGCAGCTTGTAGCGGTCCATCAGCGGCGACCAAACGAATTTCCAGGTATAGGGCAGCCCGACCAGGGCGAACAGGCCGATGGTGGCGAGGTCGACTTGATTGCTGCGCAACCAAGCCGGCACCAGAGAAATGAGCACATAGAGCGGCATCCCCGAGCTGAAGCCCAGGAAAATGCAGGTCAGCATCTTCCTGGTGAACAGAATCTCGGTCCAGCTCCGCCGCGCTTCGCCCAGTGTCCCGGTAGTTCCCTCGGTTACCGTCATCGCCATAAGCTCATAGCAGGCGAATTGGCCCCCGTCATGCCGCCTTCTCGCTCCCTCCTGAATGGGGGAGGGGGGTCTATCGAGCGGCGCTCGACAGGCAGGTGGCGGCCGCTGAAAAATCCGGCGGCCGCTTGACCGCCCCGGCTTGCATAGGGCGTCGCTCATGCAAGCCGGCCTCGCCCTTTCAGGGGGCGGGAGTTGGTTTTTCACGTTGGGGATCTGTGGCGTTGTGCGCCGGGAATTGCAATGAAGGAGAAGCCCATGGTGCGGGTTGTCGGTGTCGATCACATTTCAATCAGAGTGGGCGATTACAAGAAGTCGAAGGCCTTCTACGGCAAGCTTCTGCCGTTCCTCGGCTTCAAGGTTCTCGAGGAATACGATAACGACATCGGCTGGACGAACGGCAACACGCGCTTCTGGATCGGTCCGGCGGACACAAAAGGCCGCAAGCGCGGATACCGTATCGGCGATATCGGGCTGCACCATTACGCCTTCGAGCTGAGGAACCGAAAGGATGTCGATGCCCTCCAGGATTTTCTGAAGCAGGAGGGCGTCAGGATCGTCGACCCGGCCGGCGAATATTACGACGACTATTACGCCGTGTTCTTCCTCGACCCCGACGGCATCAAGCTCGAAGGCATGAAATGGGGCGAACGCCACCGCGCCGAGGCTCGCAGGCGCTCAGCCGCGAGAAAGCGCGCGGAGGCCAGGACGGCTGGGAGGCGGCGACGGGCAGGGAACTAGCCTATCGCCATAGGTCTGCCCAAGCCTTGCAATTCGGCGCCAAAACCGCCATTATTTACTTGCGAATAATTCGCAATTGCATCTATGCTTATCTCCAATTGAGGGATCAGCGCGCAGAGCGGCAAGCAAGTTGGGCAAGACGGCGCCTTTTTGCCGTCTCGCGAGCGAAGCGAAGGGACGTCCATGCTGATGGAAGCACCGGTCACGGGTTGGCGCCGAGAGCGTGAGCGGCCTTCGCTCGCCGAAGTTTACGGCTCGATCAGAACCCGGCCGAGCGGCCCGCTCTGGCGCAAGCTCATCGCCTTCCTCGGCCCCGGCTATCTCGTTGCCGTCGGCTACATGGACCCCGGCAACTGGGCCACCTCGCTCGCCGGCGGTTCCAAGTTCGGCTATGCGCTGCTTACCGTTGCGCTCGCCTCCAACATCATGGCGATCATTCTTCAGGCGCTGTGCGCGCGCCTCGGGATCGGCGCTGGGCGCGATCTCGCCCAGGCCTGCCGCGACGCCTTTCCGCGCTGGGTCGCCTGGCCGCTCTGGCTCCTGGCTGAAATCGCCATCTGCGCCACCGACCTCGCCGAGGTGATCGGCACCGCCATCGGTCTCAATCTTCTGTTCGGCATTCCGCTCGAGATCGGCGTCCTCATCACCGCGCTCGACGTGTTCCTCATTCTCTGGATGCAGAATCTCGGCTTCCGCTGGATCGAGGCCTTCATCGTGACGCTGCTCGGCGTCATCGCCGTATGCTTCGCCATCCAGATCGCGCTGGCCGACCCCGAATGGGGGGCGGTGATCCGCGGTTTCGCCCCCACCACCGAAATCGTGACCAATCCCGAGATGCTCTATCTCGCCCTCGGCATCCTCGGCGCCACGGTCATGCCGCACAACCTCTACCTGCATTCGGGCATCGTGCAGACGCGGCGTTTTGGCAATTCGGTCGCAGAGAAGCGCGAAGCGATCAAGCTCGCCACCATCGATTCGACCATTGCCCTGATGTTCGCGCTGCTCATCAATGCCTCGATCCTGATCCTCGCCGCTGCGACCTTCAACAAGGTCGGCAAGACCGACATCGCCGAGCTCGAGCAGGTCTACTCCTTCCTCGCGCCGCTGCTCGGCTCCGCCATTGCCCCAACCCTGTTCGGCATCGCCCTCTTGTGCTGCGGCCTGAATTCGACCGTAACCGCGACGCTCGCCGGGCAAATCGTGATGGAAGGTTTCATCGATATCCGCTTGCCGGCTTGGGCTCGCCGGCTCACGACGCGGGCGATCGCCATCGTACCGGCCGCCGTCGTCACCATCTGGTATGGCGCCCAGGGCACCGCCCAACTCCTCATTCTCAGCCAGGTGATCTTGAGCCTGCAACTGTCCTTCGCCGTCGTGCCGCTGGTGATGTTCACCGCCGACAAGAAGAAGATGGGGCTGCTCGTCGCGCCGCGCTGGCTCACGGCGGTCGCCGCTGTGATTGCGGCGGTAATTATCGTCCTCAACGTGAAGCTATTGTTCGATTGG
>DATLXW010000172.1:0-4067 GCA_035575415.1 Methyloceanibacter sp. | reverse complement strand
ACGGTTTTCCATTTGGCGAGCCTTGTGACCGGAACGCTAACGGCGAGCGTGCCGAGAAATTCGCGCAAGCCCGACACAAGTATCTCACGGCACAGGATGATAACCCCGGCCCATAGCGACCATCCGGCGATAGTCTGGTCCGCGGCCAGCATCAGCAACGCCGCCGAGACGATCAATTTGTCGGCGATGGGGTCGAGCATGCGGCCGACGCTGCTCTGCTGTTGCCAGGCGCGGGCGAGATAGCCGTCGAGAAAATCGCTCACACCTGCGGCGATAAAAATCCACATCGCGGTCCAGCGGCCCCAATCGCCGGTGACGAAGAAGCAGGCGACGAGTGCGGGGATGGCGAGGATGCGGCCATAGGTGAGGATATTGGGCAGGTTGGCGAAGCGCGCCACAGGTCCCCTCCGCTCGGTCGACGCCACTCCCGGTCGGGCTATGTCTGACGGTCGATTCACTTGCCTATCCGCGCTCGTGAAAATGATCATAGATCGTCCTGGCCATTTGCGCGCTGATCCCGGCGACGGTTTGGAGATCGGCTACGCCGGCCCGGCTCACCGCCTTAGCTGAGCCGAAGTGCTTCAGAAGTGCCCGCTTGCGCGCTGGCCCGATGCCGGGCACCTCATCGAGCGGTGATGCCGCGATCGCCTTCTTGCGCTTGGCGCGATGGGCGCCTATGGCGAAGCGGTGCGCCTCGTCTCTGAGTTTCTGAATGCAGTAAAGAACGGGATCGCGCGGCTCGAGCAGCAAAGGCTCCTTTCCGCGCAGATAGATGCGCTCGCGCCCGGCGTTACGCTCAGGCCCCTTGGCGATCGCCGCCACCTTGATGTCCGGCAGGCCAAGCTCATCGAGCACCTGATAGGCGGCGCCGAGTTGTCCGGGGCCGCCGTCGATCAGCACGAGGTCGGGGGCGGCCCATGCGTTCACGTCGTCCTTCTCCTTGGCTAGCCGCGAGAAACGGCGCGTCAGCATTTCTCGCATCATGGCGTAGTCGTCACCCGGCGCAAGGTCCTCCGACCGCATGTTGAACTTGCGGTATTGCCCCTTGATGAAGCCTTCCGGTCCCGCCACGATCATGACCCCGACCGGATTGGTGCCGGAGATATGACTGTTATCATAGACTTCGATACGTTCAGGCGCCTCGTCGAGATCGAATAACTCCGCGAGCCGCGCGAAGATCGCCGCCTGCGACGTGGAGTCGGCAAGTCGCCGCGCCAGAGCCTCTCGGGCGTTGATGACGGCATGTTCCATCAACTCGCGCCTCTCTCCGCGCGCGGGATGCGCCACCTCGACTTTGCGTGCAGCCCGCAACGACAACGCTTCAGCGAGCAATTTGCGCGCAGCGATGTCATGCGAAAGCAGCACGAGCCTCGGCGGCGGCTTGTCGTCGTAGAATTGCGCCACGAAGGATTCGAGCACTTCATCGACCGGGAGACTTTTGTCCGCGCGGGGAAAATAGGCGCGATTGCCCCAGTTGTGGCCGGTGCGGAAAAAGAACACCTGAATGCAGGTCTGACCCGCTTCTTGATGCGCGGCGAAGACGTCGGCTTCTTTCACAGTTTGCGGGTTTATGCCCTGCCGCGATTGGATATGCGACAGTGCGGTCAACCTGTCGCGGAAGCTTGCCGCACGCTCGTAGTCCTGCCTGAGGCTCGCTTCGTCCATCAGCGCATGCAGTCTGCGCTTCACCTCATCGCTCTCGCCGGTGAGGAACTTGAGCGCCTCGTCGACCAGCTTGTTGTAATCCTCGACGGAGATTTCGCCAGTGCATGGGGCCGAGCACCGCTTGATCTGGTAGAGCAGGCAAGGCCGCACCCGGCTTTCGTAATAGGAGTCCGAGCAGGAGCGCAGCAGAAAGGCGCGCTGCAGGGTGTTGATGGTGCGGCCGACCGCGCCGGCCGAGGCGAACGGCCCAAAATAATCGCCTTTACGATTGCGCGCGCCGCGATGCTTCAAGATCTGCGGCACCGGATGATCGCGCGCGATCAAGATGAACGGGAACGATTTGTCGTCGCGCAGCACCACATTGAAGCGCGGCTTCAGCCGCTTGATCAAGTTCGCCTCGAGCAGAAGCGCCTCGATCTCGGTGTTCGTGGTGACGAACTCCATGCTCGCCGTTTCGGCGACCATGCGGGCGATACGGTTGTTATGACCGGTACCCCGCGCGTAGCTTTGCACGCGCTTCCGGAGATGCCGCGCCTTGCCGACATAGAGCACCTCACCCTCGACATCGATCATGCGATAAACGCCGGGTCCGGCCGGGGCCGTCTTGGCATGGCGCGCGATCACGGCAGCGCCTGTCTCGGCGCCCTGCGAGGTTTTCCGCGCGCGCGCAACAAGCGAAAAAGCGGCCGAGTCGGGGTTGTCCAGGGGCATGGGGATCACGAAAATTTCGCGCGAATAAAGGGCAGCTGATGCGCGAAGCTCCGAGGCCAAGGTAAGGTCTAAGCGTGACCCCCTTCAAGACCTGCGCGAGGGGTCAGCCTTCGTCTTCTCGTTGCCAGGCCAAATGCTGACCCGAATCGAGCGCGATGATCTGGCCCGTGATCGAGGGTGTCTCTAGCAGAAAGCGAACCGCCGCTGCGACCTCTTGAGGGGCTACCCGCCGCTTCAGCGGCGTTGAGCGGTACTCCTGCTCGAAATCGGCCTCTTTTTGACCGATGCTCTTGAGCACGGGACCCGGCGCCACCGCGTTGACCCTGATACGGGGCGCGAGCGCCTGCGCCATCATCTGCGTGGCCGTCCAGAGCGCTGCCTTGGCCACCGTGTAGGAAAAATAATCGGGATTCGGCCGCAGGACCTTCTGGTCGATCAGATTGACCACGTTTCCGCCGGCCCCTTCGGGCAAAGCCTTGGCGAAGGCCTGGGTGAGCAAGACAGGCGCCCTAAGATTGACGTCGAGATGGACCTGCCAAGAGCGCGTACTGAGTGTCTCCAATGTATCCCGCTCGAAGCGGGCGGCATTGTTGATTAGGCAGGTGGGAGGTCCGAGGGCCTCGGCGCAGGCTTCAATCAAATCTGCGCAGGCGGTAGGGTCTGCAAGGTCCGTACAGAGAGCCGCCGCTCGCCCTCCGCGGCGCTCAATTTCATTAACAACATCAATCGCTTCGGAAGAAGCGCTCAGGTAATGTGCGCCCACTGTCCAACCATGAGCGGCAAGGTCGAGGGCGATGGCCCGGCCAAGCCGGCGCGCCGCACCGGTTACGAGCACGATTCCGGGAGTCTCGCTACGCGCCATGCGGCCTAATTGGGGGATATTGGAGCCGAATCGCAACGCGTTTTTGCGCTGCCGCAGGTACAGCTAAACAGCCACCAAGACGGGAACAAAGGCACCGCTAAGCTCGCTACAGGCGTTCTTGAAGGTGTACGGGTTAACTTAGTGAATCAGGCTAAAAATTGGCTTTGGCCTCGATCCTAGGCAAGTGCTTGGATCATGGGCAATTACGCTGAGTAATGTTTCGGCGCACACGCTGGCTAGAAGCCCAATGCGGCGTCAAAACGCGCGAACCATTGCAGAATAGTCACACTAATCCACTTGTTTTCGGCGACCTCAGCTTTTCCGTTGCTTCAGCGGTCTAGCGTCCTATTCTCACGCTGAAACCGGGGGACGTTTCGCCGCAAAAGTCCGATTCGAGGCGGGGGCGCCTCCTGAGCTTTGATCGCAAGGGGACAGCGATAAATCAGGAGATTGGAAAATGACTTCGGGCAACAGGGAAGTGGGGATCATCAAATCGTGCATTCTGGGCGCTGCGCTCGCCGTGGGCCTCGGGGCACCGGCACAGGCTGAGAACCAGATAACGCTTTCGGCGACGACCGCGTTTGTCACCGACTATCTGTTCCGCGGTGTCACCAATACAAGCAACGAACCCGGAGTACAGCCTGAGGTCGATCTCTACTATGGCATCTTCTACATCGGCATGTGGGGATCGAATACCGATTTCGGCGACGGCGTCGAGATCGACTACTACGCAGGCATCACGCCGAAATGGGGCAACATCACCTTTGACATCGCGGGGCTTGGCTACACTTATCCTGGAGCAAGCGAGATCGATTACTTCGAGTTGAAG
>DATLXW010000171.1:0-2245 GCA_035575415.1 Methyloceanibacter sp. | reverse complement strand
GGTAAACGGTCACTTCACCCAGGTGGTCTGGAAGAGCAGCACACAGATCGGCTGCGGCCGGGCCACCTGCAACATCAACGGCCAGATGGGCACGCACTGGGTGTGCCGCTATTCCCCGGCGGGCAATTCAGGCGCACTCGCCGAAAACGTGCTGCGGCCATGCAAGTAGCCCTTATGCCCGGCACGAGCGCCAACGACCACCTTCACTTTCTCATCGTGAAATAGGTCGCGGGAGCATGGAAATGTCGACACTTATGCACGCAAAGCTGACCGCATTGAGCATCTTGTTGTTCACCGCCGCACTGCCGGCTGCCGCGCAAGTTCCGAATAAGGCCTGTCCTCCGGGAACTTTGCTGTTCGGCTACGGAGATAGCGCCGGATGCATCAAGCCGGGGACGAACGAGGTGGTGGTGAAGTGCTTCCGGCAAAAAACCTGTCCCTCGGGCTGGAAAGGCGCTGGCCTCCCCGACGAGCGCGGGCTCGACTTGTGCTGCCTCCCACCGGCACCTCCTGCCCCACCAAAGCGACAGACGCTCGAGGAAATGCTCAACGAGCATTATCCGAACCGCACCTGCCGGTGGGACGGAGAGGCCCCGTTCTGTGACGGCAAGTGCCCGCCCGATCTCAAAGACGGCCAATATGCGAGCAAAGACGGCAAGGGAATGCCGCCCGGTTTCGGCAAGCCCTGCTTGACCGGCATGAAAGTCTATTGCTGCCGCTTCGGCGTCTACTGACCCGGCGAGCGGATTATCCCTCGCGGGGATAGTTCGGCGATTCGCGGGTGATGGTCACGTCATGCACGTGACTTTCGCGGAAGCTCGCCGCCGAAATGCGGATGAATTCCGCGCGCGCGCGGAATTCGGCTAAGCTGCGCGCCCCGGTATAGCCCATGGAGGCGCGCAAGCCGCCGATCAACTGGTGCAGTACGCTCGCGACCGGCCCCTTGTAGGGCACCTGGCCCTCAATGCCTTCAGGCACAAGCTTGAGCGAATCCTTGATCTCTTGCTGGAAGTAACGGTCCGCCGAGCCGCGTGCCATCGCTCCGATCGAGCCCATACCGCGATAGGCCTTGTATGAACGCCCCTGATACAGGAACACCTCTCCCGGGCTTTCGTCGGTGCCGGCGAGCAGCGAGCCGAGCATGACGCAATCGGCGCCGACCGCGAGCGCCTTGGCAAGATCGCCGGAATAGCGGATGCCGCCGTCGGAGATCACCGGGATATCGCTTTTCTTCGCCACCTCGACCGCCTCAAGCAGCGCGGTGAATTGCGGCACGCCGACGCCCGCGACGATGCGGGTCGTGCAGATCGAGCCCGGCCCAATACCGACCTTCACGGCGTCGGCTCCGGCATCGATCAACGCCTTGGTCCCCTCGGCCGTGGCCACATTGCCGGCCACCACCTGCACTGCATTCGAATGCCGCTTAATGCGGCGCACCGCGTCGAGCACGAGCGCCGAATGGCCATGCGCGGTATCGACCACGATCAGATCTGCTCCGGCATCGATCAGCCGTTCGGCGCGGGCAAAGCCAGAATCGCCGACGCTCGTCGCCGCCGCCACGCGCAGGCGTCCCTGCTCGTCCTTGCAGGCATTGGGATGCGCCCTCGCCTTCTCGATGTCCTTGACCGTGATCAGCCCGATGCAGCGGTACTCGTCGTCGACCACGAGCAGCTTCTCGATGCGGTGCTTGTGCAGAAGCCGTTTCGCTTCGTCCATCGACACGCTGTCCTTCACGGTGACGAGATTGTCCTTGGTCATCAGTTCCGCCACACGCTGATTGGGGTCGGTGGCGAAGCGGACGTCGCGGTTGGTAAGGATGCCGACGAGCCGTCCTTCGCGGCCTCCGTCGCGGCGCGGCTCGACCACGGGGATACCGGAGATCTGATGGTCAGCCATCAGCTTTAGCGCGTCGGCGAGACTCGCAGCCGGGTGAATGGTGACCGGATTCACCACCATGCCGGACTCGAATTTCTTCACCTGGGCGACTTCCGCCGCTTGCTTCTCCGGATCGAGATTGCGGTGGATCACGCCGATGCCGCCGGCCTGCGCCATGGCGATGGCGAGTCTCGCTTCGGTCACGGTGTCCATGGCCGAGGACAGCACGGGAATGTTGAGCGCAATCGACCTCGTGACGCGCGAAGCGACATCGACCTCGTTCGGCAGCACGTCAGAGGCCGCGGGCCTGATCAGCACGTCGTCGAAGGTGAGCGCAATGGCGCCGTCGGAAAATCGCTTGTTATCGGGA
>DATLXW010000170.1:0-19824 GCA_035575415.1 Methyloceanibacter sp. | reverse complement strand
TCATCACCTTCGGGGCCGGCCGGCCCGGCGGCGAGCGCGAGGCTGCTGAGGCTCAACAGGGCAATAAGCGCGGCGGCAACGGGGGCGATCATGGTGAGGTTCCTTCAGGCAGTTTTGAGCACATGGTTTTCGCGAACTCGACAAGCGGGGCGAAGCGGGAATCGCTTTCGACGGCCGTTGCCACCTGCTCGAAGCCGATGAACGCCTCGGGCTGGTGGAAATTCTTTCGCGTCCGCTCGATATAGGTTTGGATTTCGGGGTAGGCATGCGCTTCGACAATATAGGCGCCGAAGAAATGGCCGATGAGATCGACGCTCAGCGCGCCGCGCTCCATGAACAGGCCAAGGTCGGAGAAGAAGCCGAGATATTCGTTGATCGCCTGATGGCCGAAACTACCGCCGTCGGGCTTGTATAGTTTCTCGCAGCGCTCGATCGCGCCGGCGATCTCGAGGTAGGGCTTCTCCTGGAGATAGAATTGCCGGCTCAGTTCGCGGATGAGCTTGACCTCTTCGGTCGCCTGGGTGATCCGGGTCGAGCGGTAATGTAGCGTCACAATGACGATCTGAGCGATCACGAAGCTCACGACCGCAAAGAGAAGCGCCGCCCATTCGCGGGAAAAGCGAAACCGCGAGTGCCAAGGCCCAGCATGACCCGATTCGCTCTTAGCAGGTTGAGGGCTCGGCGGCAGGGTTTGTTGCAAAGGTCGCTCAACGGTAGCGGGTAACCAACGACAGATTGTCATATGACAGGAACGTGCCGGAGCCAAAGGGCTTTTGTAGCTCCGGCTATGACTTTCCTTTTCCGAGCCTCGCAATGGTATAGTTTTCGATCCGATGACAAAGATTCGCCCTTCAGCGCTCGAAGCAGACGTCCCGCCGTCAGCCGCGGAAAACACGCTTCCAATCTCCCAGCGGGCCATGCGGCGCCGCTCTTTCGACTATCTCGACGCGCTCAATCCGGAACAGCGCGAGGCGGTGGAGACGCTCGACGGCCCTCTCCTCGTGCTCGCCGGCGCGGGCACCGGCAAGACGCGCGTGCTCACCACCCGCATTGCCCATATTTTGAGCCTCGGCCGGGCGCGGCCGTCGGAAATCCTCGCTGTGACCTTCACCAACAAGGCGGCGCGCGAGATGAAGCAGCGGGTTAGCGATCTGATCGGGGGTGTGGTGGAGGGGATGCCCTGGCTCGGCACCTTCCATGCCATCGGGGTCAAGATTCTGCGCCGTCATGCCGAGATGGCCGATCTCAAGCCCTCCTTCACCGTGCTCGACACCGACGATCAGATCCGCCTCATCAAGCAATTGCTCGACGCGGAAAATATCGACGAGAAGCGCTGGCCGGCGCGGCTTCTCGCCGCCATGATCGACGGCTGGAAGAATCGGGGTGTGACGCCGAAGCGTGTGCCGGAGGGCGAGAATTTCGCCTTCGCCAACGGCAAAGCGCGCGCGCTCTACGAGCTTTATCAGCGCAGGTTGAAAGAACTGAACGCCGCCGACTTCGGCGATTTGCTGATGGAGAATTTGCGGCTGTTCCAGGAACAGCCGGAGGTGCTCGCCAAATATCAGCAGCGCTTCCACTTCATGCTGGTGGACGAATATCAGGACTCCAACGTCGCCCAATATCTCTGGCTCCGCCTCTTGGCGCAGGGCAACGGCAATATTTGCTGCGTCGGCGACGACGATCAGTCGATCTATGGCTGGCGCGGAGCGGAGGTGAACAACATCCTTCGCTTCGAGACCGACTTCCCCGGCGCCAAGATCATCAGGCTCGAGCGCAACTATCGTTCGACCGGCCATATCCTCGGCGCGGCCTCGGGCCTCATCGCGCACAACAAGGGACGGCTCGGCAAAACGCTCCGCACCGACGGAGAGTGGGGCGAGAAGGTCATGGTCGAAGGCTGCTGGGACGACGAGGAGGAGGCGCGCGTCATCGGTGAGGATATCGAGCAGTTGCAGCGGCAAGGCCATGCGCTCGGCGAGATCGCCATTCTCGTGCGTGCCTCGTTTCAGATGCGCGCCTTCGAAGACCGCTTCATTACGCTCGGCCTGCCCTATCGCGTGATCGGCGGCCCGCGCTTCTACGAGCGGCAGGAGATCAAGGACGCCACAGCCTATCTCGAGGTGACGCTAAACCCGGCGAACGACCTCAAGTTCGAGCGTATCGTCAACGTGCCGCGGCGGGGACTTGGCGAATCGACGCTAAAATCGCTGCATCAATTGGCAAGGGCGCGGAGCGTGCCTCTCTTCCAAGCCGCGCGGCTGATCGTCGAAACGGAAGAGCTGAAGCCGAAGCCGCGCAAGGCTTTGCAAGACCTCATCGCCGCCTTCGACCGCTGGCGCCTCCTGATCGAGACGATGCGCCATACCGAGCTTGCCGAATTGATTCTCGACGAGTCCGGCTATACCGCCATGTGGCAGGCGGAACGCTCGCCGCAGTCGCAATCGAAGCTCGAGAACCTGAAAGAACTGATCCGCTTCATGGAGGAATTCGACACGCTCGCCGGCTTCCTCGAGCATGTCGCCCTCGTCATGGACGCGCAGACGGAGGAAGGCGCCGACCGCGTCAATCTCATGACCTTGCATTCCGCCAAAGGACTTGAATTCGACACCGTATTCCTGCCCGGCTGGGACGAAGGCCTTCTCCCGCATCAGCGGAGCCTCGATGAGTCCGGACGCGCAGGACTGGAGGAGGAGCGCCGGCTCGCGCATGTGGGCCTTACCCGGGCGCGGAAGCGCGCCAAGATCACCTTCGCGCAGAACCGCCGCACGCGCGGCACTTGGCAAAGCGCGCTGCCCTCACGCTTCATCGACGAATTGCCGGCCGAGCATATCGAGGTCGCCGAAGACAAGGATTTGCGCGGCTTTGGGCCGAGCCGCTTTGAGACGGCGGAGAATTTATTCGCCGGCGGTTTCTACGAGACGCCTGGCTGGCAGCGCGCGCAGAGAAACCGTCCGCTGGGCGGTAGCGCACCGCGCAGCCGCGAGCCGCTCACCATCGAGGGAACGCTGGTTGCCGCGAGCACGGCGGAAGGCGCCGGCCTCGAGGTCGGCCAGCGCGTGTTCCACCAGAAATTCGGTTACGGCCGGGTGGCGCAGATCGACGGCAACAAGCTCACGGTCGACTTCGACAAGGCCGGCCAGAAGAAGGTGGTCGACAGCTTCGTCGAGCGGGTGTGAGCCCTCTTCTCAGAAAAGAACAAAACGTGTACATTGGGCATGCGGTCTTGTTGAGGGAGGGTCCCATGCGCATTGTTTTTGCGGCGATTTTTACCCTAATCGGCTTGTCGCTCCTGGCTCCGCCGGCGGTCTTGACCGCGGTGGCACAAGAAGCCTGCCGCTGCAAAGGTTGCGGTTGCAAGGGCGGCCCCGGCTGGCGCGGGCCTGAGGGCACTTGCGTCTCCCAAGCGAAGTTGGCGCAGATCTGCGGGTCGCCGCCCGGCGCGCCTTGCGTCAGGGAGACGGCGACCCGCGTTTGCTATGGCGATCGATCGGCGGCGAAGGCGACGCAAACTCCGGCCGAGACCAATTGAAGCGGATTAGAGCCGGGTCAGCAGACCCACACATAGCTGCAGCTCAGGCTGTCGCAGAGATATTCGTAGTGGCAGAAGCCTTGTCGCGGCCGCGAAGTAGGCTTGGTCGTGTTGCGATTGGCGGCATAGCCGTCGGCTTCGACGACGATGGCGTCGATGTCGTAATAGACCGGCTTGCCGGCCGCGCTTGCCTTGGGGTCGGCGACCGGCGCGTCGATGGCGGCCAATAATCTCGCCGCCACCATCAGCATGTCGGGATCCTTGGCCTCGCGGCCAAGGACGATGAGGGCATTGGCGACTCCGGCCTTGGATTGGCCTGAGGCGATCTGCGCAGCGCTCATTTTCGGTTGATCTTCCGCCGAGCTTGCGAGCGGCACGGCGAGGGCAGACAGCACGGCGAAGGCGGCGAGGGCTGCGAAGCGGATGTGCATGACATTTTCTCCGAGATGGATGCGAGAGAGAGTTCGGCGATGGCCGAACAAGTCGACTTTAACAGCAAGACCGCACGTTGCCCTCCCTTCTTTTGGTAGTCATTCCGTTGGTCAAACCCCCTGATCAGGAAGTCCACGGCAGCAATAATTTCGTCGCGGCGGTCCGCTGTGGACCGCAAAACTTCGCCGAGCGCTCTTTTCTTGATTGCAGCCATCTCCTGGACGGCAAGGAAATGCGGTCTGCCGTCTATCTCGATGATCGGATTGAGGCGCGTAAGAAGGAGCCCGGCCGTCACAGGGTAGGCGGGCACAACCAAGCTAGTGACGAGTCGCTCCAGAAAATCGCATTGTATATCGACCACGTAGCGAGCGCGCCAAGTTCGCCCTTGGTAACGATGCAGATCGAACTGCGGTATCAGAACTGACGGCCGTCGTCGCCAAAGAGTCCGTGCTTTCCCACTCGCCGGTTGCAGGCTTCGATCGCCTCGCGGTTTTCCTTCAACCACGCTTCGCGTTCCGCTTCTACAATCAGCTCTCTCAGCTTATCTTCGGCGGCGCGCGATACATTCAAATTCAGGGCGCGCGCCTTCGCCAGCACGTCGCTGTCAATGCTAATATTGGCGATACGCTTGTTTCCGCGGAGCCGGGACATGACACTGTTACCCCTGTCGTTGGATACAAATGATAGGGGTAAACGATGGGGCGGTTAAATGCGTGCCGGTATGGATCGCGACTTTCTGGCTAAAGCAACCAATGCAAGTCCCCCTCGATAGCGTGCAAGCGCCGCCGCGCCTGGGCAAGGCAAAACCGCGCCAGTTTACATTCCCTGCGCTGGCGGAAGGGCCCGCGCGATTCATTCCCGTCAGCCGCTATGGTCTGCGCGCCAAGCTTGTCGCCATGCTGATCGAGGGCGGGGGCGACAAGGCGGAATGGACGCGCGCGCTCGATTGCCTCGCCGCTTGGCGCCATCAGGATTATCGCAAGCGCCTGCTCGATCTGCTCGAGGACTATCTGCCCTTCAGCCCCGACAGCGACACGGCCCATCTTGTCGAATTGAGCGCGAAAGACAAGGACACGGCCCGCGCGGAATTCATCGCCGGGATCGAGCAGATGCTCGTGCAGGCCAACTATGTCCGGCTGAGCATGGAGGACATGCAGAGACTCATCAATGCGTCCTCCGCGCATGGGCGCCATCTCAATCTCAAAGTGGATTTGAGCGATTTCGACGAGCTCCTGCTTTATTACCGCGGCATCGCGACCGAGAGGCGCGAGGAGCGCAATCCGCAACGGCTCTATCTCAACAAGTACTGTTACGAAGCGCGGCTGTTCAAACGTCTGTTCCTGTTGCTGAAGCTGAAGCCGATCGAAGCGCTGGCGGCCGAGATCGCGGCTTCCACCGGGGTTAGCATGGATCGCGCGATCAAGCTTGCCAAGAAGCGGCGAAGCCATCTGCCGTCTGCGGTGTCAAGCGATTACGTTTACATTAAGGTGTTCAAGCAGCTTCCGCAGCTCGATCTGGAAATGCTGTTCCCCAACACCAAGATCGCGTTCAAGCCGTTCGACAAGCTGAGGCTCGCGGTCACCGCCGGCGGAGGGACAGCGGCGGGGGTGATGGGAACCGCAAGCAAGCTCCTTGCTGCCACCAACCCGCTCACGCTCGCCGGAGGCCTTGCCGGCTTGAGTGCGGTGATCTTCCGGCAGGTGATGAAGTTCTTCAACACCCGCAACCGCTATATGATGATCTTGGCGCAGAACCTGTATTTCTGCACGCTGGCCAATAATCGCGGCGCGCTCACCTATATTGCCGACGCGGCCGAGGAAGAGGACGTGAAGGAGGATATGCTGCTCTACGCCTTCCTCGCCCGCCGTCCTTCCAAGTATGACGCGCTGCCTGAGATCAAGCGCGAGATCGTCGATTTCCTCGCGCAGAAGTGCGGCGCCGTCGTCGATTTCGACGCCGGGGACGCGTTGCGCCGGCTCATGGGCGACGGACTCGTGCGGAGCGACGCAAGCGGCGTTTTGTCGGCGGCCCCGCCGGGCGAAGCACGCGCGCATCTCGATGCGTTGTGGGACCGTCTGCTCGATATCGATACGCTGGATAAGTCCTCGGCGTCCGCAACCACATGAGCGGCATGGAGGGCGCTACAATCTACCAAGCGAACATCGAGGCGGACGCTTTGCCGGCCGAGCGCATTGCACGTGCGTTCGAGGAGGCCGGCCCCTCCCCGCTCGCTGTCGGTCTATTCGACCGCGGCAACGGCCGCTTCGAGGTCTTCGCCCACTACGAGGCCCCGCCCTCCCGCGACGCCTTGCTCGGCTTGATTGCGGAGGCCGCGGGGGAAGGCAGGCTCGGTCCGCTCACGATCGAAGAGATCGTTCCTGACGATTGGGTGATTTTGTCGCAAGGGAAGCGCGGACCCGTGCGTGCCGGACGTTTTTTCGTCCACGGCAGTCACGACAGGAGCCGCGCGCCGCGCCATCGATACGCCATCGAGATCGATGCCGCGCAGGCCTTTGGCACCGCCCATCACGCCTCGACGCGCGGCTGCCTGCTCGCACTCGACGCGCTGTTTAAGCGCCACTCTCCGCGCCGGCTACTCGACCTTGGCACCGGCACCGGCATACTCGCCATCGCCGCCGCCAACGCGCTCAAGCGCAAGGTCCTCGCCAGCGACAACGATCCCGTCGCCGTCGCCACCGCCAGAGAGAATGCGCGGAAAAATTGCGCCGGAACGCTCGTCAGTGCGATCGAGGCGGAGGGCTTCGCCCATCCTTCTCTCCGCCGCCTCAAGGCCGACCTCATTTGCGCCAATCTGCTCGAACGCGCGCTTTATGAGCTTGCGCCGGCATGCGCACGGCATCTACGCTCTCAGGGCGTGGCCGTTCTCTCCGGACTTACCCAAGCGCAGGCGCCCGCCATCGAGGCGCGCTTCCGCGCCCACGGTTTCGTTATGGAAAAGCGAATCATTCTCGATGGGTGGACGACCTTGGTGATAACGCGCCGCAGTTTTCGCGCCAGGCGCGATTGATCGCGACGGAGTTTTGCGTTTACAAGAGCCGGCCATGTATCAAATCTTCGATGACGTCAGCTCCCCGGCCGTAAGCGGCGAGCGGGTGAAAGCGTTGCAGAGGGAACTGAAGTCGCGAAGGCTGAAAGGCTTTCTCGTTCCCCACAGCGACGAGCACCAGAACGAGTTCCTCGCCCCCTCGGCGGAGCGGCTGGCATGGCTCACCGGCTTCACCGGCTCGGCCGGGGTCGCCGTCGTGCTCGACAAGGCGGCGGCGCTCTTCGTCGATGGCCGCTACATTCTGCAGGCGCGCGCGCAAACCGATCCGGCGCTGTTCGAGGTGCATCAGACACCGGAGGCAAAACCGTCGAGCTGGATTGCCGAGCATCTGAGCAAGGGCGCTTCGGTCGGCTACGACCCCAATCTGCATACGATCCGCGAAATCGAGCGATTGACCGAAACGCTGTCGAAATCCGGCATCAAGCTCACGCCGGTCGATAACAATCCGATCGATGCGCTGTGGCACGACCGGCCGAAGGCGCCATCGGCGCAGATCGTACCCCACGGCCTGGAATATGCCGGACGCAGCGCGCAAGAAAAGATTCGCGACGTGCAGAACGTCCTCAAAGAGGAGAATGCCGACGCGGTTCTGCTTACGCTGCTCGACTCCATCGCCTGGCTGTTCAACATCAGGGGCGGCGACGTGAAGCACACGCCGGTCGCCTTCGCCTATGCGATCGTGCCCGCGAATGGACGTCCGACATTGTTCATCGATCCCGCCAAGGTCGGCGACAATGTGAAGGGCGAATTGCGCGACGTGGCCGAGTTAGCCGATCCAGCGGCGTTGTTGGATCGTCTGCAGCAGATGGCACAAACCGGTGCCCGGGTGCGCCTCGATCCGGAAACGGCGCCGATCCGCTTCGCTCAGGTGTTGAAAGCCGCCGGCGTCCAATTCGTCGCCGGCCAGGATCCTTGCATCCTGCCCAAAGCCGTCAAGAACGCAACCGAGATCAAAGGGGCGCGCACGGCGCATGCGCGCGACGGCGTCGCCATGGCGCGCTTTCTCGCCTGGCTCGACGAGATGGAATCGACGGGGAAGATCGACGAAATCGACGCGGCCATGAAACTGGAAGAGTGCCGGCGCGAGTCCGGCCAGCTCAAGGACATCGCCTTCGACACGATCTCGGCCATGGGTCCGAACGGGGCGGTCGTGCATTACCGGCCCACAACCAAGAACAGGCAGACGCTCAAAGGCAACGGACTTTACCTCGTCGATTCGGGCGGGCAATATCGCGAGGGCACCACCGACGTGACGCGCACTATCGCCATCGGCAGCCCGACGGCGGAGATGCGGCGGCATTACACGCTGGTGCTGAAAGCGCATATCGCCATCGCCACGGCGCGCTTCCCGAAAGGCACGCGCGGTCAGGATCTCGATCCCTTCGCGCGGCGACCGCTCTGGAATGCCGGGCTCGATTTCGACCACGGCACGGGACACGGCGTCGGCAGTTATCTTTCGGTGCATGAAGGACCGCAGCGGCTGTCGCGCTTCGGTACAGTCGAGCTTCAGCCCGGCATGATCCTGTCCAACGAGCCCGGCTATTACCGCGAGGGACATTACGGAATCCGGTTGGAGACTCTCGTATTGGTGACGCCGCCCGAGCCGATCCCGGGCGGCACTCGCGAAATGATGGGCTTCGAGACGCTGACCCTCGTCCCGTTCGACCGGCGGCTGATCGAGCCGAAGCTGCTTCTTGTTTTCGAACTCGCCTGGCTTAACGCCTACCACGCCCGGGTGCGGCGCGAGATCGAGCCTTTGCTCTTGAGCGACGACAGGGTCTGGCTGCGCCAGGCCACGGCACCGATCGGCTAACCGATGTCGATCGAGATTCTCGTTTCGGGAGCCGCGGCCACGCTCACCACCGCGGCCTTTTTGCCGCAGGCGCTGCACATCATCCGCTACAAAGATACGCGCGCCATCTCGCTGCATATGTATGTGGCTTTCGCCACCGGGGTCGCGCTCTGGCTTCTGTTCGGCGTGTTGATCTCGAACTGGCCCATCATCATTTCGAATGCGATCACGCTCGCGCTCGCGCTCGCCATTCTGGCGATGAAACTGAAATATGGATGAGCCGCGCGTCTAACCGACTTCGCTCGGCGCGGCTTCGAATGGATTGAGCACAGTTATCCCCTCGAGGTCTTGCCCGTGCTGGAGATCCTCGGTCAACAAATATGCGCATTCGCGGGCGCGCGCGGCAGCAACGATCAGACAATCCCACCAGTTCAAGCCAAAACGATCTTGCGTCTCCCACGCGCGCGCAAACAGGTTTCCATCGATGACAAGGGGTTGCCAAGCCAGGAAACTTTCGACATAACCCCGCGCTTCAGTAGGGCGCATGCCGCGTCTCCGGGTCAGTATTGAATAGCACTCGCTGAGCACCTGATAACTCAGGTGGCCGCTGCGCTCGTCCCATAAATGATCGAGCCAGAGCGAAGCGCGGCGTCGTTTCGTTTCTTCAGTAGTATCGCGCGCATAAACAAGAACGTTGCTATCGGCGAAATATCTTGCGGTCATAGAGTTCGTCGCGTGTGGGCAACTTCTCGTCAGGTTCCCTTAGCCTGACGGGTTTGATCGAGGCGAAGCGTTTACGCGCCGCCTCATATTCAGCCTCGTGCTTCATCTCCGCTTCAAGCTTATCGGCTAGAAAGCGAGACAAACTTTTGTCTTCTTTGGCCGCTTTCACCCGGGCCCACCGAGCGACATCTTCCTTAAGGCTGATGGTGACGTTCTTCATTGGCACGAAGTTAGTGTTTCCGTGTTTCCGTGTCAATCGATCAGCTTCAACCAGTCGTCTTCGCTCAGCACCGTGATGCCGAGGGTCTCGGCGTTTTTAAGCTTCGAGCCGGCCCCCGGTCCGGCCACCACATAGTCGGTGTTCTTGGAGACGGAACCAGCCACCTTGGCGCCGAGCCGCTCGGCCTTGGCCTTGGCTTCGGAACGGGTCATGCGCTGGAGCGTGCCCGTAAAGACGACGGTCTTGCCGGAAATCGGCGAGGCGTGGTCGACAGCCTCAAGCGGCTCGGGAGTCACCTCCCTTAACAACGCCTCGACCACCTCGATATTGTGCGGCTCGGCGAAGAAATCGGCGATGGCCGCCGCGACGGTCGGACCGATGCCCTCGATATTGTCGAGTTCAACGAAGGCTTCACTTTCTCTGTTCTTGGCCGCAGCGCGCATCGCTTTGAGGAAGGCTTCGGCGCTGCCGTAATGGCGCGCAAGCAGCCGCGCCGTGGTTTCGCCCACATGGCGAATGCCGAGCGCATAGATAAAGCGGTCGAGTCTGATACGGCGCCGCGCCTCGATCGCATTGAAAAGTTTTCGCACCGAGACTTCACCCCATCCTTCCCGCTCGGCAAGCTTCGCGGCGGCTTGCTTGTCGCGTTCGGCGAGCGTGAAAATATCGGGCGGCGACTGGATGATCTTGTCGTCATAAAGCTCCTGAATTCGCTTCTCGCCAAGACCTTCGATGTCGAAGGCATTGCGGGACACGAAATGCTTGAGCCGCTCGACCCGTTGCGCCGGACAGATCAGCCCGCCGCTGCAGCGCCTGACGGCGTCCTCCTTGCCGGTATTTGGATTGATCTCGCGCGTGGCCCGGCTGCCGCAAGCCGGACAAACATGCGGAAAGACGAATCGTTTCGCGGCCTTAGGACGCTTTTCTTGAACCGCGCCGAGAATTTGCGGAATGACGTCGCCGGCGCGTTGCACGATCACCGTATCGCCGATACGCACGTCCTTGCGCGCGATTTCGTCTTCGTTATGAAGAGTCGCATTTTGCACTACGACACCGCCGACGGTCACCGGCTCGAGCTTGGCTACGGGGGTCAGCGCGCCGGTGCGACCCACCTGAATCTCGATATCGCGCAGGATAGTGGTGGCCTTTTCGGCGGGGAATTTGTGCGCCACCGCATAGCGCGGCGAGCGCGAGACGAAACCGAGACGCCGCTGGAGGTCGAGGCGGTCGAGTTTGTAGACCACGCCATCGATGTCGTAATCGAGACCGGCACGCCCGCTCTCGATATCGCGATAGGTTGCAAGCATTTCCTCGACCGAGTGGGTGAGCCTGATTAGCGGATTTAAGGGGAAGCCCCAGGCGCGCAGAAGTTGGTAGGCATCCCACTGCGTTTCGGCCGGCAGCGTCGTGACCTCGCCCCAGCCATAGGCAAAGAAGCGCAAGGGCCGCTTGGCGGTGATCGACGGATCGAGCTGGCGCAGAGAACCCGCCGCCGCGTTGCGCGGATTGGCGAAGAGGCGCTCACCGCGCTTTGCCTGTTCGTCGTTGAGCCGGGCAAAAGCGGAGCGGCTCATATAAATCTCGCCGCGCACCTCGAATAGCTCGGGGAAATTCTTCGCCGTCACACGCTCGGGGATGTCCTTGATGGTGCGAACATTGGCGGTGACATTCTCGCCTTCATAGCCGTCCCCGCGGGTCGCTCCTTGCACCAACCTGCCGCCTTCGTAGCGCAAAGTAATGGAAAGCCCGTCGATTTTGGGCTCTGCGGTGAAAGCGAGGCCCTCGGCGGAGGGGAGGCCAAGGAAACGCGCAACGCGGTCGAGAAAATCCCTTACCTCCTCTTCGTTGAACACGTTGGAGAGGGACAGCATCGGCACGGCGTGCCGCACCTTGCCGAAGGCTTCGACCGGCGCGGCACCAACCCTGAGCGACGGGCTGTCATCGCGCACGAGATGCGGGAAGCGCGCCTCGATCTGGTCGTTGCGGGCGCGCAAGGCATCATATTCGGCGTCGGAGATCTCCGGCGCGTCCTTGCGGTAGTAAAGCTCATCGTGATGGGCGATCTCGGCCGCCAGGCGCGCAAGTTCGACCTCCGCCTCCCTTTCGGTCAATCGGTCCACAGGCTTTAGCCGAAGGGAATCCTTATCCTCCGGCTTCTTCTTTACTTTAGCCTTGCTCATGGCCGGTCATGCGGAGCGGCTCATCAGCCGCTCGGCGGCTTTGCGCGCCTCGTCGGTTATAGTCTGCCCGGCAAGCATACGCGCAATTTCCTCGCGGCGCCGCTCGCCTTCTAGCACCGCGACGCGGGTCGCCATGGCCTCACCTTTCGGGCCGCGCACGGGCTCTTTGGCGATGAGCAGATGGCCGTTCGCCACCGCCGCCACTTGCGGCGCGTGGGTGACGGCCAAGACTTGCACATCGGCGGCAAGACGCGCCAAGCGCTCGCCGACCGCAGCCGCCGTGGCGCCCCCCACCCCTGCATCGGCCTCGTCGAAAATCAGGGTCGGGGCGGAGCCGCGGGAGGCGAGCACGACTTTCAGCGCGAGGATGAACCTCGCCAATTCGCCGCCCGAGGCGACTTTCATCAGCGGGCCCGGCTCGGTTCCAGGGTTGGCGGCGACATAAAAGGCGACGCGGTCGATCCCGCTTGGACCGCCGGATGCAAGATCGACTGACTCGATATTGGTGACGAAGCGGGCTTTTTCCAGTCTGAGCGGAGCGAGTTCGGCCATCACCTCGCCGTCTAGCCGCTTGGCCGCTTCTTTACGGGCTTTGCTCAAAGCAAGTGCCTTCGTTTCGTAGTCTTTCCGGGCGGCATTCACGGCTTCAGCAAGTTCGGCGCTTTTCGTCTCGCTCCGCTCGATACCGGCGAGCTCGGTCGCGAGCTTTTCGGCAACGGCCGGCAGATCGTCCACGGCGACCCTGTGCTTGCGCGCAAGGGCACGCAGCGCAAATAGCCGCTCCTCCGCACGTTCGAGTTCATTGGGTTCGAAGGCGGTGGCGCGAATCGCCGCTTCGAGCTTCGCCCGCGCTGTTTCGGTCTCGGCGAGAACTTTTTCGAGCGCTTCTGCAACCGGGACAAGAAGCGCAGGCGCCGCGCCCGACTGGCGCTCGATTCGCCGCAGGGCCGCAGCAAGCCGGGCTCCGCTCGTGCCTTCGCCGGAAAGCGCGTCGAGCGCCTCGGCAAGCTCGGCGGCGATCTTTTCCGCGTTCATCATCAATTGCCGGCGTCCGGCAAGCGCTTCCTCCTCACCTTGCTGCGGGTCAAGCGCACGAAGTTCTTCGAGCGCATGGCTGAGATAATCCAGGTTGGCGCGAGAGGCCGCGATCGTCTGTTCGTGCCGTGCAAAAGCGGCCTCCGCGTCCTGCCAGCGGGCATAAGCCTCTGCCACGCGCGCCGCCTCGCCGATGAGGCCGCCGAAAGCATCAACGAGAGCGCGGTGCCCGGCCGGATCGATCAGAGCGCGGTCGTCATGCTGGCCGTGGATTTCCACAAGCGCAGCGCCCACTTGGCGCAGAAGCTGCACGCCGACGCTGGTGTCGTTGATGAAGGCGCGGCTTCTGCCGTCGGCGCTCTGGATGCGGCGCAGGATCAGCGCATCCTCGGCGGCAATCCCGTTTTCGGCGAGCAGGGCGAAAACGGGGTGATCGCGCGGGACCTCGAAGACGGCCGTTACTTGGCCTTGGCTCGCTCCGCGGCGCACGAGCGAGGCGTCGCCACGGCCGCCGATCGCCAGCGATAGTGCGTCAAGCAGGATCGATTTGCCGGCGCCGGTCTCGCCCGTGAGCACCGAGAGGCCGGGACCGAAGTCGAGATCGAGTTTGTCGATCAGGACGATGTCGCGGATCGACAGGGTTGCAAGCATGGGAAAAGCTGGACTAGGCGGGCCTGCCGTCGCTCTTCCAGGTCTCGGTGATCCAAGACCCTTCGTGCTCCTTGGGCTGGAGACCGCGTTTCCCGAGAAGGGCGTAGGCGTGGCTGTACCACTTGCTGTCCGGGAAGTTGTGACCGAGCACTGCGGCGGCTGTTTGCGCCTCGTTGACGATGCCCAACGCCATATAGGCCTCGGTGAGTCGCATCAAGGCCTCTTCGACCTGTTCGGTGGTCTGATAGTCGGTGACCACGACTCTGAAGCGGTTGATGGCGGCGAGGTAATTGTTGTGGCGCAGATACCAGCGTCCGACGGTCATCTCGCTTGCCGCCAGGAGATCGCGCAGGATGCGGGTGCGGTTGGTGGCTTCGGCGGCGTAGCGCGACTCCGGATAACGCTGCAGCAGCGTCTCATAGGCGGCAAGCGCTTTGCGGGCATTGCTCTGGTCGCGCTTCGGATCGAGCACACGGTCGTAATAGGACATGCCGATAATGTTCTGAGCGAGATCGGATTCCGGCGTGCCCGGATGCAGCGTCAAGTAACGGTCGGCGGCGCTGATGGCTTCGTCATATTTGCCGCCCTTGTAATAAGCGTAGGCCGCCATGACGATGGCGCGCCGCGCTTCCGGCGAATAGGGGTGATTGATGTCCACCTCCTCGTAAGCGCGGGCGGCATCCTTGAACTTGCCCTGGTCGGCAAGCTTCTCGGCCTTCTGGTAGATGACGTCAGGCGGATCGTTGTTGACGACCTCTTCGGTCTTGCCCCCGAACAGGGTGCTGCCGCATCCGCCGAGCAGACTTGCCGCAAGAATCACACAGGCCAGCCCCAGGGACTTGGCAACAAGCCCGCGCCCCACCGCCTCTCGCTCCACCTGCGCGGTCATTAAACCCCTCACGACGCCCCTCTTCGCGCGCAACAACGAACCCTCGGCCGTTGGACCGGACGCTAGCGCAGCTCTATGCAGCCAACTAGCGGATTATGGTGTTTTTTTGCCCATTTCCCCGTTCTTACGGCGACGGATAGGCGGCCAGACGCAAGCGGACGGGGCGATTAGCGCTTGGTCGCGGCGATGCGAAGCCGATTCGAAGGGCTGAAGCTCGCCTAGCTGCGTTCGGCGGCGAAGTTGGCGGCAGCCAGCCGATGGCTGAGCTCGGCATGGCGAACCTCGCGGTAACGCGGGGCTTCGACCATGGTCCAAGCGTCGGCATCGGCGAACAGCGCCTTGAGCACGAGCGCATTCAATCGGTGACCGCCACGCTGCGAGCGGAACGCGCCGAGGATCGGCGCGCCGGCGAGAGCGAGATCGCCCACCGCGTCGAGCGCTTTGTGGCGGACGAATTCGTCGGGGAATCTCAGGCCTTCGCGGTTGATGACGCGGTCATCGCCGATGGCCACAGTGTTTTCGAGCGAGGCGCCAAGGGCAAGGCCGGCGGCCCACAGCCGCTCAACATCGCTCATGAAGCCGAAGGTCCTGGCGCGAGCAAGCTCACGGCGGAAAGAACCTGGGTTGAGGTCGAGTTCGAGGCGCTGGGTCCCGATCAGCGGCGTGTCGAAATTGATCTCGACATCGATGTGGAAGCCGTTATGCGGACGAAGCTCGCCGAAAGCGCCCGCCTCTTCCACGCAAACGCGCTTTAGCACCTTGAGATAGCGGCGCGGCGCATCAAGTTCGGCAAGGCCGACTTCATCGATCGCATCCACAAAGCCAGCAGCGCTGCCATCCAGGATCGGCACTTCCGGGTTATCGATCTCGATCAGGGCATTGTCGACACCTAAGCCGCGCAGCGCCGCAAGCAGATGCTCGACCGTCGCCACCGCGGCGCCGTTACCGTCGCTCAGCACTGTGGACAAAGTTACGCCGGCCAGCGAGCGCTGGTCGGCGATGATTTCGGTCCCTTCGGCGTGGCCGTTGTAAAGAATAAAGCGGATGCCGGTGTCGGCATCGGCAGGACAGAGGGTAAGGGAGACCGGCGCTCCGCTATGTACCCCAGTGCCGTTAAGTGAGATCTCGGCGGCAAGCGTCGTTTGCCGTGCCCCTATGAAACCCCTCATAGCCCCCGTCGGCCCCCGCGCCGTCTTTGAGTTCCCTACTTTTGCTCGGGATCAAGCCCCGAGCCCCCCATTGATTGGCGCTTCCCAGCACTTTAAGACCGCTTTCCCCTCGGTCCTGCGTGTGCCTTTTTCTGGTCCTTCCAATCAACCTTTGAAGAACCTTAACGCTCGCATTTCCAAGCGACAAATCACGGTTTCTTTCACTCTATTACGAGCCCGGTTGCCTCATAACTATTTGATTTTTTACAGTAATTTTGCCTTTGCAGGTTTTCGTCGGTCCTTATGGTTACCGCCGCGACTTTCGCCTAGTTCGCCCGGCGGCGCAGAAAAGCGGGAATCTCGAGGTCGTCGTCGGCGCCTGATTCGGCGGCCATCTCCTCCATTTCCGCCGCGACGTTTCTCCGCTGCGGTTCGCTGCGCTTGAGCGCGAGCGGTTCCAGCTCGCCGCGCGGACGCTCGATATTGGTCCCCTTCGGGACGGTCTGCGAGTGGGTTTGCGGCCGAGCGATCTGCGGTTTCGACGCCTCCGGCGCGACGGGCGTTCTCTGACCGAATTCCGGCTCGCGCTTGACCGCAATCTCAGCCTCAGGTTCCTTGCGCAACCGCCCGACATTGGCGAGGCGCTCAAGGAATCCGACCTTTTTCTTCTGTGCGGCCAGTCCCACGTCGGGCGCCCGGCCCGCCTGCGCTTTGATCTCGTTTTGGGCGACGATGGGCAATTCCTCCAAGCTCGGCATGCGGCGCACAGGGCGTTTGACCGTGCTTGGCGGTTGCGGCTGGAAAGACCGGGGCGCTTGCGGCGCCTGCTTCTGCTGGGCACCGATCGGCAGACTGAGCCCTGCGACCTGACTCGGCCGCTTCTCGATCGTCACATTGCCGGGCCCGCGCCAAACCGGCGCCTCTTTCACCATCTCGTGCTTGCCGAGCACGAGGCTCGGTTCGTCGAGATCGACCGGCGCGGACGGCAGCGCGCTCAGGCCGGCCAGGCGTTCGCTGAGCCTGGTTCGCTCTTGCATCGTGGCCTGGCGCTGCGGCTCGATCATGGCCTTCGCCGCCTCAGGCGTCACGCCGATTCCCGTGGCTACCACCGAGACGCGGATACGACCGTCGAGCTCGTCGTCGAATGTGGCGCCGACGATGATGTTGGCATCGGGATCGGCCTCGGCCCTGATGCGGCTTGCGGCTTCGTCGACCTCGTACAACGTGAGATCGTTGCCGCCGGTAATGGAGACGAGCAAGCCGCTTGCGCCCTTCATGCAAACATCGTCGAGCAACGGATTGGAAATCGCCGCTTCCGCCGCTTCGAGCGCACGCCGCTCGCCGCTTGCTTCGCCGGTGCCCATCATCGCCTTGCCCATGCCGGCCATAATGGTGCGCACGTCGGCGAAGTCGAGATTGATCAGGCCTTCCTTCACCATCAGGTCGGTAATGCAAGAGACGCCGGCGCGCAGCACGTCGTCGGCCATGGCGAAGGCGTCGGTGAAGGTGGTCTTCTCGTTGGCGACGCGGAATAGGTTCTGATTGGGAATGATCAGCAGCGTATCGACATATTTTTGCAGATTCTCGATGCCTGCCTCGGCCGCCCGCATCCGCCGCGCCCCTTCGAACTGAAACGGCTTGGTGACGACGCCGACGGTGAGAATGCCCTCCTCGCGCGAGGCGCGCGCGATTACCGGCGCGGCGCCGGTGCCAGTGCCGCCGCCCATGCCGGCGGTGATGAAAACCATGTGGCAGCCGACGAGGTGCGCCTTGATGTCCGCCATGGCTTCTTCCGCCGCGGCGGCGCCGATTTCCGGCTTCGACCCGGCGCCCAGCCCCTCGGTGACGTTGGCACCCATCTGGATGCGGCGCTCCGCGCTCGAGCTCATCAAGGCTTGCGCGTCGGTGTTCGCCACGACGAATTCCACGCCCTTGAGCCCGCAGGCGATCATGTTGTTGACGGCATTGCCCCCGGCGCCGCCGACACCGAATACGGTGATGCGCGGCTTGAGTTCGGTCAGATCAGGAACTCTGAGGTTGATGGTCATGGCGTCATTCCGATCCTTCATGTCTTCGCTCCGGCCCAATCCAGCGCTTCCTCTCGATGCGCTTTGCAGAGCCCGTGATCAAAAATTGTCTCTTATCCATTCGCCGACTTTGGCGAAGTACCCGGTACCCGTACCCAAGAAACGCTGTTCGGAGCGCGCGGCTTGCCTCTCGTCGCCGCGCGCCCAGTGCAAGAGCAGTCCGATGCCGGCGGCGAAGTCCGGGGCAGCCGCCACCGCCGGCAGGCCGCGCATCGAGCGCGGGCGGCCGAGTCGGGCCGGGCGTCCGAACATATTGGCGGCCAGTTCGGGAAGCCCGGTAAGCTGGCTGCCGCCTCCGGTAAGCACCAAATGCTGGGTGACCTCGGCGGCCGGCCCGCTCGCGGCGAGCCTTCGCCGCATCAGATCCAGGATTTCTTCGATGCGAGGGCGGATAATCACGGCGAGCTGCGCCTTGGTGATTTGATTCAAACTCGGCTGCGGCTGGCCGCCCACGGACGGGTAGGTAATAATCTCGCGCTCGTCGGAGATGGTTGCGAACGCGCTGCCGTGCAGCGTCTTGAGCCGTTCGGCGAAATCGAGCGGCGCCGACAGCGTGCGGGCGATGTCGGTGGTGATGCCGTTGCCGCCGAGCGCGATCGCATCGGCGTGGATGAAATGTCCGTCGACGAACACGGAAAGGGTGGTGGTGCCGGCGCCGAAATCGATGCAGGCGACGCCGAGCTTCGCTTCATCCGGAGTAATGACCGACAGCGCGCTCGCGTAAGGCGCGGCGACCAAACTTGCCACGCCGAGATGGCAGCGCTCCACGCAGAGCATGATGTTGCGCATCGCCACTTCGTCGGCGGTGACGGCGTGCAGATCGACCGAAAGCCGTTCCCCGCACATGCCTCCTGGCTCGCTGATGCCGGCGTTCTCGTCGAGCCGGTAACTGAGCGGGAGGGCATGCAAGACGGTGCGTTTGTCGCGGCCGGCATATTGCCTGCCCCCGGCGAGCAGGCGCGCCACGTCTTCCTCGCGCACGCTGCCTGAGGGAAGGGCGATGCTGGCGGAGAAGCTTTCGCTCTTGAGGCGGCCGCAGGTGACGGAGACATGCACCTCCTCGACGGTCACCCCGGCCATGCGCTCGGCGGCGTCGACGGCGGAGCGGATGCAAGCCTCGGCGCTGTCGAGATGCGCGACCATGCCCGCCTTCAAGCCTTCGGCACGGGTGTGATCGAAGCCCAGCACCTCGAATTGGACGGCTTCGCCCTTGCCTTCGAACCAATCCGGCGCGGGCAACGTCTTGGCGATGAGGCAGCAAATCTTGCTCGTGCCGATGTCGAGCGCGGCCACGATGCGCTGGCGCTTGCTCCTGATCGTCGTGGTGTATCCCATCCCCCTGCCCTCAACTCCCCCTGGCTTTAGGTTTTGCCCTTGTTGGTCTCGGTACTCGCCGTCGGCACTTCCGTTTGAGGAGTCTCCTCATGCGCATCCGGCGCCATATTCGGCCGCAGACGCACCGTCACACGGTCGAGCAGCCTGAGATCGACGGCGGCGATATCGCGCTTCAAGACGCCGCGCTCGCGGTCGAGCCGTTCGAGCGAGGCGAGTGCCTCGGCGATATTGTCGTCGGGCAGCATGATCTCGAGGCCGGAGATCAGCTTCAGCGTCCAGCGGCGGTCGCCCACGCGGATGGCGGCAAGCAGGTTGCGTTGAAGCTCGCCGTGGGATGCAAGCTCGCCGAACAATTCCGCCGCATGCTTGCCGGCACCCTCGCCAACGACGAACGGCAAATTCGGATAGGCGTCGCGCAAGGCAGGGGCGAGCACTACGCCCTCGTCGTCGACGACATAGGTCTGCCCCTTGCTCTGCCAGATCGCATAGGGGCTGCGTTCCTCGACCATCACTTGCAGAGTCGACGGCAGAAGCCGCATCACCTGAGCGTGTCTGATCCAGGGCACGGCTTCGAGGCGCGCTTTGGCGGCGTCGGTGTCGAAACCGAGCATCATGGTGTCGGGGCCGGCGCCTAGCGCGGCAGTGATAACAGCATCGGTGGTGTGAACCTTGCCGCTGACGGTGATCCGCTGCACACCGAAGCCAGCGGCGACGGCGAGGCGGTTCATGCCGGCTA
>DATLXW010000169.1:0-7098 GCA_035575415.1 Methyloceanibacter sp. | reverse complement strand
CCCCGGCGACATCCTCATCCTCGTCCGTCGGCGCGATCCTTTCACCACGCCGATGATCCGCGCGCTGAAGCGCTCGCAGATCCCAGTCGCAGGCGCGGACCGCATGCTGCTAATGGATCAGCTCGCGGTGCAGGACCTCGTGGCGCTCGCTGACGTCCTGCTGATGCCGAACGACGATCTGGCGCTCGCCGTGGTCTTGAAGTCGCCTTTGTTCGGGCTCGACGACGATGCCCTGTTCTCGCTCGCTTACGGCCGCAAGGGATCGCTTTGGGAGGCGCTCAAGGTGAAGGCAGCAACGGACCCGCGCTTCGCCGAGGCGGAAGCGCTCCTGTCGCGCTGGCTCTCACGCGCCGATTATCTCCCGCCTTACGAGTTCTTCTCCGAGCTGCTCGGCGCCGACGGCCAGCGCATGCGCAAGGCAATGCTCGGAAGGCTCGGGCCGGAAGCGGCGGAGGCGATCGACGAATTTCTCGATCGGGCGCTTGCTTATGACCGCGAGGCCGCGCCCTCCTTGCAGGGATTCGTGAATCACCTCCGCGCCGGCGACGTCGAAATCAAGCGCGACATGGAGCAGGGCCGCGACGAGGTTCGCATCATGACCGTGCACGGCGCCAAGGGCCTGCAAGCGCCGATCGTGTTCCTGCCCGACACCTGCACGGGGCCCCGACCGCAAGGTCCGCGCATTTTCTCCCTGCCGCGTGCGGGCGAAGCGCCGGGCGCAGCGGCTCATCTGTTGTGGCCTCCGAGCGGGGAGCACGGTCTAACCGCCATCGCCCCCGCAAAGGAGGCCGCCAAGCAAGCGGATGGCCAGGAACATAACCGCTTGCTCTATGTCGCCATGACGCGCGCGGAGGACCGGCTCTACATTTGCGGCTGGGAGGGACAGCGTAGCCGCGACAAAAATTGTTGGTACGACCTCATAGAGAAGGGGCTCGGCCCGCATCTGACGCGGGCGACGGACGGCAGCGGCCATTCGGTGCGCCGCATGGAGTGCCCGCAGACGAAAGCCGTGGAGGGCGTTCAGGGCGCCGCGAAGCAGCCGGCACCGAAACCGTTGCCGGATTGGGCGAGCAAGCCTGCGCCGACGGAGAGGGCGAGAGCGAAACTCGCGCCCTCGCGTCTCGCCCCCGGCGTCGAAGGCGGCGTGGAGGCACTCGGTCCGGAACAAGCGCCGCTCGGCCCGCTCGCGCTCAGTGCCAACAAACGCTATGCGCGCGGGAGATTGATGCATGCGCTGTTGCAGCACCTGCCGGAGGTCGAGCCCGAGGCGCAGGAGCGGGCCGCGCGCCTCTTCGTTGCGGCGCGCGGCGCGGAGCTGTCGCAGGAGCTTCGCGAGGAGATCGTGATGGAGACGCTTGCCATCGTCACGGATGCGACTTTCGCGCCACTGTTCTGTCCGGGCAGCATCGCCGAAGTGCCAATCGTGGCTCGAATCGGACACTACGACCTCGAAGGCCGGATCGACCGGTTGGTGGTGGCGGACGGAAGACTGCTCGTCCTCGACTACAAGACGAATCGGCCACCGCCAGAGACGGTCGAGGAGGTCGCTCCAGCCTATATCGACCAGCTTGCCGCCTATCGCCTGGCGCTCAAGCGCCTCTACCCGGGGCGAGGCCTGCACGCCGCGCTTCTGTGGACGGACGGTCCCCGCCTCATGCCCATCCCATCAACTTCGCTTGATGAGGCGGAAGCGCGTTTGCTCGCCGGTTGCGCAAGCCTTGACGGCACTGGACCGCGCACCTAGTTTCCGCCCTGAACCATAGACCGGCCTCTGCGGAACGCAGGCGCCGTTGAGGAGAAAAAAATGGCGACTGAAAAGGTTTCCGACGACACGTTCGAGGCCGAGGTGCTGAAATCTCCGACCCCGGTGGTCGTCGATTTTTGGGCTGAATGGTGCGGGCCTTGCCGGCAGATTGCGCCCGCACTGGAAGAGATCGCGAAGGAACTCAACGGCAAGGTGCGAATCACCAAGCTGAATATCGATGAGAATCCGCGTACCCCGTCCTTCTACAATGTCCGCGCGATTCCAACCCTCATCCTGTTCAAGAACGGCGAAGTGGCCGGCACGCTGAAGGGCGCTTATCCCAAGAACCATCTCGCCGCCTGGATCAACGGCACCGTCGCCGCCAGCGCCTAAACTTCTCGCTTATCCGTGCAGCTTGAGCACGTGGCCCGCAAGGTAAAGCGAGCCGCAAATCAGCACGCGTCCCGGCTCGTTAAGGGCTGCGCGCGATCGCATCAGCGCATCCGGTACGCTTTCGCAGGCCACCACATCGAATCCTTCAGCCTCGGCGATCTCGGCAAGCGACTCGGCGTCGAAGGCATTCGGCTCGTCGGGAATCGGCACGGTATAGACACGCTCGACGAGTCCCTTGAACGGCGCGATAAAGGCGTGGGCGTCCTTCGTCTCCATCATCCCGTAGACAAGATGCACGGGGCGCGGCACGCGCTCGTCAAGCTCGGCGAGCGCGTGAGCGACGACCTGTCCGCCGGCGGGGTTATGGCCGCCATCGAGCCAGATTTCCGTGCCTTCTCCCACATAAGCATAAAGCGCACCAGGGCCGAGGCGCTCCATGCGCGCCCGCCATTCGGCATGGGTCAACCCAAAGTCGAGCGCGCCCGCTGGAAGCGCATCGCCGAAGAGGAGGCCGGCGGCGGCAATCGCCGTGCCCGCATTGTCGATTTGATGCCGTCCTTTGAGCCGCGGCAGGGGAAGATCGAGCAGCTTCGCCGGCGTTTGGAAGATCAGGCGGCCGTGCTGCTCGTACATGTCGAAGTCGCGGCCGGCAACGTGAAGGGCGACGTTGAGGTCCTCGGCACGCCGCTCGATGACGTCGAGGGCTTCGCGCTCCTGCCGCCCGACGACGCAAGGTACGCCGGGCTTGAGGATGCCTGCCTTCTCGCCGGCGATCCGCGCGACCGTATCGCCGAGAAAAGAGACATGGTCGATCGAGATCGGAGTGATCGCGGTGAGGAGCGGCTTCTTCACCACATTGGTCGCGTCAAGCCTTCCGCCCAATCCGGTCTCGAGCAGAAGCAGATCGGCTGGGGTTTCGGCGAAGGCGAGAAAAGCCGCAGCCGTGGTGATTTCGAACAAAGTGATGAGTTCGCCCTCATTGGCGGCTTCGGCGCGAGCGAGGCAATCGACGAGATGATCTTCGGCGATCGGCGCTGAACCGTGTGCGCCGGCGAGCACGATGCGCTCGTGGAAATTGACGAGATGCGGGGAGGTGTAGACATGCACGCGCTTGCCGGCGCCTTCGGCGATGGCGCGGGTGAAGGCGAGAAACGAGCCCTTGCCGTTGGTGCCGGCAACATGCAGCACCGGCGGCAGCTTGTCCTCAGGATGGCCGAGGCGCGCAAGCAGCCGCTCGATGCGGCCGAGCGACAAATCGATGGATTGGGGGTGCAGCTTCTTCAGCCGATCGAGCAAGGTTGCGCTCGCGGCGAAGCGGGGGCGGGCTTCCGCGCGCCCGTCGCTGTAAGGCAATGTGGTCAATCCCTCGCGCCTCTTCAGATGTTCTGCGGCGGGTTCGGGTTGGCACCGTTGCCCACACCGCCCTTCAAAGCCTCTTCTTCTTCAACGGCCGCCGTGTCAAGGCCGTTACCGGAGAGGGTAATGGTGGAAGGAGGCGCCGCGCGGGCCAATTTGCCATCGAGAGGTTCGGAGAGAGCCACTTCGCGCCCGGGCCGCTTGTGCGTCAAGATGTGGCAGATGCGGGCCAAAGTGGTGCGCAACTGGTGGCGGTGCACAACCATGTCAACCATGCCGTGCGCATGTAAATATTCGGCGCGCTGGAAGCCGTTCGGAAGCTGCTCGCGGATGGTTTGCTCGATCACGCGCGGGCCGGCGAAGCCGATGAGCGCGCCCGGCTCGGCGATATGGATGTCGCCGAGCATGGCATAGGAAGCGGTCACGCCGCCGGTGGTCGGATGCGTGAGCACCACGACGTAAGGAAGCCGCGCCTCGCGCAGCTCCTGCACGGCGACCGTGGTGCGCGGCATCTGCATCAGCGAGAGAATGCCCTCCTGCATGCGCGCGCCGCCGGAGGCCGCGAACAGAATGAAGGGCGTTCCGCGCTTTATCGCCGCGCGGATGGCGGCGATCACTGCCTCGCCGGCGGCGGTGCCGAGCGAGCCGCCGAGGAAATCGAAATCCTGCACGGCGGCGACGACCCGTTGTCCTTCTAGGCGCCCGGCCCCGGCCAAGACGGCATCTTGCAAGCCGGTCTTGCTGCGCGCGTCCTTGAGCCGGTCGGTGTAGCGGCGCTCGTCGCGGAATTTGAGGGGATCGACGGGAACCTCCGGCAGAGCCAAAGTTTCGTATTCGCCGCCGTCGAACAGCGTCTTGAGGCGCGCCTTCGCCGACATGCGCATATGGTAGTTCGAGCCCGGGACGACGAATTGATTGGCTTCGAGGTCCTTGTAGTAGATCATCTGCCCCGTCTCGGGGCACTTGACCCACAGATTCTCCGGCATCTCCTTGCGGCGGAGGATGCTCCTGATCTTGGGTCTGACGACGTTGTTGATCCAGTTCACGGCTACAGAACTCTCAAAGAGTCAAATCGCACAAAGCTACGCCGACGGAACCGCCGCCTCGGCCGGATGACGCAGCGCCGCGGAGAGGCGTTCGACCAAACCCAACACGCTCGGCTCGGTGGCGCGGGTCGCCCCGCCCTTTTCGTCCAGGCTCTGGGCAATGGCCGCGACCAGCGCCGAGCCAACCACGACGCCCTCGGCGATGCGGGCGAGCGCGCGCACCTGCTCCTCCGTCTTCACGCCGAAGCCGACCGCAATCGGCAGGTCGGTATGCCGCTTGATTCGCCCGACATGCGTTTCGACCTCGGAGAGATCGGGCGCCTTCGTCCCCGTGATGCCGGCGATGGAAACGTAATAAACGAATCCGCTCGTATGCGCGAGCACCGCGGGCAGGCGTTTGGCGTCCGTGGTGGGAGTGGCGAGCCGGATGAAGTTCAATCCGGCCGCCGCCGCGGCCGGGCGAAGCTCGGCATCCTCCTCTGGCGGCACGTCAACCACGATCAGTCCGTCGGCTCCCGCATCGACTGCATCGGCGACAAAGCGCTCCACCGGATAGACATATATGGGGTTATAATAGCCCATTAGCACCAGGGGCGTCGTTTTATCCTTTTCCCTGAAGGATTTAACCATGGAGAGCGTCTTCTTCATGGTTTGGCCCGCGGCCAGAGCGCGCTGGGAGGAGGCCTGGATCGCCGGTCCATCAGCCATGGGATCGGAAAACGGCATGCCGAGCTCAATGATATCGGCGCCCGCCTTCGGCAACGCGTTGAGAATGGCAAGCGAAGTGTCGTAGTCGGGATCGCCGGCGGTGGTGAAGGTGACGAGCCCCGCGCGCCCCTCCCGCTTCAACTCGGCAAATTTCCGATCGATCCGCGTCCGCTTCACGGCATGGGCCTCACATTCATCTGAAGCTTGGAAAAACGATGCATCATCAATTCGTCTCTCGCGTTCTGGTGCTCAGATAGTTGGCGACGGAATCCAAATCCTTGTCGCCGCGGCCGGACAGATTGACCACCATCAGGTGAGACTTCGGCTTCTTCGGCGCGAGATCGAGGACGCGGGCAAGCGCGTGCGCGGGCTCGAGCGCGGGAATGATGCCCTCGAGCTTGCTGCAAAGCTGGAAGGCGGCAACCGCGTCGTCATCGGTCGCGGAGAGAAACTTCACCCGGCCCACGTCGTTGAGCCAGGCGTGCTCGGGCCCGATGCCGGGATAATCGAGTCCGGCGGAGATCGAATGCGCTTCTTCGATCTGTCCGTCCGCGTTCATCAGAAGATAGGTACGATTGCCGTGCAGCACGCCGGGCCTGCCGCCGGCGATGGAAGCCGCATGCTTGCCGCTGCCGAGACCGTGACCCGCCGCCTCGACGCCGTAAATCTCGATCTGAGGTTCGTCGAGAAAAGGATGGAACAGACCCATGGCGTTGGAGCCGCCGCCGATACAGGCGATGAGCGAATCTGGCAGGCGGCCTTCGGCCCTCAGCATTTGCTCGCGCGTCTCGCGGCCGATGATCGACTGAAAGTCGCGCACCATGGCGGGATAAGGATGCGGTCCAGCCACCGTGCCGATGCAATAGAAGGTGTCGTGCACATTGGCGACCCAGTCGCGCAAGGCTTCGTTCATCGCATCTTTCAGCGTCTTCGAACCCGACTCGACGGCGCGGACCTCGGCGCCGAGCATCTTCATGCGCAGCACGTTCGGCCTTTGCCGCGCGACGTCGACCGATCCCATGTAGATAATGCAGGGCAAACCGAATTTGGCGCACAGTGTGGCGGTGGCGACGCCGTGCATACCGGCGCCGGTCTCGGCGATGATGCGCGTCTTGCCCATGCGCTTGGCGAGCATGATCTGGCCGAGCACGTTGTTGACCTTGTGCGCGCCGGTGTGATTGAGCTCCTCGCGCTTGAAATAGATCTTGGCGCCGCCGCAATGCGCGGTGAGGCGTTCGGCGCAATAGAGCGGGGAGGGCCTGCCCACATAGGCGGCGAGATGCGCGTCCATCTCGGCCTGGAATTTCGGATCGGCCTTGGCGTCGTTATAGGCGCGCTCGAGATCGAGGATCAAAGGCATCAAGGTCTCGGCGACGAAGCGGCCGCCATAGATGCCGAAATGGCCGCGCTCGTCTGGGCCGGCGCGATAGGTGTTGAGTTGGGTTTGTCCTGCGCGTTCGCTCATGACGCCCGGGCCCGAATTTGCGCCGCGGCCTTGGCGGCGCGGACGAAACGGCGCACGAGTTGCGGATCTTTATCCCCCGGGGCGCGCTCGACGCCGGAGGAAACATCGACGAACTCCGCCCCCGTGAGGCGAATGGCTTCAACGACGTTGTCGGGCGTGAGCCCGCCGGAAAGAGCGAACGGCACGCGCATATTTTTGAGCATGTGCCAATCGAAGGCGACGCCGTTTCCACCGGGAAGATTTGCGCCCATGGGCGCCTTGGCGTCGAATAGCACGTAATTCGCGCTGGCGGCGAAGGGGGCGGCTTTGGCGATGTCGGACTCCTCGGCGATGCCAACCGCCTTCATCACCGGTTTTCCGGTTCGCGCCTTGATCGCCGCCACGCG